>HF992583.1:10221-21405 GCA_000436695.1 Prevotella sp. CAG:1185 | reverse complement strand
TTAATTAACAACTATCACGCGAAATGTCGGATGAACCTGTTTTCTTCATACTCTTGAAATTCATGTTATTTTACTTTGCTTCCTCCGAATACGGACGACATCTTCATATTATCCAGTGCCCTGTCTATGGCTTTTATTTCTTCCTGCGTAAGCTCTATATCAGCAGCTCCGCCATTCTCGGCCAGGCGGTTAAGTTTGCGTGTGCCCGGAATGGCTGCTATCCATGGCTTTCTGCAGAGCATCCACGCCAAGGATATCTGTGCCGGAGACGCATGCTTGATTTCGGCATAACGGCGCAAAAGCTCCAGCAATTCACGGTTGTCGGCATAGCTTTCTTTACGGAACTGAGGCATGGAAGAACGGTAGTCGGTGCCCGACTCAAAACGGCTCTCGGCCGTATACCTGCATGTAAGAAGGCCGTTGGCCAGCGGCGAGAAGGCCACAAAACCTATTCCGAGTTCCTCGAGTACAGGAAAAAGCGACTCGTGCCAACGTGCCATCATAGAATAGCGGTTCTGTATGGCCGTGAGAGGACACACGGCATGGGCACGCCTCACAGCTTCTTCTGTTGTCTCAGAAATGCCCCAGTGAAGCACTTTCCCTTCTTTTATCAGCGCAGCCATAACCTCCGCCACCGCCTCAGGCTCTACGTGCGGGTCGATGCGGTGCTGATAATAAAGGTCTATGTGGTCAGTCTGCAGGCGCCTCAACGAGCCTTCAACACTTTGCCTTATCGCCTCAGGCCGCGAATCGGCCACAAGCGGATAAGGAATTTTTCCGCTCACGGCATCAAATTTCAGTCCGAATTTTGTGGCTATTACCACTTTGTCGCGAAAAGGTTTCAAGGCACTGCCTACAAGAATTTCGTTGTCATAAGGACTGTCTGGGGTGCCATAAACTTCTGCCGTATCAAAAAACGTATAGCCATAATCTACGGCCTTGGCTATAAGTTGTGTCATTTCGGCCTTATCCGCCGGAGCACCATATGCATGGCTCATGCCCATACATCCTAGCCCGACAGCCGAAACACTCAGCCCGCTTCTGCCTAATTCTCTGTATTTCATATTTTGCGCATATTATTCGTATATAGACGCAAAGTTAGATAGTTTCCGGCTGACATATTTTTTTAAATCAAACCATAGTTTACTCAAATCAAACAATTATGCTTCTGCACGCATTATCCGTGACTCACCATGACGTCTGCCTGTATCCGCGCAAACTGTTTCCACAAAAAAAGCAGCGGCATCAGCCCGCTACTTCTCTGAGCTCGGTAGGCGAACTGCCCGTCCGTTTCTTTATAAAGTTACTGAACGAAGACAGCTCCTCGAAGCCGAGGCTGTATGCTATCTCGCTGATGCTGAGCCTGCTGTGCTGCAACAGCTGCACTCCCTCCTGGGCAATGCGCGAGTTGATCAGGTCGGACGTGGTACGCCCTGTCGTGGCCTTCACCACCCTGTTAAGATGGTTGACATGTATAGACAGGCGGTCGGCAAAGTCGGTGGCCGACTTCAGCCGCAATATTTTCTTCGGCCATTCTATCGGAAACTGGCGGTCGAGCAGTGCCAAGAACAGCTCGGCTATGCGCTGGGCGGCATTTTTGTGGGGAACATAAGTGCTGGTTGGTGCTGCCTTCATTGCCTCATGCACCATGAGATGAACATAGCACCGCAGGATGTCGAGCTTCTGCGAATAGTCGGTCTGCAGCTCACGGCGCATCTTATCGAATATCTCGGTTACGCTTTTCAGCACATCGTCATTCAAGAAATAGATGCGTTCTTTCGACGGATTGAAGAGCGGCGTATCGGCCAGTGTACCCATTTTCTCGCTTGCCTCTATAAATGCCTCGTTGAATATACAGAAGCATCCTCTGCCCTTGGCGTTGCCCATGGCTTCCCAGGCATAGGGTATCATAGGATTAGAGAACATCAGGGCCGGACGGTCTACCATAATCCACTTGTCGGCATAATAGAGCTTGCCCGTTTCAAGCACAAGCGCCACCTTATAGAAATCACGATAGCTGAACGACACATGCCCTATGCGGCACGCGCTATCCTGCACGGTGAAATACGGCTTGTCCTTGATGTATGCCTCGGCTGCAAGGTCGCTGCGTCCTATGCGCTCATAAAATTCAGCAAGATTCTCTATCATAACTTTATTCTGTTTTCGTTCACTGATTACAAAGATAAGCCTTAAAGCTGACATAAACAAGCAATAATGACAATAATACAACTTCAGGCTGTATGCCAAATGCCACGGTCATACAGTCTGAAGTCTACATTCTGTCATGATGTCTTCAGCATCGGACGTCCGTACTTGCCATAAGCCTTATTCGGCTTGCGGCATAAAGCGGCCGCCCTTTTGTCTGCCGACACTTGCGCTAACATATCAGACAAAGGCATCAGGGGCGAAGCGGACCATAGAAATAAGACGCTGTGGCTCCGCCGTCTACAAGAAAATCGGAACCGGTGATGAAGGCCCCGCGGTCGCTCATCAGCAGTTCGGCAACATTAGCCACCTCGTCTGCCGTGCCGGGACGGCCTGCCGGACATTTGGCAAACATATTCTTGTAGAAGTTGCCGCGCGGACCGTTAAACTCGTCAATGGCAAGCGGCGTGACTATAATGCCCGGCGAGATGGAATTGATGCGCGCACCGCGCCTGCCCCAGCGCACTGACTCGTACATGACGCGCTTCACGTTGCAACGCTTTGCCAGCTGATAGGCGTGCAGAGTGTCGCGTATGTTGACCGGCTGAAGCACATCCAGTTTCAGAAGGTCTTCTGTGGGCGTCATGGCGAGCTGCTCGTCTATCTCTGCTCCAAGGGCAGGCATGCGGTGGCCCGACTGGCTCGATATGGTTATGCCGACGCCGCCTTCGGCTATCACGTTGCCGACCTCTTCAAGAAGAACCGCCGTTCCGTAGAGATCTACGTGCAGAATGGTCTCAACCGACGCCTGACTGGGCGACACGCCGGCGGCATTTACAAACATGCGTATGTCGCCGTATCGTCTTGCCTCGTCTATCATCGACAGGACCGACTCGCGCGACGAGAGATCCATAACCACAGGTACAGCGTCGAATCCGGCCTTGTTCATAATGTCGGCTATTGCATCTGCGTTATCCTTGCGCTTGTCGCCTATAACAATCTTCATACCGTAGCCCATCCTACGGGCAATGGCCATACCTATCTGACCGGCACCGGTCAATATCATTACATTATTTTTCATCGTCTGCTTATTATCTTTTTAATTGTCCTATACTTTTTCATGTTATTTAGGATGCACATGGTTTTAATACTACAAATGGCCGGACGTTTTCAGCCGTCTTATTGTTTTTCTGTTGTCGTATTGCCAAATCCGGATAATCGGTTGGGGTTAAAAATTCATTCCGCCAAGCCATCCGGCCACATCCTAACCGGCCTGCGAGCGGCTGTTCTGGGCGGTTATGCCCTGCACGGCAAGTCCTTTCATAAAAGTTGCTCCCACGCAAGCCCTCTTCAGTCTGCTCTCTGTGGCGCCAAGTCCGCTGCCCTCATGCGTGCAGAACGGTACGACTATTTTGCCGTGCCAGTCATGCTTTTCGATAAACGTGTAAACAGCCATCGGAACATCGCCCCACCAGTTGGGATAACCGAGAAAAAATCACATCATAGTCTTCTACGCTTACATCTCCTTTTATCTCAGGGCGCGCATTGGCGTTAAGCTCCTTTTTTGCCACTTCGATACATTCGTCATATCCGGCGGGATAAGGCGTTACAGGCTCAATGTGAAACAGCGTGCCGCCTGTTTAGGCAGCTATCATCTCGGCTATTATCTGTGTGTTGCCTTTCTTTATGTAGCCCACGTTGTAGTTCTCGCCGGCACGCGAGAAGAAGGCCACCAATATTTTCTTTCCGCTCATGTTATTTTCTTTTTTATGATTGCTCTGCGCACAAGATGCCAACGTCAGAATACTCATCAGCATAGTGCAAACAACTGTCAGTATTGCCCGCATGACACTCAAACCAACGGTGGGACAGATGTATAGACAAAATGCTGTTCGCGCTCGGAGATCCACCAGCGTCCGTCTGTCTTGACATACTTGTCGTAATAGCGCACGGCGTGCATAGTGAGTCTGTCTTTGCCGTCTTCTTCAGTTACCAGGGTGGCAATGGCATAGCAGATGCCTGTGGCGTGTGTCTCGTCAATAAAGTCAACCACCTGCTGTCCGTTCTGATGAAATGATGCCTTGGCTGCGCCGAAGGCCTTATACTTGGCTATCATGTCTTCAACATTGTTGATGTCCATACCGAGAGTATCGCCGAAATAGACTTTCAGCTTTATGTCTGGAGTGAATATTTCACGATAATAGTCTTGGTTGTTCTTGTCTGATTCTGTCGCATAGCGGTCTACTAAATCCTTCAATGCCACGCGGTCTTGCAATTCCTGTTGTGTCATCATTTTTTCCTCTTTTGTTTGCCATTTTTAATCTGCCGCAAAGTTAGCAGTTTTAATACGAAAGTGACTTTTGCGAATCAAACCATAAGTTGCTCAAATCAAACAATCATCGCCGGCATGAAAAGAAAACTTGACATGCATGAAATTATGTAACAAAAACATGCACACGAAACAAAAAGCAGCCGAAACATTACAGTATTCAGGCGTTTAAGATAGAACTTAACACAAAAAGTAACAAACACAATATTTTCAGTTACGTTTAATAACATTAACTCTGCTTATTGTTGAAAAAACACATACAACTGTTTCTTCTCCTGAAAATTTACATTATCTTTGCACTCAATAAAAGAAATAGAACAATAAAAAATCAAAAAACTTTAGGCTATATGAAGAAAATCAGAGCAGCCGTAGTGGGCTACGGCAACATTGGCAAATTTACAGTTGAGGCGCTCGAGGCAGCTGAAGACTTCGAGATTGCAGGTATAGTAAGACGCCACGGAGCAGAGAACAAGCCGGCAGAGCTGGCTGACTATGAAGTGGTGAAGGACATCACTGAGCTGAAAGATGTTGACGTGGCGATACTTGCCACACCGACACGCAGCTGCGAGGAGTACGCAACAAAAATTCTGCCGCTCGGCATCAACACCGTAGACAGCTTCGACATACACACAAGCATACGCGAATATCGCTCTAACCTGATGAAGATATGCAAGGAACACGGCACTGTGGCTGTTATTGCAGCAGGATGGGACCCGGGTTCGGACAGCGTTGTGCGCACTCTTATGCAGAGCCTTGCACCAAAAGGACTGAGCTATACCAACTTCGGTCCGGGCATGAGCATGGGCCACTCTGTATGCGTGCGCTCTAAAGAGGGCGTAAAGAACGCTCTGTCTATGACCATACCTAAGGGTGAAGGCATACACCGCCGCATGGTTTACGTTGAGCTTGAAGAGGGCGCAAGTCTTGAGGAGGTTACAAAGGCTATCAAGGCCGACCCGTATTTCGCAAGCGACGAGACATACGTTATGCAGGTTGACAGCGTTGACGCTGTGCAGGACATGGGCCACGGCGTAAACCTAGTGCGCAAGGGCGTTAGCGGAAAGACTCAGAACCAGCGCATGGAGTTCAACATGAGCATCAACAACCCTGCCCTGACAGGTCAGGTGCTGGTAAACGTTGCACGCGCATCTATGCGTCAGCAGCCCGGATGCTACACCATGGTTGAAATCCCCGTAATCGACCTTCTGCCCGGCGACCGCGAGGAGCTGATAAGCCACTTGGTATAATATAAGTGAAGAACGAAGAGTGAAGAGTGAAGAATCCATATGCCTTGTTGTTATAAGGCAAATTTACATTTGAATTTTTCACTCTTCACTCTTCGTTCTTCACTTAGACTATCAAGACTTAATTTAGACTTAGAAATAAATGGCACGCTAAATTTAAATATGTTAAAACTTGGTTAAATGTAGCCCCAAATTTGGCGTTTATACATATATATAAAGGATTTTTGTAATTTTGCAGTCGGCCTCTACAATCAGTCTTGTAGCCCGACGCATATTTCATCCATGCACGAGCCTTGCATCACTTGTTTGCAACACCGGGCGGATTCTGCTTCAATGAGTTATTCTAAGCCGTCATCAACACGAAGGCAAAAAGAAGTGTTGAGCATATCATTTATGCAGGCTAAGATATTTGCCATACAAAAACACTTCGCAGACGACAGAACTAAACACAAAGCCAACGGCATTGACTTTTGTGATTAAGCAAACCAAACCGCCACAAATATCTAAGAAAATAAACATAAAATGGTAATGAAACACATCAGCGTTTTAATATTATACCTGTTGTTATGCCATATAGGCCGTGCACAAACTGGGAAAGCATTTATGACAAGCCCGGACGGAGGCATGTACGCGTATAAAAAAATCAATCATACTCTTTATGACACAACAGATGTCAACGTGTTTTATAAAGTGAGTTTCTTGCCCGACTCTACTAAAAAGGACAAATACAAAGACGGACAAACGTTGTTGATGATATCTGACGACTACACATGGTTTGGCGACTACTACAAAATAAAGGCAGACTCCGTAAACAATTATCTTGCTAAAAGCAAAAAGAACGCACACGACAAGAAGGCAAATGATGATTTCAATATGCTTGTAACGAAAACGACATTCGATTACATCATGCTTGCCGACCTGAAAAGTTCACAGACTACCGTGCAACTGAGATCACCATTGAACAAATACCAATACACCTACCTCACACCACAAATCCAATGGACTTTGCTGCCTGGAGACACCCTGATAAACAACATCCCATGCAAAAAAGCGACATGCCGATATGCCGGACGCAACTTCATAGCATGGTACGCCGAAAACATGCCGCTGCCTTATGGTCCTTTCGTTTTCAGCGGTCTGCCCGGAATCATTATGAAACTGTATGACGACAAGCTGAATTGGATATTCACAAACAACGGCATATCAAAAGCCGCACCAACAGATATGATGTATCTTTATAAGGACAAGAAATACAAAAAGACAACAAGAGAAAAGGCCTTATCTGCCTACCGTAACGAAAACGAAAATTTTGTGAGCATTGCGATAGAAAGCGGAGTTATGACAGTTGTAAAGAAAGGTCCCGACTTTGATAAAATGATGGCACCACGCCCGACAAACATGCTTGAACTGGAATGGTAAAATACTTATGATTAATTATAACTAAAATATATGAAACGGATATTTTCTTCATTAATCGCTATTTTATGCACATTGCCTATGTCTGTAAAAGCACAGATGCCACGCATAACAAGCTATGACGGAGGTCTGGATGCGTACAGAAAAATAAGAAAAGAAGTGTACGACACAGCCAAAATCGCGGTGTATTACGACTTGAAATACTTGAAAGACAGCACCAAGACGGATAAATATACCGAGGCAAAGACACTGTTGCAAATATCAGATAAATACACAAAGTATGGCGACTATTATCAGCTTGCACTCGACTCGATGGATATTTACATGGGAAAAAGCAAGAAAAACGCACGTGACAGGCAAGCCATCAAAACATGGAATGAAGCAATAGGCAGAATCAACTATTACACAGTTAGCATTACTGACCTTGCTGATTATCAGACCAAAGTGCAGTTTTATGACAATTTATATAACTTTGAATACTCCTTCACGCCACAGATTGACTGGAATCTTGCAGCGGGAGACACAATAATAAGTGACATTCCCTGCAAGAAAGCCACATGCAGCTATGCCGGAAGAGATTATGTGGCATGGTATGCCGACAACATAAGTCTGCCTTACGGACCGTATATATTCAACGGACTGCCCGGACTGATAATGGATATCCGTGACACAAAAGGCAACTGGATATTCACCTATGCCGGCATGGAGAAGGCACATTCTTACCGCGACATGTATCTTTATGAAAAAGAGTTTTGGGGCAAGCTGAAGACTGCAAGCCGCGAAGAAGCTCTAACTTCGTGCCGCAACGATATAGAGAACTATGACAATCTCTCAATAGAAGTTTTTAAAGTGAAGACTAAAGTGAACGGCAAATGGGTGTCACAAGAGGCTAATTATCCACGTCGTCCGAGTAATATGCTTGAACAGAAATGGTAAAAGACTTTATCTTAATATTGTTTTCTCTGATGCTTGACTGCGTTAGTGCGGCGGCTCAGAATGACATGACGGCCTATTCGGGAAAAGTTACCGATACTGCCGGAAAAGCCGTAGGCAACGTTACGTGCAAACTGCTGGACGGCAAGGACTCGCTACTTGCATACGCGCTGACAAGAAGAGACGGAATATACAGTCTGAAAGCCGTGAACGGCGGACGGCAGATTGAGTTTGCGTTTCTCGGCTACGAGACGCGGCGCATACAGCTCAAAGAAGGCTGCGCCGTGTATGACGCACGACTGGAGCGCAAGGCCGTAGAACTGAAAAACGTAACCGTGACAGCCGACCCTATAACACGCCGCAAGGACACGCTGCTGTATAATGTTGACGCCTTCCGACAGAAACAGGACCGAAGCATAGAAGACGTGCTGAAGCGGATGCCGGGCATAGAGGTAAGCAACAGCGGAGAAATAAGCTATCAGGGCAAGCCGATAAACAAAGTGAACATAGAAGGACTCGACCTCATGGGCGCACAATATAACCAGGCTACGCAGAACATGCCTGCCGAAGCAGTGGCGCAGGTGCAGATAATGGAGCGCAACCAGCCGATAAAGGCCCTTGAAGGCAAGGTGAGCAACGACCGCGCAACGCTCAACCTGAAACTGAAGCGAGGCTACAAGGCGCGCCCCTTCGGCGAGGCCGACGGCAACATAGGCGGAAGTCCCGTGACATGGGACAACCGACTGACGGCAATAAACATAAACAAGAAGAACCAGCTGCTGTTCACAGGAATGATGAACAACTGCGGAATAAGTCTGGAGAGTCTTACCCGAGGAATGAACAGCTATACGGGAATGTACACCACTGAGCCCCTGCCCGCGCCTTTCATGTACTCGCCAACGGCACAGACGCCGCCAATCTCGCAGCTGTATTATCTTAAAAACAAGTCGTATTACGCAGGACTTAACTATCTGCACGCCTTCACACAGGAAAAGACGCTGCGCATGAATGTGATGTATTATCATGACAGCGGACTGCAGCAGGACAGTATTTTCAATAGTTACACTGCCAAGGAGGATACGGTAAACGTGTTTGAAAACAACGACATACACAACAAGAACGACCTTGTGAAGGGCATTTTGCGCTATGAACAGAACACAAAGAGCATGTATCTCACGGATGAAGCGTCGGCAACGTTAGGACTAGGCGATGCCCTAAACAACGGCAGCAGCAACATAGGCACATTGCAGGAGCAGGTAAAGCGCAAGCAATATGACGTGCAGAACATACTCGAAGCTACAATCAACACCGACGCGATGCTCTTCGACGTGTCGTCGATAGTGCGCCTTTACGGCTCGCGCGAACGGCTCGGAGTTACATCTGACGATGAAAAATTGCCGACAGACTATACCGCAAGACTGCGCAACCTGTTTACGCGCAACCGCATAGGCACCAACTTCAGCCTTTTCGGCGGCAGTCTCGGCATCGGTTACATTATGGAATACAAGCGCAACGAGACAACCATGAGCGGTGTTAAGGACGATATGACGGGCAGCTACTGGCTTCACACCCTCGAACCGAAATACGAATATAACCTGCCCGACGGCTCGCTGACGCTCACCCTGCCGGTGGAATATATTTCTTATTCGTACCCGATGCGCGGCATAAATACGCACAAGGTGATGTTCTCGCCTATGCTCGACATCGACTATAAGCTCAGCACAATGGCATCTGTCGACGCGTCAGTGGGCATCATACGCAATGCCGACACACGGAGCGTTCCTTTCTATGGAGCAATGATGAACAACTACCGCACCTATACGCTAGGCACTGACTCGATGTCGTTCAGCCGCACAAAGACTGCCAGCATACGGTTATCGTGGCTCAACACGGCAACAATGCTGTCATGGAACGTGTATGCCATTTGGCAGCAGATTAATCAGGACCGTTATTTCAGTTATTTTTATGCAGGCGACCTGACGCTGATAAATCCTGTATGGGGCGACAATATGCACACATCATTCAGCGGTGTCGGCAACGTTAAGAAGATATGGCGCAACGCAAGGTTCACGCTTAAAGGCTATGTCTCTTACTCTTACAACAAGACGCTTGCCTCACAGAATGGCGTTGAAGGCTATATAAGATATAATGCCGCCAACGCGCAAGTGGGTGCGTCATGGGACAAACTTAGTTGGCTGACAGCAAACCTTACCGTTGCGGGCAACATAACATGGAAACGCCCCGACGCTTTCTCGTCAACAGACAACGTTCTGAAAAACGCATACTGCTCACTAAGCCTCGACTTTATGCCGATAAAAGCCTTGCGCCTGTATGCCGACGCTGCCGGAACCACATACGAGATAACCCACGACCAATATTCAACCAACCTGTTTCTGAACGCCGGAGCAAAATATGACTTCAGCAAGACGCTCAGCGTAACGCTCACAGCCATAAACCTGCTTAACCGCGAAAGCTACGAGATTTCGTCATATCAAGGTTCAAACTACACATTCCTGCGCGTTCCGTTGAGAGGCCGCACAGTGATGGCAGGCATAAACCTGAAGTTCTAAAGCAAATATTTTATATTCATAGGCATAAAAAAATCCGCCGGACAAAAGATGGCCGACGGATTTTATTTTTAAGTATGAGTAAGATACAAATCAAAGAGTTAATCTTAGTAGTTAACAATCATCAAGAAAGCCACAAGGCATATGGCTTTAACTCCTTTAACTACTTATAACTACTTTAACTACTTTTTAATCGTCAAGTCATTTGTCTTAACTCCTTAACTCCATTACTCCTTAACTCCTAAAAGGAAATCATTCATCCGGCAAGAACAGCGGATCTTCAGGCATAACCATAACAGGCTTCTGATCATACTGCTTAAGAGTCTTGGCAGGAACATACTTCTTGTCGACAACGAGACGGAACATATACTCGTTAAACCAGTCGTTAGTCATTATCAGACACCCCTTCTGGCCCCAGTCGGCGCCCCAGCTGTTCTCAACCTTCCACTTTGTCGGGTTGCCCTTAGCGTCGAGGTCAACGGCAGTAAGAGTCATGGCATGAGTAGAACCGCTGTCGTAAGTCATGATACGCTGAGCCTTGTTCATACCG
>HF992583.1:0-10196 GCA_000436695.1 Prevotella sp. CAG:1185 | reverse complement strand
CATACCGAAAGTAGTGCCGAAGAGCGAACCATAGTCGTAGTTGCGTGTGTCGCAATAGCCGCGCTTGCTGTCGAGGAACTTACCTACATCGTAAGAACTGTACATCTTGCGGCCGTCTTTCAGCGAAGCGATGGCCAGCTTGGCAATGTCTTCCATCGGCAGGTTAAGATATTTCCAGTTTGTTCCGTCGTATGTGTGGCGGTCATACTCCACTTCGTAAGTCTTGTAATACTCGCGGCGCGGGTCGTTCATCACCATTATGAAAGAACCTCCGATGGTCTTTCCGCCGAGAATCTCGGCCGCAAACGACTTCGGTGTATATTTCTTTGCCTCTGTAACGGTGCGTCCGTCCTTGTTCTTAAAGGCATAAGTAAACTCCTTGACAGGCTCACCGAGAGTAAGGGTAAGCATGCGGTAAATCTCAGACAGCATCTTTGTCTTCTCGGTCTTAATCTCATTGGCACTCTTTCCGCCGTTAGCCATGTCGCGCAACTTCAGTCCAAACTCGCGCAATTTCGACTTAATCAGGGCGGTAGCCTTTGATGTGTTTTCGGCAGAGAATGTCTCAGGCATCACGTCAGAAGGCACCAGTCCGTATTTGTCAACAAGGTCAGACACTCCGCAGAACGTTCCGCCGTCGTTAATCGGATTCTTGAAGAAGAACTGCACACGCACATCATCCATCGGCTTCGACGCGCAGTCGATCACTCCCTGAAGGAAGAGGTTGGCCTTCTCTAGCTGATCCCAGAAGAAAAGATAGTCTTGCGACAGCTCAACACTCAACGAGTCGGTGCGGTTGGCGAAGTTAGAGCGCAGCACATTGAAGCCGCTGAACATCCAGCAGCGTCCGCTCTGCTTCTGGTCGGTAATGCTCTGGGCCTTTGTCTCCACGCTAAAATAGGTGTCTATGGCACCGCGGTTAGCGTGGTTCTTGGCCAGGTTGTCAATGCTGTTTGACGCCACGGCGTTAAACAAAGCCTTGTCGGCAGAAGACAATTTCTGCGACTGCTGAATCTCTTTGAGCATATCAGCTGATATGCCTCCGTCTTTTGTCTGAGCCAGACACGGCAGCGAAAACATCGCAGCCATCATGCCCGACATGATTAAACCCTTGTTAATGTTCATTTTATCTAATTTTATTGTTTGTCGCAAATTTACATCTTTTTATTGAAAAACACATCATACCACCTTCCATTTTACATCTATCTTTATATAAATATTGTCAGAAATGCCACTTTAATTGCAATAAAAGCATATTATACCTTAATAAAAATAAACGAATTTATTTTGTTCTTCAGTCTGTTTACATTATCTTTGCAAGTATATTCAATAACAAGACGACCGTGGAATCTAACGACTTTAATCTTCTTAACAAAATAAATTATCCCGATGACTTGAGAAAGTTGAAAGAGGAACAGCTGCCGCAACTGTGCAAAGAACTGCGCGACGACATTCTGAAAGAGCTTTCGGTCAACCCGGGACACATGGCCTCGAGCATGGGAGCCATAGAACTCACCGTAGCACTGCACTACGTATTTAATACGCCTGAAGACAGACTCGTATGGGACGTTGGCCACCAGGCTTATGGACATAAGATACTTACGGGAAGGAAAGACCGCTTCTACACCAACCGCAAGCTGCACGGCATAATGCCGTTTCCATCGCCGCTTGAAAGCGAATACGACAGTTTTGTATGCGGACACGCGTCAAACTCTATCTCGGCTGCGCTCGGAATGGCCGTAGCTGCAAAGAAGACGGGCAACGGCAAGAGGCACGTGGTGGCAATAATAGGCGACGGCGCCATGAGCGGCGGACTGGCCTTTGAGGGTCTTAACAACGTTTCGACCACACCCAACGACATGCTCATAATACTCAACGACAACAACATGAGCATAGACCGCAGCGTGGGCGGACTGAAACAGGCTCTGCTGAAGCTTAACACCAACGAGACATACAACAACGTTAGATTCAAATTGTCGAAATGGCTCAACGCCAAAGGTTATCTTGACGAAGACAGACGCAAGGGCATAATAAGACTTAACAATGCCCTAAAATCAGCCATAAGTCACCAGCAGAACATTTTTGAAGGCCTCAACATAAGATATTTCGGCCCGTTCGACGGACATAACGTGATAGAACTGGTAAGGGTGCTGCGACAGCTAAAGGACATGAAAGGTCCAAAACTGCTGCATCTGCACACAATAAAGGGACACGGATATGCTCCGGCAGAAAAGGCCGCCACGATATGGCACGCTCCCGGAAAGTTTAACATCAACACGGGAGAGCGCATAACCGACGACGAGACCGGCATTCCGCCAAAATATCAGACGGTGTTCGGCGAGACGCTGCTCGAACTGGCCAAGGCTAATCCTAACATCATCGGAGTTACGCCTGCCATGCCGACGGGATGCTCGATGAACATACTGATGAAGGCCATGCCCGACAGAGCTTTCGACGTAGGCATTGCCGAAGGTCATGCCGTAACGTTCTCGGCAGGAATGGCAAAGGAAGGCCTGCAGCCGTTCTGCAACATATACAGCTCGTTCGCGCAGCGCGCCTACGACAACATTATTCATGATGTTGCCATACTCAGACTGCCCGTAGTTCTATGCCTTGACCGCGCCGGACTGGTGGGCGAAGACGGAGCCACACACCACGGAGCTTTCGACATAGCGGCACTGCGCCCTATACCAAACCTTACAATAGCGTCGCCGATGAACGAGCACGAGCTGCGCAATCTCATGTACACGGCACAGCTTAAGGACAAAGGACCGTTCGTGATAAGGTATCCGCGCGGACACGGCGTGCTGACAGACTGGCGAAACAAGTTTGAAGAGATTGAAGTAGGCACCGGACGCAAGCTGAAAGACGGCGACACTATGGCCGTAATGTCTGTGGGCCCTATAGGAAACAACGTGGCAAAGGCGATAGAAAACGTTGAGAAAGAATGTGACGGAATAACAGTTGCCCACTACGACATGCGCTTCATAAAGCCGCTCGACGAGAAGCTGCTGACCGAGGCCGCATCAAAGTTTAAGTATATAATAACCGTTGAGGACGGTGTGCGCAAGGGCGGATTCGGCTCTGCCGTGCTTGAATGGCTCAGCGACAACAACTACACCACACATGTAACAAGGCTCGGACTGCCCGACAAATTTGTTGAACAGGGCACAGTGAGCGAACTGCAGCATATAACAGGAATTGACACTGACTCGATAGCCGCGACAATAAAAAGCATTGCCGGCAGCATATCATAACAAGCAAAACGTAAAATGAAAATCATCATAGCAGGAGCTTACGCCATAGGAACTCACCTGGCTAAGCTGTTATCACGCAACAATCAGGACATTGTGCTGATTGACGAAGATGAAGAAAGGCTTAACAACATCAGCAACGACTACGACCTGATGACCATACACGCCACACCTTCGAGCATACAGACGCTTAAAAACGCTAACGTTCAGAATGCCGACTTGTATATAGGCGTTACGCCCGACGAGAATATGAACATGAACAGCTGTATTCTGGCTAAGGCTCTCGGCGCAAAAAAAACGGTGGCTAAGGTGAACAACTATGAGTTTATTGACGATAAACTGAAAGATTTTTTCAGCAAACTCGGCATCGACTCACTCATATATCCTGAAAACCTCGCCGCACGCGACATCAATAACGGACTGAAAATGAGTTGGGTAAGACAGCGCTGGGACGTGCACAATGGCGCGCTGATTATGCTGGGCATAAAACTGAGAGAGACTTGCGAGATTCTGAACGAGCCGCTAAGAGACCTCTGCAAGCCCGAATCGCCATACCACATCGTGGCCATCAAAAGAGGCGACGACACCATCATACCGCGAGGCGACGATGAACTGAAGATATACGACATGGCATACTTTATGACCACACGCAACTATGTGCCCTACATCCGCAAGATTGTTGGCAAGGAGCATTATGTTGACGTAAGGAACGTGATGATTATGGGCGGAGGCAACACTGCCATAAGGGCAGCGCAGACCATGCCCGAATATATGAACGCGAAGATTATTGAGGCCGACGAGAAACGCTGCGAATACATTAACGAGATTGTTGACACAGACAAGACAATGGTGATAAACGGCGACGGACGCGACATGCCGCTGCTCATAGAGGAAGGAATAAAGAACACTCAGGCCTTTGTGGCACTGACAGGAAACGCCGAAACAAACATCCTTGCGTGTCTTACGGCAAAGAGAATGGGCGTGAGAAAGACCATAGCAATGGTTGAAAACCTCGACTATGTGAGCATGGCCGAAAGCCTTGACATCGGTACTATTGTAAACAAGAAAGCCATAGCCGCAAGCTATATCTACCAGATGATGCTCGACGCCGACGTTAAGAACACCAGATTCCTGATGACTGCCAACGCCGACGTGGCAGAGTTTACGGCTCAGCCGGGCTCAAAGGTTACAAAGAAGAAGGTTTATGAACTTGGTCTGCCGCAGGGAGCAACCATCGGAGGACTGGTAAGGAACGGAGAGGGACAGCTGGTTTCGGGTAACACAGAGATTGCCGCCGGCGACATCGTGGTTGTGTTCTGCCACGACATAAACATGAGTAAGATAGAAAAGTTTTTCAATTAAAGGTCAGAAATGATAAACTTTAAACTCATATATAAAGTCATTGGCTCGCTGCTTTTCATAGAAGTGGCCATGATGCTCTACAGCCTTTGCGTGTCGATCTACTATAAGGAAGACGACATCATGGCATTCATCATATCTATAGCCATAACAATACTCACGGCCATAGCCCTGAAATATAAGGGCTATCACGCCGAAAACAGCATGGGCAGGCGCGACGCCTATCTGCTTGTTACGCTTACATGGGTGATATTCAGTATTTTTGGCGCATTGCCTTTCGTCATAAGCGGATACATACCCGACTTCACCGACGCCTTCTTTGAAACCATGTCGGGCTTCACCACAACAGGAGCCACGATAATAGACGACATTGAAAGCTTTCCGCACGGACTGATATTCTGGCGCTCAATGACCCACTGGATAGGCGGTTTGGGTATAGTTTTCTTCACGATAGCCATTCTGCCGTCGCTCGTAGGCGGAAGCATGAAGGTGTTTTCGGCCGAGGCAACAGGCCCTATCAAGACAAAAATGCACCCACGACTCAGCACCAACGCCAAATCAATTTGGGCTGTATATCTTATTCTTACCGTAGGATGCGCGGCATGTTTCTATGTTGCAGGCATGAGTCTGTTCGACTGTCTCAACTACTCAATGTCGATAACGGCAACGGGAGGCTTTGCCACTCACAACGCGAGTGCAGGATATTTTCACTCGGCAGTAATCGACTATATAGCCATTATATTTATGTTCCTGTCGGGAACCAACTTCACCCTGCTGTATCTCACAATGATAAAGGGTAAGATAAAGTCGTTTTTCAAAGATCCCGAACTCAGATTTTATTTCTGTGTAGTGGCCCTTGCCACGGCAGGAATAATGTTTTTCCTGATAAAAGACCTCAACTACAGTCTTGCCGATGCTCTGAGATATGCCCTGTTTCAGGTAGTGGCATTCATCACCACAACAGGTATATTTAATGCCGATGCCGGACAATGGCCCCACATAACATGGGTTATTCTGAGTATCTGTATGTTTATCGGCGCATGCGCCGGAAGCACAAGTGGCGGAATAAAATGTATAAGAGGCGTTATTCTGCTCAAGATAATAAAGAATGAATTCAGACATATAATCCACCCAAAGGCAGTTTTGCCGGTGAAGGTTGGCAACAACACCGTGCCTTATCAGGCTCAGGCCACTCTGCTGGTGTTTCTTTCTCTATATCTTGCCGTATGTCTGTTTGCGTATTTCTCGCTGACATGCATGGGCATCGACAGCACCAACTCTGTAACAATAGCATTAAGCTGCGCAAGCAACGTAGGCCCGACGCTTGGTCTGGAAATTGGTCCGACTATGTCGTGGAGCATGATACCTGACGCGGGTAAGTGGATTTGCTCCATACTTATGCTCATGGGCCGTCTCGAGTTCTTCAGCGTACTTGTACTGTTTACGCCTGCATTCTGGAAAGAGAACTGACGGATTTTGACTATAAACAGCTAAATGCTTCAGCATACAGACAGTCCGTCTATTGAAGAAAAGTATTTAGCTATAGGCAAATCTTCACAATGAACAGACTTCCGTGAAGGCTGCCCGGATTTGGAATAAGAATAAAAATATTTTTAATAAAAACTCATCACTCGTCACATTCGCATATAATATTCTGAAATATAATATGTTAGAGTGTGACGAGTTTCTTTTTCTACTTGTCACACTGACGATACCACCGCACGGCAAAATATATCAAGCCGGGAAGCCATAATTCAGCAATGCATTGACAAACAGCACCTTACGCTAAAGTGCAAACAACTTAAGCTAATATTCCCCAATGCCGGGAATAAATTGAAAAGGCCTTAAAGCAAACTACCTTTAAGACTCTTTTTCATTGCCTTCACACCTTGAAGAATGTACGTCTGAACACGTTTCACCATGCACATCTGTGCCCGACACAGAGCCATAAGCCTGAAGATATGTCTCAATATCACGTTTCATACGCTGAAACGGCCCCGAATTATAATAGCCCATATTCTTCTTCAACATCTGCACAATGTCCTGAACGCTGTGCGAATAGCACGAAAGTTCGTTGCGCATCTGTGTTGAATGTACGGCCTGACGCCTTATTTCGTTCTCGCGTTCACGCACAAGTTTCTCGCACACCTTGCTCATCACCGGCACAACAACCTTGTCGAACAGATGGTGGCCCTGTATATAAAGATATGTAGTATCAGGCGTAACGCCAAGTTCTATAAGCTCTTTCTTCAAAGTGAGATACGACTCCTTTGCGTCAGGATTATGATGATGCAGCCAGTTGATCTTCTTCGACACCTTGTTGCGCACGTTCATTATCGACTGTTCGGGCGCACCAAGGTTAAAGTTGCCGATCTCTATAACACGGTTAAACTCGGTTATGGTGAACTGACCGTATATGTCCTGCCGGTAATACCATATAGACCATACAAACAACGGAAAGATAGCCTCGCTGTACTGCTTAAGATATTCGTTGAAATTGAATATGGCATGGTCGTTGAGCGTAACCATTACACAGACATTGTGGAGCGACGGGGCGTAGCACTGAAGATTCTCTATTGAATAAGCATAAGTGTGAAACACGAACGGACTGCTGAGAATGTTGCGCGAAGTTACGGTTGCGCCCTGTATAAGATAATCGTAGTCGGCATCAACACAGGCTATCATGTCCTGCCCCACCTTACTGTAAAACAGGTTCATAAGCACGGAGCGCTTGCCGCGCTCAAGCGTGTTGTGCGAAGGCAGCATCACTTCAAAATATTTTGTGTCGTCCTCATAATTGCCGAGCAGCATGCGCCAGAACAGCACATCGTCATAACTCTCAACATAAGCCACGATGCGCCGGCGTGCCTTCTTAGACTTCAGTCTGTTTGCCGCCTCAAAATATTTTGAATTAATGTTGTCCTTCAGCCGTCTTGTCATGTTCTTGAGTCTTTAAGTCATTTCTGGTCTGTGATGTCGCTCACCTCGGTAACGTTGTCTATCCAACCGTTCATTATCACGGCAGGCGAGTGTGTGGTAAGTATAATCTGAACGTTAGGATTAAGGTCGAGTATAAGGTCGATGAGCCTCTTCTGCCATTCTACATGCAGGCTTACCTCAGGCTCGTCCATAAACAGCACATAAGGAAGATTGTCCTCAATGAGCACGGTAAGCAGTATGGCGAGCATCTGTTTTTCGCCGCTCGATAGCTGATAAGGAAAGAGAGTCTCGCCTATCTGCGAGAATCTTATTTCGTTTTCGGTGCGTATAATCTTCTTTCCGGTTTCAGAGAACAGGTCGTCTATCAGGTCTTGAAACTTCTTCTTCGGCTCCGACAGCATCTGTGCCTTCACGGCTGCGTCAGGCGTTCCGCTCTGCAGGGCCGAGATTATGCGGTTGCCGATGTTAACCTGATAGTCGAGATATTTTCGCTGAAGCTTAAACAACTGCCAGTCGAGCTCAGTTACAAGATTTGCTCCCACCTCGCTGAGCATATCGGCATTGAGCAGCGGACGGTCGAAAGAACGTATCACGTCGAACCGTATATGCGTGGCATCTTCAGGAAACACCTTTATGTGGACACCCTTGAGCAGATGGTTGGTTATGTCGCCCGTAACGCCTACACTCTTGACTACCTTATTGAGAATGGTACTCTTGCCCACACCGTTAATACCGCTCAGGATGTTGACCTTCCTGTCGAGTTCCCATTCCACGTGGCGTCTTCCGCTCCACAGCGACTCTATCTCCAGTTGTTCAATATATTCAGCGTATTTTTGCATAATATCAAATAAATAAGTTCTTTAGACAGCAAATATAATTATTTTCTACGAAAATGTGTACCTTTGCACTTGCAAATTAAATCAAAAAAACAAAACAATAT
This sequence comes from Prevotella sp. CAG:1185, assembly GCA_000436695.1. Classification (GTDB taxonomy): domain Bacteria; phylum Bacteroidota; class Bacteroidia; order Bacteroidales; family Bacteroidaceae; genus Prevotella. The sequence continues at coordinate 1,703 of HF992583.1, read as the reverse complement.
GCAAAACAACCGTCCGTTGATCGCTCACCTGAGCCTGTTTTTTGCGTGCGCCTTCTGGGGCTTGATGGCTCCGCTCGGCAAAGATGCCATGACGCACGGCATAACCGGCTTCGACATGGTGACGTTCAGGGTAACAGGAGGAGCAATTCTGTTTTGGATAACATCATTTTTCATGCCAAAAGAACACGTTCCAAAGAAAGACTTGCTGATGCTTATCGGCGCAGCTATCTTCGGACTTGTAACCAACCAGTGCTGCTACACGATAGGCCTGAGCATCACATCGCCAGTAAACTCGAGCATCGTTACAACCTCTATGCCTATCTTTGCAATGATTCTGGCAGCCATAATCCTTAAAGAGCCTATCACGGGAAAGAAGGCTTTGGGAGTAATACTGGGATGCAGCGGCGCCGTGATTCTGATAGTTACAAGCGCGGCGGCAACCAACTCTAAGGTAGGCGACATACGCGGCGACCTGCTCTGCGTGGGCGCACAGTTCTCGTTTGCGCTCTATCTGTCGCTATTCAGCAAGCTCATCAAGCGTTACTCTGTCATCACGGTCAACAAATGGATGTTCACATACGCAACGATTATGATCGTGCCGTTCACGTTTAATCATGTTGCCAACGGCATCAATTATGCCGCAGTGCCTACAAGCACATGGCTCGAAACGGGATTTGTGGTGTTCTTCGGAACCTACGTAAGCTACATCCTGATGATGGTTGGTCAGCACACGCTGCGCCCCACGGTTGTAAGTATCTACAACTATGTGCAGCCGTTAGTATCTGTTACGGTGAGCGTTCTTACTGGCATCGGCGTGTTTAAGCCCACTCAGGGCCTGGCAGTAATTCTTGTCTGTCTGGGCGTATGGCTCGTAACCAAGTCGAAGTCGCGTGCCGACATCATGAGGGAACAGAACGCCAAGCAGCAACAGGCCTGACAGAAGAAAGGAATAAATAACTGAAATATTATCCGGCAAAAGGCTGTCTGATGTTTCTTCATTACGGACATCGGGCATGACTTTTGCCGGTTTTGTTTTATATTAAATTATGTATGACATTTAAAAAGGAAATGATATGGACGGAATAACAAGAAATCTGACCGACCTGATAGGGCGCACGCCGCTGATGGAACTTTCGAGGCTGTCGGCACGGCACGGACTGAAAAGGCCCATAGCTGCCAAAGTTGAATTCTTTAGCCCGGGCGGAAGCGTGAAAGACCGCATAGCGCTGGCAATGATTGAGGATGCCGAAAGGCATGGAAAAATTAAGCCCGGAGCAGTGATAATTGAGCCTACGAGCGGCAACACAGGCGTAGGCCTGGCCATGGTGGCTGCCGTAAAGGGATATAAACTGATACTGACCATACCCGAGACGATGAGCGTTGAGCGCCAGAAGCTGGTGAAAGCCTACGGAGCAGAAGTGAGGCTGACACCGGGAAGCGAAGGCATGGCGGGAGCAGTTAGGGCTGCCGAGGAGCTGAGAGACGCCACTGAAGGGGCTGTAATATTGCAGCAGTTTGAGAACAAGGCTAATCCGCAGGCTCACTATATGACCACCGGCAACGAGATATGGCAGCAGACCGGGGGCAAGGTGGATATGTTTGTGGCAGGCGTAGGCACGGGCGGAACGCTAAGCGGCACGGGACGACGACTGAAGGAATATAACCCCGACATAAAAATTGTGGCTGTTGAGCCGGAGGCATCG
>HF992582.1 GCA_000436695.1 Prevotella sp. CAG:1185 | reverse complement strand
AAATATACGCTCGTTGTTAGAAGCACCAACTCAGACGGAGTGTGGACCGACAACGCCCGCGAACTTAAGATATATGTGCATCCCACGTTTTGGGAAACCGGCTGGGCCATGCTTCTCTATGTTCTTGTAGCCTTGGCCATTGTTTCGGCCCTGTTCTATGTGTGGCGCCTGCGCAGCAACGTAGCCATGGAGAAGCGTCTTAAGGAGCGTCAGCTACGCTTCTTCACGGGCATATCCCATCAGCTGCGCACCCCTCTTACGCTTATCGACGGCCCCGTTGGTCAGGTGTTAAGCGAAGAACCGTTGTCGGCAAAGGCACGTACATATCTTCAGCTGGTTAAGAAAAACTCAATGCGCATGCTCGAACTCGTTAACAAGTCGCTCGACCTGAAGAAGCTCGACGCCGATGCCGACGACGCCAATATGACTGTGCCTGCTGCCGATGAAACCGCCGTTTTTGACGATTTGCAGCATAATCAGACGGCAGTAAGCGACCTTGATTTTTCTTCCGGCCGCATCACCGTGCTCATTGTTGAGGACAATGTTGAGCTGCGCTATTTCCTTGTAAGCAGTCTTTCGTCAAGCTACGACATCATTGAGGCGCGCAACGGCGAGGAAGGCCTGCAGCTGGCAAGCAGCCGTCAGCCCGACTTCATCATCACAGACATAATGATGCCCGTGATGGACGGCATGACCATGATACGCAAGATAAAGGCCTGCCCCGAAACAAGCCACATACCCATAGTGGTGCTGTCGGCAAGAACTGCCATCAACTATCGCATAGAAGGACTCAACGAGGGCATAGACGACTATATAACCAAGCCTTTCAGCATGTCTTACCTTAAGTCGCGTGTCGACAACATCATACGCCAGCGCCGCCAGCTTCAGCAGGCATACGTAAGCAAGCTCAACGCAGCGGGCGACGGACATCTTATATATAAAGCCGACTCGCCCGGCATAGCCGATGCCGACAAGGAGTTTGCGCGCCGACTTGTGGAGTATCTTGAGCCGCGCATATCCGACCCCGACCTCAAGATAGACGACATAACCAAAGCCATGGCCCTGAGCCGCACCGTGTTCTACGGCAAGGTGAAGTCGCTCTTCGGCATGTCGCCCATCGACTTTGTGCGCCACATGCGCATACTAAGAGCTGAGCGGCTGATAGTTGAGAGCCGCAAGTCGTTCTCCGAAATAGCATATTCTGTCGGTTTCACCGATCCCAAATACTTCGGCCGCACTTTCAAGGCCAAGACCGGCATGACACCGTCAGACTACCGCAAAAAGTATTCGCAGCACGGCTGATTTGCATACTTTTTAGTCCGTGTCAATATCACCTCTGTAACTGTCAGATAATCAATGCGTTGCAAAAGGCCGTCTTTTATCTTCTGAAAGGCGGCCTTTTGCGTGCTAAAACATGGCCTTTTGCATCCTAAAACGTGGCCTTTTACAAAGCCGTTGTCTTTAGTACGTTGTTCAGTATGCCTTTTCACGGTAATCCCGCCTGTATGTCCATGCCCCGTGCAGTGTGCCGTAAAAAGCCGGTTTATCGGCATAAAATGATGAAAAGTCCACCTTTCCGAACAATTTTTATCCCATTTCATCGGCATATTAAGGTTATCTTTGCAGCCGAATCTACTTCAGACTATCTACGAAAATTATAACCTTAAAAAATAACTTAAGCATTATGAACCTTTTTAAATCTACGCTTTTAGCAGCAGGTATGCTGGTATCATCGTCAATTATGGCAATAAAGGTACACACCATAGGCGACTCTACGATGGCCACATACAGCGAGTCGACAACCGTTACGCGCGGTTGGGGACAGATGTTTCAGCAGTTTTTCACCGATGCTGTAACAGTTAACAACCGTGCCAAGAGTGGCGCGAGCAGCAAGAGCTTCTATGAGGAGGCAGCCTACTGGGAGTCGGTCAAGAAGCAGATACAGCCCGGCGACTACGTGCTGATACAGTTTGCCCACAACGACGAGAAGAACGACGGCATGGACGGCGACGAGGTTAAGGCCTATTATGAGAGCATAGGCCAGCACGACAAAGCCGCCGCAACCGACTATCGCGGCACAACCGCAAGCGGAACTTATAAAGAGTATCTGCGCAAATATGTTGAGGAGACGCGCGCCCTGGGCGCAACCCCTGTACTGGTAGGCGCCATCTGCCGCAAATATTTCACGGGCAGCACCATACGCCGCAACGGTCGCCACGACCTCGGCGACGACTTCTCGCTGCTCACTTCATCGGGCATTACCGAGGGAAATAAGGTCAGCACCGACGACCACACCTATGACTATCCTTATCAGATGCGCATGGTAGCCGATGAAATGGGCGTTTCTTACGTTGATCTTACTACCGCCACAAAAGAACTCTATGAGAGTTACGGCGACGCCAAGGCCAACGAACTGCTCTTTGACGGCGAGGGCAGCACCCACACTTCGGCCATGGGCGCCACATTGATTGCACGCCTCTGCGCACAGCTTTTGCAGAAACAGGGCATCCTTTCAGATTATATCAACCTTACGAGCGACCTCAGCGTCAATCCGTCAAAGGCCGACCTCGGCGAGGCTTACAAGGGACAGACCGTGGTAAAGGAGTTTCAGATAAGCGGCTTCGACCTTCAGCCTGCAGAGGGCAACGTCACTGTTACGGCAAGCAAGGGCCTGCAGGTGTCGGCCGACGGCGAGAATTATTCGGGCAGCATCAGCATGAGCTATAAGGAAGGCAACATGATAGGTACGTTCTATGCCCGTTGCGAGTTTGCCGAAGAAGGCGTCATAAATGAGGAAATAACCGTAACCAGCGGTGACAAGACAATCGTCATACCCGTTACAGGCACAAGCGTGGTGCTTGACGGCGGCGCTCCCGTTCAGGCTTACTGGCGCCTTGAGAAGGACGACGAGTGTGAGGTTACAGGACCTATGAACACCCTCGGACAGTCGCACAGCGGCATGTTGGTTCAGAAATATTCTGCACCTAATGCCAACACAACATGGCCAGAGTGGACAGGCTTCGACGCTTCGCGCAAGACTCAGCGCAACATCATAGAGGGAGAAGCATGGCCCGACGGTGAAATCGACGAAGTTTCAACCCGCTACATCGAGTTTGCCGTTCAGCCTGCAAAGGGCACCACGCTCAAGGTAGACTCCATGTCGATGTTCGTATGCGGCTGCGGCGGCAACGGAATGTGCTGCAAGATATACTATTCGAAGGAAGAAAACTTTGCCAACCCTGTAAACATCTTCGAGATGAAGAGCATGCCCGCCAACTCTATGCAGTATGTATGCTCAATGCCGGTGCTGTCGGTCAACGAGGGCGAAACTCTCCGCATACGCGTTTATCCCTGGTATAACAATGCCGCAACAGGCAAGACCATCTGTCTGAGCGACGTTACGATACACGGCATCGCCGTCGACTCTACCACAGGCATCAGCTCAGAACTGACACAGAATGCCGCTCCCGTGCGCACAATATATTATGGTACCGACGGCACAATGCGCCACGACAAGCAGCCGGGACTCAACATCGTGAAGGAAGAATATGCCGATGGAACGGTTAAAACAAGTAAAGTATTATATTAAAACAATCAAAAAATTATTATGAAAACATCTTACATGAAGTTTCCTCTGCTTATCCTGCTGTTGTGCCTCACGGGCATTACAGGCAGGCTCTGCGCACAGGAAATCAGTGCCAACGACGCCACTGTGGCGTGGCCTTTCACCGAGGGAGCGTCTAATCCCACTTCTGCCGAGGCATCAGTTCCCGAGGCTCTGTCGTCAACAGGCTACACTCTCGGCAGCAAACTGACGCTCAACGGAACGCAGAAATGCGGCACCGAGACGCTGTCGAAACTTGATCCTACCGAGAAAATCAACAATGCCTTGAACGAAAACTCGTTCATCAGCTTTGCCGTTGTGCCTAAGAAAGGCATCAGCTTCACTCCGAAAAAACTTACGTTCAACGCTGCTAAATGCGGAACGAGCGGCGGAACAATGGACATCTATGCCGTAAGCGGCGACCAGAAAATCGCCATTGCATCGACGGTTAACCCTGAAAGGGCATCAGCTTATTCAAGCTACGACTACGATTTGTCGCAGATTGGAACGCTCAGCGACAAGTTTGAGATATACATTTATGTGTATAACCTCAACGCAGGCAAGCAGCTCGCAATCAACAATGTTACAATAACAGCCGATTTCAACGGCACTCCTGTTGCCGTTCCCGTGTACACCCTGTCGGTTAAATCGGGCATGGAGGGCGCCGGAAACGTATCTTCCAATCCTTCGGGAACAGAGTTCGACGAGGGCACAAGCATCACAGTTACTGCCACGGAGAACTTCGGCTATCACTTCCAGTCGTGGAACAACGACAAGGGCGAGGTGGTTTCTACCGAAAATCCTTATACGTTCGAGATTTCAGAGAACACATCACTCACTGCCGTTTACACCAAGAACAACGTTTACGCGCTAAACCTCACGCTTGAAGGCGGCGCCAATGCCAACCTCGTTCAGTTCAGTCCCGAGGGCAATGTCGTTGACGGCGTTCACTATTATGAGGAAGGAACCGACGTGAAACTCACCGTTCTTAACAACCGCATACTGACGTTCACCAACTGGGAAGACAATTCTACCGACGCAGTGCGCGAGATTAGCATGGACGGCGACAAGCAGGTTACTGCCACATTCTCTTGTGTTGACTATATAGTGGGATGGGATCTTTACAACGATACGCCTACAAAGGAGCGCGCTGCCGACTATAAGGCTGAGAGCGACAACGCCGGACTGCTGTCGCTGCGCAATGCCGAGGGCCTCACTTCTTCGTGGCTCGCATGTGGAGCTGAGAAGGGTGGACAGAACGGAAAGTATGCTGCACGCGTGTGGAGAAACCTCAGCGAGCAGTATTATTTCGAGATTTCGTTCTCTACAAAAGAATATTCTAACATCAAACTTTCGGCTGCCGTGGGCGACGACTTCAATGCTCACAGCATAGTGAATGCCGAATACAGCATTGACGGAACTAATTATACTAAGTTTGGAACATACACTCTGCCTTACCGTGCATGGGCTGAAGGCGAGTTTGACCTGCCTGCCGACGCTGCCGGACAAGACCGCGTGTATATACGCTTCATGCCCGACTGGACTTCAGAACTTGTGGGCAGTGAGAGCGATTACGACGGAACAGCCGTAGCCGAGATATTTGTCCTTGCCGACAAGAATATCGTTGACGACGGCGAGGCACCCAAACTGGTGTCTACACTTCCTGCCGACAATGCCAAGGACATTACTGCCAACGGCTCTGTTATACTTACTTTCAACGAGAAAGTTGTGGCTGCCGCCAACGGCGGAAAGGCTACTCTCGACGGTGAGGAGATTGCTCCTACCGTAAGCGGAAAGACTGTTGTATATAAATATACAGGTCTGAAATATTCTACTGACTATACCTTCACTCTGCCTGCCGGAGCAATAGAAGACCGCACGGGCAACGCCTTCGAGGGCGTAAGCCTTACATTCACCACAATGGAGCGCAAGCAGCCCGAGGCACGTGTATATGACGCAGTGGTTGCGCAGGACGGAACAGGCGATTACACAACCATTCAGGCTGCCGTAGACGCAGCTCCCGAGGGACGCGTTAAGCCGTGGCTCATCTTCATAAAGGAAGGCGTTTATAAGGAGCATGTAGACGTACCGGAGTCGAAACCTTATCTACATTTCATCGGACAAGACCGCAACAAGGTGTCTGTAAGCGACGATAAGCTGTGCGGAGGCGACAACGCACTGCATGTGGACATAGGTGCAACGTTTGTAGCACGCTCTGCTAATCTTTACTTTGAGGGCATCAGTTTTGTTAACTCTTATGGTGTTGAGCAGAACGACGGACCTCAGGCTTTGGCTCTTAACACCAAGAACGACCGCCTGGTGTTCAACAACTGCGGAATGTACAGCTATCAGGACACATGGATAACACCGAGCGACTCTCACTGCCGCGCTTACGTTAAGAACAGCTTTATCGAGGGCGCTGTAGACTTTATCTATAACAACGGCGACTATTATTTCGACAGCGACACAATCAACATTGTGCGTAAGGACGGCGGATATATCGTTGCTCCGTCGCACGACAGCGACTCTGAGTGGGGCTATGTCTTCATGAACAACGTGATTACTGCTCCCGGCGTGCCTTCTGAAACTTCTGTATGGCTCGGCCGTCCGTGGCACAATCAGCCCAAGACCGTGTTCATCAACACCAAGGCCGAGGTTACTATACCTGCCACAGGATGGTATGAAACTATGGGCGGAATACCTGCTATATTTGCCGACTATAACACAGTGGACGGCGAAGGCAATCCTGTTGACCTGTCACAGCGCCGCAGCTATTACTATTATTATGCCGACGACGACAAGACTCAGAAGGTGGAGGGATATGCAAAGAACTCTCTTACCGATGAGGAGGCAGCACAATATACAATAAAGAACGTGCTTTCGGGCGACGACAACTGGCAGCCGGAGCTTATGACTGAGGCTTGCGACGCTCCTGTTCCTGTAATCAACAAGTCGGAACAGACCGTTACATGGGACGCCGTTCCTTACGCCATCTGCTACGTTATAACCAAGAACGGCAGCGTGGAAGGATTCACCACGGCCACATCTTGCAGCTATACCGACGGCGCCGAATATCTTATTCAGGCTGTAAACGAGTACGGCGGACTGAGCAAGGCAGGAAAGGCATCTGACGAAACCGTAGGCATCGACGGCGTTGAGGCCGTTCAGTCCGTAACCGTTACAGGCATCTATTCTGCCTATGGTGTTAAGCTTAACACCTATCGTAAGGGCATCAACATCGTTACAGGCAAGACTGCCGACGGCAAAGTGGTTTCAAAAACTATCGTGAAGTAATTTTGTCTGGCTTTTATTTATGGTTTGGCCCCGCACGGAACAACTTTCCGTCGGGGCTTATTTTTTGCCTTTTATTTGATTGTGTCTTATATTCTGTTATATGATAACTTTCTGTGTAGTTGGCTTTTACAGCCTTCTGCGACATAAGCACCGATGCATAGCGTATCTCATTTATTGCCGTATATACGAAAACGTCCGTGCTTCTGATGTCAGAAACACGGACGCTTATGTCTTTTATGAGATTGTTAAATTATTCCTGCCTTGTGCAGCTCGGCGACGGTTGTCTCTAATTCGGCATACCATTCTTTGCCGAAACGGCGGATAAGCGGCTCTTTCAGAAATTTATACACGGGCAGTCCCAGTTGTTTCCCTTTGGCGCGTGCAGCCTCGCAGATGCTCCAGCGGTGATAGTTGAGACCGGTCAGACCGTTAGAAAGTTTCTTTTCGCGGATAGGGTAGAGAGCGCAGCTTATGGGCTTGCAGAACTCTGTCTTGCCGGCACGGTGAGCCTTTTCGAGGGCGCACAGGCAACAGCCGTTCTCGTAGCACGTAAACACGCAGTCCTTACCGTTGACAATGCTCGTTACGAGTTCGCCTTCCGGGTCGATGTCGGCCACTCCCTGCTGGTCTATCACGGCCTGTGCGTTGGCAGAGAGGTCGGTCCACACGGTGTCGAGCGAATCCTCAATTCCGCCAATCTCGTCCATTGTTACAGGCGCTCCGGCGTCGCCTTCAATGCAACATTCGCCTTTGCAGGCATCGATGTCGCAGCAGAACTGTTCTGTTATAATGTCGGGCGACACAAGCACGTCGCCCACCTGTATTATCGGTAAATCCATATTCGTTGTCTATATGTGATGTAATGTAGTCTTGTTACCATTTAATCGGCTCCATGCCGTGCTGCTGCAAGTATTGGTTTGTAAGGCTGAAGTGATGATTGCCGAACCATCCGCCGCGGTTGGCCGACAGCGGTGACGGGTGAACCGACTGCAGTATGAGGTGGCGTGAGCCGTCAATGAGCTTAGCTTTGCTGCGTGCATAACCGCCCCAAAGAATAAACACCAAGTGGTCGCGGTCTCTGCTCAGTGCGCTAATTGTGGCGTCTGTGAACTCCTCCCAACCGTGGTGCTGATGACTTCCGGCAGCATGTTCGCGCACGGTCAGCGTGGCGTTGAGCAGCAGTACGCCCTGTTGTGCCCAGCGCACCAGACTTCCGCTTTGCGGCATCGGTGTGCCGAGGTCGTTTTCAATCTCTTTGAATATGTTGATAAGCGATGGCGGAAACACCACGCCGTCGCTCACCGAGAAGCACAGTCCTTCAGCCTGTCGCGGCTCATGGTATGGGTCTTGTCCGAGTATCACCACCTTAACCTTGTCGAACGGGCACAGGTTAAAGGCATTGAAGATAAGTCGTCCCGGCGGATAGCACGTATGGTTGCGGTATTCGTCGTGTACAAAGTTGATAAGATTGGCAAAGTAAGGCTTTTCAAACTCACCTCCAATATGCTGTTTCCACGACTCTTCTATTTTTACGTCCATAATTCAAAGTGTAATTTTTTAACCAATGCAAAAATACATATTTTTCTTTGAAAGTCAAATATTCTCGTCAATCTTTGTACTGTTGTATTGCGCTAAGCTTGCCGTCATCCAGTCAGAATATTTGCCGTGATGTATGTCATTGCTTGTTACTCCCGGTCATTGCCCGGGCGTATTTCGGCTAAATGCTGTATAAAACAGTTTTTGCAGAAAACTCGTCACTCGTCACATTTTAATATAAAGCACTGTAAGTGCACAATTTATAGTGTGATGAGTTTAATTTCTTACTCGTCACGCACATCTTAAACCCCTGCTTGAAGTCAACCGAAATCAGGAATTTACAAGGTGCGCTTCATACTCGGTTTAAGTATATATCTTGCCGTCATGTCATCAAAAACCTTCAAAAATCATCCGCCATACAAAATAATTCTATAACTTTGCTCTCGATGATTATAGCGATTATCTTTTGTAAATCAGCATTATAAAGTTGCGACAATTTTCGCTAATCACCAAATTTACAACAACTTACAATTCGTTGAACTCACGTTAACATTAATTGAAGAATAATATGAAACACTGTAATTTATCCTTTGGAGATTGGATTATAATCGAAAATTGCTATGCTTATGTGTTGGCAACTCACGATATTTACTATGAGGCGTTCAATCATGAGGTGCAGGAAGACAGTAGTTTGCAAGGTAAATATCTTTATACGTTTGTCGCTTATCGTATTTATTGCACGATGAAAGGTAAAAGAATAAACCGAAAATCCTCCTATTTTACATATGGGATTGAAGATTACAGCGTTTTGACTTCTGACGAACTACTATTTATATCTAAGCTGTTGGAATTAGACAATGACGGGTTCGAGAAATGGAAAGAAAGTAGCATACTTCCATCCCTTCCCAACGGAGCTCAATTCCAACTTCCGTTCGAGAAATGGAAAGAAAGTAGCATACTTCCATCAGTACATGAGGATATAAGAGTTCCTGTACAATCTTCCACCCCTAAAAGTGCGATGAACAAGTTTAAGAAAGCGATAAAACAGCTTCATTCTCCGTTTTCTTTTACCGACCTTTTAAAAGTGTGCAGTGGCATTCAATCCATAAATTGGAAGCAGATAGACAAAGTTGATGATTACTACATCTCTTTCACCCTTTCTTTTACCGTAGGAAACTACAAAGATAATTGCATCCTGTTTGATACAATAAAGCATATTGATTATACTGACGATGAAGAGGACAAACAGATATTGGAACAGATTTTCACCTTTGAAAGCACATTTCTGTCGCTTGCCCGTTTCGTAAAAGAATACGATCCTATATATCCATCCGAAAAGAATTCTGTTTTTCTGGCGCGTTTGAAAGAAATATGGAACGGGTTGTTTCATCACAATTGGAAAGAACAACCTTTGGCTTTCGACTTCTTTACCCATGCACCTAAAGAACAATCTTATAGTTTTGAACTTGCTTATAAAACAGTTTTAAACTTCCTTCAGCGCAATGTGCAAGAACTGAATTGCCAATATATAATTGACTGCCTTCTTGAAAAAACGGGGAAAGACCTATATAAAAAAGCCTATGAACTGATTAAAGGAATGTAACTGCAATAACGGTATAAATTGAAATGTACAAACAGACAGGCCGATAAATAAACGCCTTAATATTACAAACCCCGTAAATTCGCAAAACATACGCCATTAAGCGGGTTACGGATAGTGATGCTCTCTGTCTGCTAATTGATGCCAATAAAAAGAATTTCTTTTTGTTATTAACGTTGCCAACATTGTTTGGTTCAAGTAGACGATGTTTGTATAAAAATAAAGGAACTGGCAAAAGATGCCCGTCCCTTTATTTTTATCTTTTCCTGCTGACTGTTCAGCCGGAATGTTATTACTTGTTGTCCTCAATGAGGTTCTCGCCGGTCATGTCAGACGGCTGCTCCAGACCCATGATGTGGAGGATTGAAGGAGCGACGTCGGCCAGACGACCATTCTTTACAGTTGCGCTGTTGTTGTCTGTAACGTAGATGAACGGAACCGGGTTCAGTGAGTGAGCCGTGTTAGGTGTTCCGTCAGCGTTGATGGCGTTGTCGGCATTTCCGTGGTCAGCTATGATTATAGCCTCATATCCGTTGGCCTTGGCAGCCTCGATAACGTCGTGTACGCAGTGGTCAACAGCCCATACAGCCTTTGCTATTGCGTGGTAAACGCCGGTGTGGCCTACCATGTCGCCGTTGGCAAAGTTGACAACGATGAAGTCATACTCCTGAGTGTTGATGGCGCCAACCAGCTTGTCCTTAACCTCGTATGCGCTCATCTCAGGCTTCAGGTCGTATGTAGCAACCTTTGGAGAAGGAACCAGGATGCGGTCCTCGCCCTCGAATGCAGCCTCGCGTCCGCCGTTGAAGAAGAATGTTACGTGAGCATACTTCTCTGTCTCGGCTGTGTGCAGCTGTTTCTTGCCCTGCTTGCTCAGATATTCGCCCAGGGTGTCCTGTACGTTCTCTTTCGGGAAGAGGATGTGTACGCCCTTGAAAGATGCGTCATACGGAGTCATGCAGTAATACTGCAGATCCTTTATTGTGTGCATGCCTTCCTCCGGCATATCCTGCTGTGTGAGCACCTGTGTAAGCTCCTTTGCACGGTCGTTGCGGAAGTTGATGAAGATAACAACGTCGCCTTCCTGTATAGTGCCGTCAACGTTAGCGTTGCTTATAGGCTTGATAAACTCGTCGGTAACGCCTTCCTCGTAGCTCTCTTCCATAGCCTTAACCAGGTCAGTGGCTTTCTTGCCCTTGCCCTCAACGAGCAGGTCGTAAGCCTCCTTAACACGGTTCCAGCGCTTGTCGCGGTCCATAGCGTAGAAGCGTCCTACGATGCTTGCAATGTGAGCGTCGTTCTTCTCGCAGTGGTCAGTCAGTTCCTTGATGAATCCGGCTCCGCTCTTCGGGTCGGTGTCGCGGCCGTCCATGAAGCAGTGAACATAAGTGTTCTTCAGTCCGTATTCTTTAGATATTTCGATGAGCTTGAACAGGTGGTCGAGTGAAGAGTGTACACCGCCGTTGCTGGTCAGACCCATCAGGTGCAGCTTCTTGCCGTTGTCGCGGGCATAGCTGTATGCGTTAACTATTTCGGGGTTGTTAAGTATTGAGCCGTCCTTGCATGCGCGGTTAATCTTAACCAAGTCTTGATAAACGATGCGTCCTGCTCCGATGTTGAGGTGTCCCACCTCAGAGTTACCCATTTGTCCGTCAGGCAAACCTACATCCTCGCCTGAAGCCTGCAGCTGTGAGTGAGGGCTTACGGCGTAAAGATAATCCAAATAAGGCGTCGGTGTGTTGAATATTACGTCTCCTGCGCCATGCTTTCCGATACCCCATCCGTCGAGTATCATCAATAATGCTTTTTTTGCCATAGTTTATTTAAATATATAGATGTGTAATAATTCCGGCGCAAAGTTACTAAGTTTGCCGTTAACAGCAAAATGCTGACGTGATTTTTAGAAGTTTTTGTATGTCTGTCATACACTCTTGGGCTTTTCAGGCTCATTTTTGTCATGTTTATGCCAGTGCTGGCACGCCTTGCCGTTTTATTCATTTTGTCCGTTTTGTCAGATTTTTCTCTTCGCCGATGGCATGGTTTTCTTTCGTATTCGGGCATAATTCTTTACATCATAAATACCAAAAATCATCGGTTTCATCGAACGTTTAACGCTTTCAGAATAGCGTTGCTCTTCGCTGTTACGTGGTTTGGAGCGAAAAATCGTCAAAATTTAGCTGTTTTGATAATACGTTGATTTACAGGGCGTTGCGCTTTTGATGACATGAAAACATAACTGTTAACAAATATTACTCGGCCATTTACGGTGCAAAAGTGGGCCGTTTATGATGCGATACATGGCCGTTTGACATTCAAAATAGGTGATTTTATACTTCAAAAACGGCTCTTTAGGGCTGCTCAAACTGTTTAAATGTAAAGCGATGTTAATAAATATACGCATTTAATCTCGTTGCTTTAACGTCTGTTATATATTCATTTCCTAGATTGAATATATATTTTGTCCTAAGTTTTTACCGATGTTATGGTGCTTTTTATGCTGAAAACAGAAGAAAAATAAAGAATGACTTACTCATGATAAAATTGTTCTGTTTTTCCGTAAAACGATAAAATGGGTGATAATGCTAAATACCGTATGGATTAATGCCGATGCGGCTTTGCCCATAAATGTGAGCAAAGCCATATCTGCATTATAAATTATGACGTTGAAATTGTGTTGTTTTTATTGTCAGAAGCCGAATCCAATCGTTCCGAACACGCCATTGTAATTGTCGATGCCTGCCGTGCGCGAGTTGATGTGGCGATAGCTTAATCCAAAATGTATCTTCTGTTTGCCAGATCCGATACGATATTTAACCCCGATGTCATAGCAGACGAATTTCCAGTCTGAACTGCCGACAGATGATGTAATTTTGCCATTTAGATCAAAATAAGTATTTCTGGTATTAAAAAGCGTATAGCCCAATCCTCCACCCAAATTTTGGCTTAAAGTGTATTTCCTTATATTTTCATCCTTGTCATAATGCGCGTACAAGCCTGAATACGACCCGAACAGATATAATTTACGCAATACGAAATAACCAACTTCCACTGTCGGCTCCATAGGAGTAATATCATTGTGTTTCGTTCCTACAGCAAGCCCCAGCTGTAAATAAAGCCTGTCAAAAAATGTTTGCGAACCTTGATTAATCGCAATTTTCTCCTCTGTTTGTCCATGATGCTCCGATTGCGCTTTTACATAGACAGCAGACATAATTAAGCAAATAAATAAAATAAAGTTTTTTTTCATAACTAATAAATTTTGGTTTAACATTGATATTTTAGTCACAAATATATTTATGCTAATTATAAATTACAAGAATATAGCCTTCTGATTTTATGCATGATGTTACATGGTGTTTAAGATGTTAGTGATTGATAATCAATGAATTACGACATATAAGTATTGCCGGGAAGGTCAAAAATGTAACGCATTAAACAAAAAGGATATAGGATATTTTGTTGTTATGCAGTTTATTTATACATTTGCATAACACAAGAAACAAATATTATTATGAAATACATATACTTCATTTTATTGCTGATAATAATAACAAGCTGTAAACATTGGAACAGAAACACGACAATTGACAAGTTGAAAAAAATAGACTCTTTAGTTATATCCGAACAATATGACACTGCATTTGTTTTAATTAAAAACATAAAATTAAAGGATATAAAAAACGATAATGAAAGAGCATATTACGGCATCGTTAAAACGCATATCAACATAGGTAAGGATATTGAACAGAAAAACGATTCTTTATTAGACAACAGCATACGATATTATGAAAAAACAGGAGCTTTAAACGAACTCGCACGCGCTTACTATTACAAAAGTATAAATGCCTTTGAGAGAGGTAATAAGGAACAAAACATGTATTACATGAAAAAAGCAGAAAATTTAGAAGAACAAATAGGTATTCCCTGGCTTCGTTATTATATATACATTAACATGTCTTACATGAACTTGGAGGCAAATGCTTATGACTTAAGTATGAAATATGCTAAAAAAACTCTAGAACATGCACAGAAGCACAACAATGTGAACTGGAAATGTTTAGCATATAATCATATTGGGACAGTATTCTATTACAAAGGAAATAAAGACAGTGCGTCATATTATTTGACAAAGATTCTTCCACACTTAAAAAGAATTACATCAAAAGTTGAACGTGTCGCATATATGACTAACATCGGATATCTTTTTTATGAATACGGAGAATATAAGAAAGCAGAACCGTTGTTTAGACAGGCATTCAATCTGCTTGATGTTCCGACAACCCGCATTAATTTGGCAAAGGTTTGCTATGCAAGAGGAAAAGCAGAAGAATGTGACACCCTTTTAGCCAAGGCTTTAGAAGACGCAAACTTCGATGAAAAGGCTGAAATTTATCAGTTTATGGCGGAAAAAGCGGAAAAAGAGAGTCGGCCGGAAGAAGCTAACGAATATCATAAAAAAGAAAAAATAATGCAGGACAGCGCACAGGTAAGAAAAAAGACAGAAGAAATGCTTTCGCTGCAAAACGAATACGACAACATGAAAAAGGATGAGATGACAGGACAACGCATCGGAATGATTATCATCATCTCTGTATCTGTGTTGCTGTTTTTCGCCATTTCATCGGTGTTTTTGTTCCGCAGGCGTGCCAACAGAACGCGCTGTCTGATAACCGAAATACGCAGGGAGACTGACAAATATCAGCGCGAGCTTGAGGATGCTGAGCGCACGAGCCGGGGCGACAAAAAGGAGATTGAACGGCTGAGGAAGAAGCTTGAGCAGGGCGAGGCACGACTAAGTGCGATACTCGACCGCGGAAAAGGCTTGTATGAGAGCGTAAAACTCGATGGAAACGTGTCAAAATGGAGCAAAGATGACTTTGAGGCCGTTGTAGAATACTTAAGGGCGAAGATGCCCGACAAGGTGAGAATGATAGAGGAAACCCACACAAAACTAACAGCCTATGCCACATTTTTCCTGCTTTTATCAGCCATAGGCATGGATGCCGCAGCCACGGCACGCATTATGGGCATATCGCAAGGGGCCGTCAGAACCATGCGACATAGGCTGAAGAAGAAGGAAAAAGGTGGAAACAATAATTAGAAATGCCACATAAATGAGCCGTCGAAACAGGCATCAGACATGCCCGAAAGGCTATATCTGCTCATGCCTCTTATTGGGCAAATAATGCCGTTATGGCAGCTGATGTGGAGGCATTATTGACTTTAACATATTAAATTTGCATTTTTGTGGTGAATTGTGGTGAATTGTGGAGGAAAATACTTACCTTTGACACCGGATTTCTATTATAGATGTACGCATGCGATTTTTGGGAAGCATAGAAGCCAAGACCGACGCAAAGGGGCGCGCCTTTTTGCCGGCGATATTCCGCAAAGAGCTACAAGACTCTTATGAGGACTATCTCGTCATGCGCAAAGATGTGTTTCAGCCTTGCTTAGTGCTTTATCCCGCATCTGTATGGAACCGCCAGACCGAGGCCCTGCGTTCGCGTCTTAACCGCTGGGACAGCAGGCATCAGCAGATATTCCGCCAGTTTGTGGCCGACGCCGAAATGGTTACGCTCGATGCCAACGGCCGTTTTCTTATCCCCAAACGTTACCTTAAGATGGCCGGAATAAGCCAGGAGATAAAGTTTATCGGCATGGACGACACCATAGAGATATGGAGCCGCGACAACGCTGACAAGCCATTTATGAATCCTGAAGAGTTTGGGGCCGCGCTCGAGGATATAATGAAACAAGACCACGGAGGCAGCCAGTCTGAGTAAGACGGCCCTTTGCTGCGTGCTTTTCTAAAACTTAACTAATCATTACACAAATATAACGCCAATGGTGACCACCGCAAAGACATATCACGTTCCTGTCTTGATGAAAGACAGTGTCGACGGGCTGAATATCAGTTCGGGCGGCATATATGTTGACGTAACCTTCGGAGGCGGCGGACACAGCCGCGAAATACTGTCGCGCCTTGACGCCGACGGCCATCTGTACAGCTTCGACCAGGATGCCGACGCCGAGAAGAACATCATCAACGACGGCCGTCTGACCTTTGTTCGGAGCAACTTCAGATATCTTAAAAACTGGATGCGCTATTACGGCGTAGACCATATAGACGGCCTGCTGGCCGACCTCGGCGTGTCGAGTCACCATTTCGACGACGAGTCGCGCGGATTCTCGTTCCGCTTTGACGCCCCGCTCGACATGCGTATGAACAAGCGCGACGGCACGACGGCGGCCGACGTGGTGAACACATACGACGAGGAACGCCTCGCCGACGTGTTCTATCTTTACGGCGAACTGAAAAACTCGCGCAAGATAGCCGCCGCACTGGTTAAGGCGCGCGCCACACGCAAGATAGCCACCACGCAGGACTTTATAGGCGCGGTGGAAAGTCTGTTCAGGCGCGAGCGTGAGAAGAAGGACATGGCAAAGCTCTTTCAGGCCCTTCGCATCGAGGTTAACAACGAGATGACAGCCCTGAAAGAGATGCTCAAGGCGGCTACAGAGCTGCTGAGGCCCGGCGGAAGGCTCTCGGTGATAACATATCACAGTCTGGAAGACCGCATAGTTAAGAACGTAATGAAGACGGGCAATCCGGAGGGAAAGATGAAGCAGGACTTTTACGGACGCGTTGAAACGCCGTTCGTGCTGATAAACAACAAGGTGATAACACCCGGAGAAGAAGAACTGGAGAACAATCCGAGAAGCAGAAGCGCAAAACTCAGAATAGCAGAAAAGAAAAATGACTGACAAGGACAATTTGGAAAAGAAGAACGGAACACCGGGCGACGACAGTCCCGGCAAGAAGGAGAATGAGAAGAAGACGTCACTGTTTAAACAGGTGATGAGAGAGCAGGCTATAGAAGAGGAAATGCCGCAATCGACCAATCTTACGTTGCGCAAGATTCTTGGAGGCGACTTTCTTTCGACAGAGATGCTCAAAAAACAGATTTGGGTGATACTTCTCATAGCAGCGTTTACTCTTGTATATGTGTCTAACCGATACAGCTGCCAGAAAGACCTGCTTGAGATCAACGAGCTTAACGAACAACTGAAAGACGCCAAATATAAGGCGCTGGCAAGTTCGAGCAAACTGACAGAAATGTGCCGCGAGAGCAACGTGCTGGAGATGCTTAAGAACAACAAGGACAGTGTGCTGCATATCGCCAACCAACCACCATACATAATAAACGTACCTGAAGAAAATGAGCAATAAGTTTGACAGAAAAAAGATAATTCCACGATATAAGATCATAGCCTACGTGATGGTTGTGGTCGGAATAGTTATATTAGGCAAGGCCATGTGTATTGCCACCGTTGAGCGCGACTATTGGCTTAAGGTGGCATCACGCCTGAAGAAAGACAGCGTGGATATTAAGCCTGTACGCGGCAACATCCTTAGCTGCGACGGACAGCTCATGGCAAGTTCGCTGCCCGAATTCCGCCTGTTTATGGATTTCAGGGCAGGCGGAGAGAAGAAAGACTCGCTGTGGCAGGTTAAACTCGACAGCATCTGCATGGGCTTGCATGAGATATTCCCGGAGAAATCGGCAGCCCAGTTTAAGGAATATCTTGAGAAAGGACGCAAGCTGAAGAGTCAGCATTGGCCTATATGGAAAGGGCGTGTTAGCTATGCCGTCTATTCAGAGGTGAAAAAACTTCCTGTGTTTAATTTGTCTAAATACATTGGCGGATACCATGTTGATACGCTTGACTCACGTCAGCGCCCATTCGGTTCGCTTGCAGAAAGAACCGTTGGTGACATATATGGCGAGAAAGATTCTGCCCGCTGTGGACTTGAGTTGTCTTTTGATTCAATTTTGAGAGGTAAGAAAGGAAAGCGAAATCGTCGAAAGATAAGGAATAAGTATATTGACCTCACCACAATACCGCCTATTAACGGTGCCGACATCGTTACCACTATTGACGTGAATATGCAGGACCTTGCAGAGCGCGCGCTTATCGACGAGCTGAAAGACATTAACGGCAATGTGGGCGTTGCCATTGTCATGGAGGTTAAGACGGGCGACGTTAAGGCAATAGTCAATATGGCAAAATGTGCCGACGGCGAATACAACGAGATAAAGAACAGCGCCGTGTCAGACCTGCTTGAGCCGGGTTCGGTGTTCAAGACGGCGTCAATAATGGTTGCGCTCGACGACGGAGTGGTTGACACTACGTATAAGGTAGACACGGGCAACGGTATATGGGACATGTACGGAGCCAAGATGCGCGACCACAACTGGCACCGCGGCGGATATCAGGTGCTTACACTTCCGCAGACGCTCGAATACAGCTCTAACATCGGCGTAAGCCGAATAATAGACAAGTTCTATCACGACAGACCTGAGAAGTTTGTCGAAGGCATCGACCGCGTAGGACTGCGCACCGACCTGCATCTCCCGATTGTGGGATACGCCGCACCGAAGATCCGTATGCCTAAGAAGAACAGCAAGGGACAATATGTAAACTGGAGCAAGACGGCGCTGCCCTGGATGAGCATCGGCTACGAGACACAGGTGCCGCCTATATCTACGCTCACATTTTATAACGCAATAGCCAACAACGGCACAATGATGCGCCCGCGCTTCGTTAAGCAGGTGGTTAAGGACGGCAAGGTGATAGCCGAGTTTCCGCCCGAGGTGATAAAGGCGCGCATCTGCAAGGAGAAAACTCTGCGCGAGATACAGACCATACTCGAACACGTGGTTAGTCAGGGACTTGGCAAGCGCGCCGGCTCAACATCGTTCAAGGTGGCAGGCAAGACAGGTACGGCACAGATATCTAAAGGTGCCGGAGGCTACAAGTCGGGCAAGGTAAACTATCTGTTGAGCTTTGCCGGATATTTCCCTGCCGACGCACCGCGCTACAGCTGCATCGTGTGCATACAGAAGTCGGGACTTCCGGCATCAGGCGGCGGCATGAGCGGACTTGTTTTCCACAACATTGCCGAAGGCATAATGGCTCAGAGCCTGAAGCTCAGCGTTACCGACGCACGCGACTCATTGTCGATACTCGTGCCCGACGTTAAGAGCGGCAACATACTAGCTGCCGACTATGTGTTGAGTCATCTCGGCATCAACACCAACAAGAACTGGAGCGGAAGCTACGCCGACGGCAACCCGATATGGGGAAACGCCAAGAAGGAGCCTTCGTCGGTTATGCTGACAAGAGGCCCTCATTATGACAGCCGCATTGTGCCCGACGTTAAGGGCATGGGCGCACGCGATGCCGTGTATCTCCTTGAGAGCCGCGGCGTGAAGGTAAGACTGCACGGACGCGGAAGGGTTACGCAGCAGAGTCTGCCTGCAGGACATGTAATAAAGAAAGGTGAGGTTTGCTTACTAAAACTCGAAATATAAAAACAATAAGATATGACACTAAGTGAACTGATTAAGAATATCTGTACGGTAAACATTGCCGGAAATACGGACATTGAGATTAAGGGCGTTGACATCGACTCACGCCGCGTTGCTGAAGGACATTTGTTTGTTGCCATGAAGGGCACACAGGTTGACGGCCACACATTTATCGGAAAGGCCGTGGCTCAGGGAGCTGCCGCAATACTCTGCGAGGATATGCCGGCAGAGCTTGCCGAGGGCGTAACCTATGTTCAGGTTGAGTCGACAGAAGATGCCGTAGGCAAGGTGGCAACGCTGTTCTACGGCGACCCGTCGAGAAAACTCAAACTAGTGGGCGTTACCGGCACCAACGGCAAGACAACAATAGCCACGCTGCTTTATCACATGTTCCGCAAGCTCGGATATAAGTGCGGACTGCTGTCAACGGTGTGCAACTATATAGAAGACGAGAAGATACCTGCCGACCACACCACTCCCGACCCGATAGAGCTTAACGAACTTCTGGGCCGCATGGTTGAGGCCGGATGTCAGTATACCTTCATGGAGTGCAGCTCGCACGCTATTGCACAGAAGCGTATCGGCGGACTTAACTTCGCCGGCGGAATATTCACTAATCTTACACGCGACCACCTCGACTATCACAAGACATTCGAGAACTATCGCAACGCCAAGAAGGCTTTCTTTGACGGACTGCCCAAGACTGCATTTGCCATAACCAATGCCGACGATAAGAACGGCATGGTGATGGTGCAGAACACCAAGGCTAAGGTTAAGACCTATTCAGTTAGAAGCATGGCCGACTTTAAGGCTAAGATTCTTGAGTGCCACTTCGGCGGAATGTATCTCGAGATTGACGGACGCGAGGTAGGAGTGCAGTTTATCGGCAAGTTCAACGTCAGCAACCTGCTTGCAGTATATGGCGCAGCCGTAATGCTCGGCGAGAAACCCGAGAACGTCCTCGTTGTTATGAGTACGCTGAAGAGCGTCAGCGGCCGTCTCGACCCGGTTCATTCACCGCTCGGATATACAGCTATTGTAGACTATGCCCACACCCCCGACGCACTTGAGAATGTGCTCAAGGCAATACATGAGGTGCTCAACGGCAAGGGCCACGTTATAACAGTGTGCGGAGCAGGCGGCAACCGCGACAAGGGCAAGCGTCCGCTTATGGCACAGGAGGCCGTTAAGCAGAGCGACAAGGTGATAATAACGAGCGACAACCCGCGCTTTGAGGAGCCGCAGGACATCATCAACGACATGCTGGCCGGACTCACTCCGCAGCAGATGACCAAGGTGGTGAGCATAGTAGACCGCAAGGAGGCCATACGCACGGCGTGCATGCTGGCTCAGAAGGGCGACGTCATCCTCGTTGCCGGCAAGGGCCATGAGGACTATCAGGAGATAAAGGGCGTAAAGCATCACTTTGACGACAAGGAGATTCTACGCGACATATTTGCAAACCAGAAAGCATAACCCCCAAACATATAATATATAATGTTATACTATTTATTTCGTTTCCTTGAGCAGTTTGGCATCCCCGGCTCACACGTGTGGGGATACATCTCGTTCCGTGCGCTGCTGGCACTCATCCTGGCGCTGGTAATATCAGCATGGTTTGGCGAGAAGTTTATCAAATATCTCAAGAGTAAACAGATAACCGAGACTCAGCGCGACGCCAAGATTGACCCCTTCGGCGTAAAGAAAATCGGCGTGCCCTCAATGGGAGGCATCATCATCATAGTGGCCATTCTCGTTCCGGTGCTGCTGCTCGGCCGTATGCGCAACATCTATCTCATATTGATGATTATCACCACGGTGTGGCTCGGATTCCTCGGCGGACTCGACGACTATATCAAGATATTCCGCCACAACAAGGAAGGACTGCCCGGACGCTTCAAGATTGTAGGACAGATAAGCATCGGACTTATCGTCGGTCTTATCCTGTGGAGCAGTCCCGATGCCAAAATCAACGAGAACCTTGCCATAGAGAAGCAGGACGGCAAGGAAGTGGTGGTGAAACACAGGCAGGAGGCTGTGAAGTCGCTTAAGACCACCATCCCGTTTGTCAAGGGCCACAACCTCGACTATGCCAACCTGATGAGCTTCTGCGGTAAGTATAAGACGGCCGCAGGATGGGTGCTGTTTGTTATAATGACTATCTTTGTGGTTACGGCAGTGTCAAACGGCGCCAACCTTAACGACGGTATGGACGGCATGTGCGCCGGCAACTCTGCCATAATAGGCGTGGTGCTTGGCATATTTGCCTATGTGAGCAGTCATATCGAATATGCCGCCTACCTCAACATCATGTACATCCCCGGCTCGCAGGAGCTTGTGGTGTTCCTGTGTGCATTCATCGGCGCGCTCATCGGTTTCCTGTGGTACAACGCCTATCCGGCGCAGATATTCATGGGCGACACCGGCTCGCTGACCATCGGCGGTATCATTGCCGTGTGTGCCATCATCATACACAAGGAGCTGATGCTGCCTATCCTCTGTGGAATCTTCTTCGTTGAGAGCCTTAGCGTGATAATGCAGGTGTGGTATGCTAAGATGGGCACCCGCAAGGGCGTAAAGCAGCGCATGTTCAAGCGCGCGCCGCTGCACGACACCTTCCGCACGCAGCAGGAACAGCTCGACCCGGAGATTAAATACCTGTTCAAAAAGCCGAAAGGAGCAGTGCATGAGTCGAAAATCACCATACGCTTCTGGATTGTGACAATCATCCTTGCGGCACTTACAATCATTACACTTAAAATAAGATAAACTGAAGAAATGAAAAGAATCGTTATATTAGGAGCCGGCGAGAGTGGTGCCGGAGCAGCCGTACTGGCAAAGAAAGAAGGCTTCGACGTCTTCGTTTCAGACATGTCGTCCATTAAGGACAAATATAAAGACATGCTCAACAGCCACGGCATTGAATGGGAGGAAGGCCACCACACTGAGGAACTTATCCTCAATGCCGACGAGATTATCAAGAGTCCGGGCATTCCGCTCAATGCTCCTATGATAAAGAAATGTATAGCAAAAGGCATACATCTTATCAGCGAGATTGAGTTTGCCGGACGATACACCAACTCTAAGATGATATGTATAACGGGAAGCAACGGCAAGACTACCACTACATCGCTGATTTATCACATATTCAAGAGCGCCGGCTACGACGTTGGTCTGGCCGGTAACATCGGCAACAGTCTTGCGCTGCAGGTGGCAGAGACTCCTCACGAGTATTATGTAATAGAGCTTAGCTCGTTCCAGCTCGACAACATGTACGACTTCCGTGCCAACATCGCCATTCTGCTCAACATCACTCCCGACCATCTCGACCGCTACGACAACTGCATGCAGAACTATGTAGACGCCAAGATGCGCATATTGCAGAATCAGACAAATGAAGACTCGTTCATCTACTGGAACGACGACCCGATTATACGCCGCGAGCTTGAGAAGTATGACATCAAGGCCATACGCTATCCGTTCTCGGAACTGAAGGAGAAAGGCTCTATAGGATATATCGAGGAGGGCATGTACAAGATAGAGAAGCCCACGCCGTTCAACATGGAGCAGGAGGAACTGAGCCTGACAGGCAAGCACAACATATACAACTCGCTGGCGGCAGGAATAGCGTCTAACGTTGCAGGAATAAAGAAAGAGTTTATCCGCAAGAGCCTTAGCGACTTCCCCGGCGTTGAGCATCGCCTTGAAAAGGTTACAACCGTAGCCGGAGTGCTTTATGTCAACGACTCAAAGGCCACCAACGTTGATGCCTGCTGGTATGCGCTCGAGAGCATGAAGACTCCTGTAGTGCTTATTCTCGGCGGAAAGGACAAGGGCAACGACTATAACGCAATAAAGGATTTGGTAAAAGAGAAGTGCGTCGGACTGGTTTATCTCGGAGCCGACAACACCAAGTTGCACAACTTCTTCGACGGCATGGGCATACCCGTTCGCGACACTCACTCTATGCGCGACTGCGTGAACGCATGCTATGAGATGGCAAAGCCCGGACAGACCGTGCTGCTTAGCCCCTGCTGCGCAAGCTTCGACCTCTTTAAGAACATGGAAGACCGCGGCGACCAGTTCAAGGCGCTCGTAAGAGCTCTCTGATAAGGCTGGACGGCGGCATCGCGCTGACGCAGAGTCGTGCGGCATGAGATTATGCTTAACCCCATGCCGCAATATTATCTTCAAATTTCTCAAACAACAACAATATCAATAAAATTAAAATGGAAGAAAAAGCCGTTACAGGCAAATTTAAAGGTGACAGAGTGATATGGGCCGTGTTCTTCTTCCTCTGCATCATAAGCATCATTGAGGTGTTCAGCGCGTCGAGCAACCTGTCGTTCAAGAGCGGCAACTATCTCGGTCCGGTGCTGAAGCATGTCCTGCTGCTCGCTGTCGGCGTGATGGCCATGATAGCCACCATGAACGTAAAGTGCAAATACTTCAAGATGGTTACTCCTTTGGCTCTTGTCTTATCGTTCATTGGACTTATCGCCGTGTTATGTTTCGGCGAGAGTACCAACGGCTCTCAGCGCTGGCTGTCTATATTGAACGTACAGTTTCAGCCTTCTGAGTTTGCCAAGGGAGCCATAGTGCTTGCCACGGCGCAGATTCTCAGTGCCATGCAGACCCCAAACGGAGCAGACAAGCGCGCCTTTAAGTACATCCTTATCGTGTGCGTGTTTATCATTCCTCTCATTATGATCGAGAACCTTTCAACTGCGGCGCTGCTCAGTCTTGTCGTGTTGCTTATGATGTTCATCGGCAAGGTGCCCAAAGCACAGATCGGGCGGTTGCTCGGCGTCGTCATGCTTATTCTGATATTTGTAGTGTCCATGGTTATGATGTTAGGCCACGACAAGGAAAAGGAGAATATGGCGGCAGGCCAAAAGATGGCAATGACAGAAGAGGTAGCCAAAAAAGATGAAACAGTAGTTGAGAAGGTGTTCCACCGCTTTGACACGTGGAAATCACGTATAGACAAGTTCCTCGACAATAAGGAAGTTGCCCCTGAGGATGTAGACCTCGACAAGGACGGTCAGACGGCACACGCCAACATAGCCATTGCTTCGTCTAACATAGTGGGCAAGGGCCCGGGCAACTCGGTTGAGCGCGACTTCCTGTCGCAGGCATTCTCCGATTTCATCTACGCCATTATCATTGAGGAGATGGGCATAGCCGGTGCGGCATTTGTCTGTCTGCTCTACATCATCCTGCTGTTCCGCACGGCAACTATAGCCAACCGCTGTGTCAACACGTTCCCGGCGCTGCTCATCATGGGCTTTGCCCTGTTGCTTGTGGTGCAGGCCATGTTCAACATGGCAGTAGCCGTAGGTCTTGTCCCCGTGACAGGTCAGCCGTTGCCGCTGATAAGCAAGGGAGGAACTTCAACGATAGTCAACTGCGTTTACATCGGAGTAATCTTGAGCGTCAGCTATTCGGCAAAGAAGAAAGACGAGGACAACAGTTCGTCAGATTCTTTAAAAGACGGAATCCGTAATATATCCAAATCCTCCAATGTCATGGGCAGCAAGGCATCGCCCTCATCAGTGCCTTTGGCAAAGATAGGATAATAGACACACATAATATATGGTCGTCGCCTTCATACATTCATTGAAGGCGACGATTTTTTTGAAGTCAACCAAATTTAAGAAAGGACATATACATACGCGAGTTCGGGATAAGAAATCATTAGTGTTCGAAAGATTTTAACTATCTGAAAATCA
>HF992581.1:5764-10325 GCA_000436695.1 Prevotella sp. CAG:1185 | reverse complement strand
GTGTCTCAGGAGGACGGTCAGCCGATTATCGGTGCAACCATCCGCGTTGTGGGTGCCAATGTAGGTGCCGTGACAGACGCTGACGGTAAGTTCTCGCTCAGTCTGCCTTCAGGGCACAACAAGCTGAAAGTAACTTATGTCGGCATGGTTGACCAAGACGTAACGGTAAAGGGCAATAGTGTCCGCGTGGTTCTTGCTCCGGATGAGACCAACCTCGACGAAGTGATGGTCGTTGCTTACGGTACTGCAAAGAAATCAGCCTTCACCGGTTCTGCAGCCGTTGTTAAGTCAGAAGACATTACCAAGAGTTCAGTTGCTAACCCGGTTGACGCTCTTACCGGTAAGGTTTCAGGTGTGCAGATTAATACTGCAACAGGACAGCCTGGTCAGGAGAGCTTCAGCATCCGTATCCGTGGTGTCAGCTCCATTAATGCCGGCAACGATCCGTTGATTATTCTCGACGGCGCTCCCTGTGAGGCCGACGTTCTCAACTCTATAAGTAATCAGGATATTGCCTCAATGACAGTGTTGAAGGATGCAGCTTCAGCAGCCCTTTATGGTGCGCGTGGTGCCAACGGTGTTGTCATCATCACAACAAAGAGCGGCCGCGAGGGTACTTCTTCTATAACAGTTGACGCTAAGTGGGGTTCTAACTCAAAGGCTCTTCCTGAATACAATTATGTAAATAATCCTGCTAAATACTACGAGTTGTGGTATACAGCATTGAACAACTATGCACAGGACAAGCTCGGATATAACGCTAACCAGGCTTATCTTTGGGCTAGCCAGAACCTTACTGCAAATAATGCATACGGTCTTGGATATAACGTTTATACAGTGCCAGAGGGACAGACTCTGATCGGTATGAACGGCAGACTCAATCCTAACGCTACACTCGGCCGCGTAATCAGCTACAACGGCAATCAGTATACATTGCTGCCTGACGACTGGCGTGACGCTTCTTATCAGAATGGCCTGCGTCAGGAGTACACTTTGACAGCAACAGGAAGCAACGCCAAAGGTTCTTTCTATGGTTCTGCCAACTATCTGAAAAATGAGGGTATCACAATGAACTCTGACTATGAGCGTTTCACTGGCCGTCTGAAGGCTGACTATCAGTTGAGAGACTGGTTCAAACTCTCTGGTAACATGAGCTACACTCATTCTAACTCTAACTACCTTGGCAGCGATGGCTCAAGCTCTGACTCTAGTAACCTTTTCGCCGTTAACAACGTAGCTCCTATATATCCTATCTATGTACGCGACGGAAATGGTAATATCATAATCAACAAGGCTACAGGTCTTCCTACTTATGACTATGGTGACGGTGACATTATCGGTATTACACGTCCTGTTTACACACAGGCTAACCCGTTCAGCGATATCCAGCTTAACACCGACAATATCGAAGGTAATACCCTCAACGCTGTCGGAGCTGCTGAAATCCGTTTCTTGAAAGACTTCAAGTTCACATCAACAAACAGTGTAATGCTTGATGAGGGTCGCCAGACAAACACAACTCAGAACCTGTTCGGTCAGACAGCTGCTATGGGTGGTGGCATTGCAAAATATCACACACGTACATGGGCTTACAACTACCAGCAGTTGCTCAACTGGCATCGCCTGTTCGGCAAGCACGATGTAGAGGTTATGCTCGGTCATGAGTACTACCGTACACGCAGCTATCTGCTCTATGGCTATAAGACAAATATCTTCTCTTTGACAAATACAGAGCTTTCTGGTGCCATCACAAACGGTACAATGGATTCTTACACAACTGACTACAATACTGAAGGTTACTTCGGTCGTGCACAGTATAACTACGACAACAAGTACTTCGGTTCAGTTTCTTATCGTCGTGATGCTTCTTCACGCTTCCACCCGGATCACCGTTGGGGTAACTTCTGGTCATTTGGTGGCGCATGGATCATCAGCAAGGAAAAATGGTTCAACGCTTCTTGGGTTGACGAGTTGAAGTTCAAGGCTTCTTACGGTGAGCAGGGTAACGACAACATCCCTGATTATCTCTACACAGACACTTATTCAATTAAGGATTCTAACGGAAGCATCTCTTTCGTTCCTTCTACAACAAAGGGTAACGAGACTATTTCTTGGGAGAAGAGCGGTAACTTCAACACAGGTTTCGAGTTCTCATTCTTCCGTGGACGCCTTGCCGGTGGTATCGAGTACTTCTATCGTAAGACCAACGACATGCTTGCATGGTTCACACTGCCTCCTTCGTTCGGATACAGCGGTTACTATGACAACATCGGTGATATGACAAACCAGGGTGTTGAGGTTGAACTCGACGGAACCATCATCCGTACAAAGGATTTGGAGTGGGGCGTTAACGTAAACTTCACAGCTTACAAGAATGAAATTACTTCTATGCCTGCTGAGAACAAGACATACACCATCGACGGTGTTGAAGGTTATAGCAACGGCAACTACTTCTATGGCGAAGGCGAGCCTATCTATACATTCTATCTGCCTAAATACGCCGGTGTAAATCCTGAGACAGGTGAGGCTCTGTATTGGAAAGACGTTACAGATGAGAATGGAAACGTAACAGGTCAGGAGAAGGTTACCGACCCAAGTTCTGCTACAATGCACCTCTGCGGAACAGCCCTTCCTGATGCCTACGGTGGTTTCGGAACACGTTTCTCTTACAAAGGTTTCGACTTCTCTGCCGACTTCACATATCAGCTCGGCGGTCAGGTTTACGATTCTTCTTACGCAAGCGCAATGGGTACAAGCAAGGGATTCCAGTTCCACTCTGACATCCTGAACGCATGGACTCCTGAGAACACTAACACCAATATTCCTCGTCTGCAGTACAACGACCAGTATACAAACTATCAGTCTGACAGATTCTTGACAAGTGCGTCATATCTCTGCCTGCAGAACGTTAACATTGGTTACACTCTGCCCAGCAACCTCACATCTAAGATTGGTATAAGCAAGCTGCGCGTATATGTTACAGGTGCAAACCTCTGGCTTTGGTCTAAACGTCAGGGACTTGATCCTCGTCAGAGCTTGTCAGGTGGCACATCTAATGCATATTACTCACCTATCCGCACAATCTCTGGAGGTTTGACAGTTACATTCTAAGCTAAAAATAAAAACGGAATAAAAACATGAAAAAGATATTAATATACGGATTAAGTCTGGTCCTGATGGCCGTTTCGTCAACATCACTGACCAGCTGTATAGATGAGACTCAGCCTACGAGCGGTGCCACCGAGGAGCAGGTGCAGCTGTCTGCTGTTGCCACAAAGGGACTTCTGATGGCTATTCCGGCTTATCTCAATGCCAACTATTTCGGAACAACCCGTGTTGACTGGGCCTTCGGTTATGGTGCAATGATGCACATCCGCGACTGTATGACACAGGATGTTGCTCATGTTTACAGTAACTATAACCAATTCTCTAGTTGGGCTACACTGCTTTACATCGACCGCCTGTATAGGAACACACAGTATCTGTGGAACTACCAGATGAAACTGGCTTCAACATCTAACAACCTTATTGCTGCCGTTGACTCAACAAACGCAACTAACGAGCAGCTCGGATATCTCGCTGCCGGCTACGCTTACCGTGCAATGATTTATCTGGATATGGCACGTGAGTATGAGTTCCTTGACAACGACAAGACACAGCCTGTAAGTCCTGAAGGCAACGACATTTCTGGTCTTACACTGCCTATCGTTGACGAGAACACTACAGAGGCTCAGGCACGTAACAATCCTCGTGCTAAGAAGGCTGATATGGTTGCCTTCATTCTCAACGACCTGCAGAGAGCTGAGAAATGGATAGGATACCTGAATCTGTCTGACAAGACTCTGCCTCACCTCGACGCTGTTTATGGACTTTATGCACGTCTGTACATGTGGACAGAGAATTATCCTATGGCTGAGAAGTATGCACGTTTGGCTATTGATAATGCTACAACCTCACCTATGACTGAGACTGACGCCCTGAACACTACTACCGGATTCAACGACGGTACAAAATGGATGTGGGCTTCACAGCAGACCAAGGAGTCTCTTTACAGCAACCTTGCCAACTGGACTTCATTCCTGAGCTGCGAGACATACTTCGGTTATGGAGCCATTGTTGCATCTCCTATCATGATTGATGCAAGCATGTATCAGCGTCTGAGCGACAGCGACTGGCGTAAGCTTATGTGGAAAGCTCCTTCTGGCTCTCATCTGTACGGAAAGAACACTTACGTAGACAATGCTCTTGGAGCAGAACTTCCTGACTATGCGTCACTCAAGTTCCGTCCGGGCGAGGGTAACACTGATACTTATTCTATCGCATGTGTTACTGACTATCCTCTGATGCGCGTTGAGGAAATGTACTTCATCGAGGCTGAGGCTGCTGCTCATCAGGATGCAGCACGCGGAAAGCAGCTCCTCGAGTCGTTCATGAAGACTTATCGTGACTCTAAGTATTCTTGCAAGGCAAGCTCTACCGACGATGTTGTTGAAGAAATAGTATTCCAGAAGCGTATCGAGCTTTGGGGCGAGGGTCAGACATTCTTTGATATCAAACGTCT
>HF992581.1:0-5737 GCA_000436695.1 Prevotella sp. CAG:1185 | reverse complement strand
CGTCTGAACTATCCTGTAGTACGCGGATATGCTGGCACTAACCACTCTGACGACGAGCGTTATAACACTACTACACGTCCTTGCTGGATGAACTGGGCATTTGTACTTTCTGAGGAGAACGGCAATGCCGGACTCAGCGGTTACAACAATCCTAACCCAAGTTCAACTTATACACCTTGGACTGGTCAATAAAAACCATAAAAACGAATTATCATTATGAAAAGAATATTCAATTATTGCACAATGCTTCTCGTCTCTGTTCTGGCTTTCTCGCTGGGATCTTGTACAGACGAGTATGAATATACCCCAGCCGTAGCAGAGGGTGAGCAGATTTATTTCAGCAATGCTCTTTCTTCTACTGTTGAGCTGAATTCAAATCAGAGCAGCATTCAGATACCTGTAAACCGTATACAGCGCAGCGGTGCGCTTACTGTGCCTATCGAGGTTACAGTTCCTGAGAACAGCAAATATCAGGTTTCTTCTGAGGTTACTTTCAACGACGGCGACTCTGTTGCTTACATCAATGTAAACTATGATCCTTCAGCTATCGAGTATGGTAAATATGACACCATCACTGTTGCTATCAAGGATGCACAGTATACAACTCCTTATGGTGCTTCTACTTACACTTTCGCAGCTGGTCTGTCAGAGTGGAAGACAATGAGCAGCAAGGGTTACTATCGTGACGGTATCGTAGGCAGTATGTACGGACTTGATGTTACTACATATCAGGTGGAGATTCAGGAGAATGTTATTACACCGGGTAAATACCGTGTCGTATCTCCTTATGGAGCTGGAACAAATTTCTATAGCACATACGTAGACATCGACAGCCCTGTATTCAAATGGACTGGCGAGACAAACACAAGCATTGTCATCGATGCTACTGATCCTAACTTCGTATACGTCGACGGTGACTTCTATACCGGACTCGACGATGGTATGGCTTCTCAGGGTCAGGGTGCGCTCCACGTATTCAGCTATGTTTATTACTACCTGCTGAACGGCAACAACCTTGATGCAGTTAAGGCTAATGTTCCTGAGCTGTTCGGTAAACTTGAGGATGGTGTAATTACATTCCCGGCGAACTGTCTGCTTGGTAACTTCGACGGTTCAATGAATCCTGTATATTATGTAAACAGCGCTGACTTGGCTGTAGCTCTTCCCGGACATGAGATTACCGACTTCTCTACTTCATTTGCTTATACAGGCCGCTTCACTGATGTTGCAGGAAACAACTATGCACAGGGTCTTATTACTCTCGGCGCTGATGTCGCATCTGCAAAATATCTGGTTGCAGCTGACGGCGATGATGTAAACGAGATTGTAAACGCTGTTAATGAGGGTGCTATCGAAGCTAACGAAATTAATGCTACTTCAGAGGTTAAGGTTGCTATTTCAGAGAGCGGCAAGTATAACATGATTGTTATCGCTTACGATTCTGAAGGCAAGATGAGAGCACATTCTTCTACACCTTTCACATTTGATATCGGTGGATCAGGTGCAGCTAAGTGGACATCTGTATGCTCTGGAACATACAACCAGAACTACTATCCTAACTTCGTTGTAGATGAGAGCGACAATCCGGTAGGTAATCCGTTTGGTGACGGTACATACTCAACAACTCTCTATGTTGACCAGAACGATCCTACCCACTATAAAATTGAGCCGTGGTTGCTAAAGGATCTTTCATTTGAATTCAACCTTGACGGCAGCGGTGTCATTACATTCAGCGATGTTAATACAGGTGTAGATTCACAAACCGGTTACGGCAATATTCTTGTTACCAATGCCACAACTGCATTGCAAACCGGTGATGTATTCAGCTTCCTTGATGAGAGTGGTGCATATGTATTCGGTATGATGTATTATGTCAACTATAACAATAGCTATGGCTGGTTAGGTGGTGCCCTTGAGACATTCACTCCGTCAGGCAATGGTGCTTCAATGATTATGAAACGTGGTACTGCAAGCCTTAAGAATATTAAAAAGGTTAACAGATCGGTTAAGTCGGTTACTGCAGGTCACGCCAAGAAATTCATTGCGGCTCCCGTTGACGCAAAGACATTGAAACTGAAATAATTGATGCTACACAGATGTTGCTTAATATCTTTAGTCGTAAGGCTTCTATTAGGTAACAAACAGAAATAAACAGAAAAGGCCCCGCCAAGACTTGTTCGTCAGGTCAAGGCGGGGTTTTTTGTATATTGCATATTCATAGCATTCATGCTGTGTAAAGTATTGTCGCGTATGTTTTTCTGTCGGCCAACTGAGGTGTTCTGCCATTCATTACAAGCCTTGTTATTCCCCAAAAATATGATTTTAATTCGGCAGGATTGTCGTTTTATCTTAGGCATATGGTAAGATGATAAAGAAAACGGGCTAACGATAGAACGGCATAAATATGATACCATAATTAAGCTCTGAGCAGCTTAATGGCATATTTGAGTTAAACATATATTATTTGTTTCTTTTAGTTTGTGTGTGACTGATTATTTGTTATCTTTGCAAAACAAAATTTTGGAAATATGGAACAAAATGATTTGGTGTCAGTTTCTACTGTCTCTGTTACGAAAGATTTAAATCTCAGTCGTATAGATGACGATATAATATTGTTTGACGATTTCGCCAATTTGCCGGTTCCCGGCAGACCAAGCCGCAATTTGGGACTTATCGTAGGTATGTGCCTGCAGGGAAGCTATAAGTATACAGCCGACACAGAGGTTTATCATGTACATGCCGGCGAAGTCCATATAATACATGAAGGTCAGGTAGTAGACAACTTCCGTCCCAGCGACGACGTCCGCGGCATCGGCATCATGATGTCTTACGATTTCTTTCACGAGATAGTCAAAGGCATCCATGAACTGTCATCATTATTCCTGTTTTCACGCAGCCACCCGGTATTTAAGCTTCAGGCCAACGAGATAGAAGACGCTGTTGACTATTTCAAACTCGTTAAAAAGAAGATTGACGAGTCGGGCAAACATTTCCGTAAGGATGTAGTAAGGATGCTTATCTCTGCAATGGTTTACGATCTCAGCAACGCCATATACCGTATTCAGATGGGCAACGACAAGAAACAGACTCGTGCCGAAGCCATTTTCACCACTTTCATACGTCTTGTGGAACAGAACTACAGAACAGAGCGACGCGTAGGCTGGTATGCCCATCAGATGTGCATCACGGCCAAGTATCTTTCTGAAACGGTCAAGCAGGTAAGCAAGCGCACGCCTAACGACTGGATTGACAATTATGTCGTTATGGAGCTTCGCGTGCAGCTGAAGAACACCACGAAGAGCATAAAGGAAATAGCTCAGGACATGTGTTTTCCCAATCAGTCGTTTATGGGTAAATATTTTAAGGAGCATGTAGGCATGTCGCCCATGTCTTACCGCAAGTCATAATCCTGTTTCTTACTGGTTCACCTTATATCAGTCTTACTTTACTAATCTGCTGCGTTCTTTTCTCAGTCCGTTTATGTTGAGATATTATGGTAGTTTATTATTCCTGCGATTGCTCATGGCTTCAATTATTTTTGTTGCCATGGCTTCGCCGTGCCTTTCTCAGCCTTACTGCAAGGTCAGGACGTTTACCATCGACGACGGTCTTCCGGCCAACAATATATCAGAGTTCAGCCTTTCGCCCGACGGCATGATGTGGGTGTCAACATGGAACGGACTGTGCAATTACGACGGCTACATCTTCAGCCGTTTCAGCGAGCGGTTCGGGGCAGGGCAGGTGCTCACCTCCAACCGCTTGAAGTTTATCCGCCCCAACTCGTGCGGCGACATCTGGTGCTCCACCTATGACGGCAAGGCGTATCTCTTTGACTGCACCACGTGCCGGTATATCGACCTTTCAGACCTTGTCCGTCCATTTTATAAGCACAATTTTTCTGTCCGCAACATCCTGTCCATGGGCAACGGCTTTGCGTGGGTGCTCGGCAACGGCAACATAAACCTACGCATCGACGAGCGCACGGTGAAGAAGCGCCGCGGCATAACCGTTATAGACACACGTAAGACAGTCTACGACGGTCCGATACGCAAGGTGATGACCGACGACAGCGGGCGCGAATGGATATTTGCAGCGTCGAGCGTTAATTTATATGGTACGCGCGTACATATTCCTTATATGTTTGAATATATGTGTCAGCTCGGCCACACCGTTTATTTCGCCTCACGCAATGGCCTCTTCGGTTCATACTCAGGCAGGCTCCGTTTGCTGCGCCTTCCTTCAGGCGTTACGGCCATCAACGGCATGTGCCGCTTCGGCAGGGCGCTTGCCCTTGCCACCAACATAGGCGTAGTGGTGTTCAGTCCGTCAGACTCGTCGTCACGCGTCGTCTCCGTTCAGCATCCGTCTCAGCCGTCTTCCGAGGTTAAGTCGCTCTTCACCGACAGTCGCGGACGCCTTTGGGCATTTGCCTCCGGCCCCGGCGTCAGTCTTATCTCGTCAGACGGCAGCGATGTCTGCTGGCTTCAGGCAGAGGCAGGCGGATGGATGGGCACAACAAGTTCAAGTCCTGTATTTCATGAGGACAACAACCATACAGTGTGGGTTGTACCGACTGACGGCGTGTTCTCATATTACGACGAGGCCCGCCGTTGCCTTGTTCCGTATAATCTTAATGCCGAAAACAGCAACCGTCTTCCCATAAGTTATATCCTTAGATATAAGAAAGACGTGCAGAACAATCTTTGGTTTACCGGCAATCACAACCTTACGCTTGTCAACTTTAATCATTATCGCTTCAAGTTTACGCCATCAATGCGCGATGCCGACGCACGTTCCGTGATGAAAGACCGCTCGGGCCGCGTGTGGACAGGTCTTCACAACGGTTTCGTAACCGTAGCCGATGCGTCCTCCGGAAGTCTGATGTATCTATCGCCGTCGGGCAGACTCGTCGCCTCGCCTGTGCGTTTCACCGACAAGGGCGTCTACACTATGGCTGAAGACCGTAAGGGCAACGTGTGGATAGGCACCAAGGGACGCGGCATTTATGTGCTGCGCGGCGGTGTCGGTTCAGGCAGAGTGTCGCATTACGGGCGAAACTATGGTGACAAATGGTCGCTGACCTGCGACAGCATTTACGACTTCTGTGAGGATGAGTCGGGCCGTATGTGGGTTGCCACCTATGGCGGAGGCATCAACGTGGCGGCAATGAAGTCAGACGGCAGCTTGGCATTTATCAACAGCAACAACGTTATGAAGCCCTTCGGCGACAAGTCTTACAACCGCATGCGCCGCCTTGCTTTGGCTCCCGGCGGCGTTATGATAGCGTCAACGTTCGGCGGCATAGTTACGATGAGCAGCCGCGTGACCAACTTTTCGTCAGTGCGCTATTACTACACAACCCATATCCAGGGCGACACCACGTCGCTCATGGCAACCGACGTGCTCAACACCTATGTCAGCCGTTCTACAGGCCGTCTGTATGCAACAACGATGGGCGGCGGTTTTCAGGTGGCGTCTACGTCAAAATTGCTCCGCAACAACATTCCGTTTAGAAGCGTCGACGGCATAAATACCGACGAAGGACTGATACAGTCGGTTGTTGAAGACGCGTCGGGCAATCTGTGGCTGGTGCGCGAGAGCAGCGTTGACAAGCTGTATCAGAAGACAGGGCAATGCGAGATTTACGGCTCTAACGACTGGGAAGAAGACCTCGGATTCACCGAGGCGCAGCCCTATGTGTCGCCGCGCGGCGACGAGATAATCCTCGGAGTAATCG
>HF992580.1 GCA_000436695.1 Prevotella sp. CAG:1185 | reverse complement strand
CAAAGACCGATTAGCCAACTTTTATTGGACAGTAGTGAACTATTTTATAAAAGTGTTTGTAAGTTTTCGTATATACATAGTAAAACTTGCAAATATCTTGATAAACGATATAAAAGATAGCATATTTTATTTACGAATTATAGATTTATTTACTATAAAAATATATGATTATCAATTTACTAATTAAACATAGTCTAATCGGATTTTAATAAGACTCACTTATGTTCTATACAATATACAGTAACTAATTTAAACAAAAAATCATTGAAATACGACACAAAACTCAATGAGTTTTGTGTCGTATTTCAATGATTTATTCATAATACTACAGCCATATTTTTAACTATTATTCTATCTGCCATTTCATGACAGATAAGACCTCTTAACATAACAAAGGTAGGTTAATAACAACAGATATTTCAAATGACTATAAAAGAATATTTATAATAATACAATTAAGCAATTTAACATATATCATTGATTAACAGATATTTATATATAATCATTAAAGTTTAAATCGCATTATGTCCATACATAATATTCCGTTAAATTCAAATCAATAATCAAACTTAATCTGGATTACGTCTACAAATATATTAACACTTTCTGACACCAGGCTTTCTCATATTACCATATTAAAGTATGCCTTTCTTTATATGGCTCATTATGCCTGTTAAAAGAGAATGATAATGGGATTAATAGGAAACGACAAAACTGACGAATACTAATGGCTGATTTGGATTAAGCCACAATCGGTAATTAGGCCATATATAGTTTTATCTATTTTGTACATTCATGCTTTCAGCCGTCTTTTTGTTTTCTATTGGTGCCTTTTTATTCGTTTCTTTTGACATAGCCCACTATGCCTAAAAAACCTAACGAAAATACGATTGATATAAAACTAAAATACAGACCGAATCCTAACTCCCTTTTGGGGTTAAAAATATAGCCCAAATAATGGTTATCACATGGTAGTCACTTTTTTGACTGATTTATAACCTAAAATGTTCTAAAAAGGAGCTTCTTTTTTTTTGAAAAATAAAAAAGACAGTAATTAAACTTTACATTTTATTTTTTTGTTTTTTTCATTTTTAAAAAAAATAAAATGGCTTTTTTCGACAATTTTGCTAAAAAGGTAGTCAAGGTGTCACATATAAAATTTTCTTTACATAGCAGTTTTTCAAGTAATTGACTACTAATATATTACAAATATCACAATAATGATTTTTTGATATTTTACACACAAAAAAGTGATAGGGTGACTAGGCATTTTTAAAACTTTTACAAATATACGTAAAAAATAAAATAAATGGGTATATAATATATCATTTTATTTTTTTCGCGCGCATATATATAAAAAGTTTATAAAGTACCTAGTCACCCTATCACTTTTCGAGTGGAAAAAGAAGGGAAAATGTAGTAGGGAAAGGGCAAGAAAAAGAAGAAGGATTTATATGGCATAGTTAACATTTCTGTTAATAGTCAGAAATGCCGGAAGAGTTAAGCAAAAATCTCAGATGGATGCTAACGGCGCCATTTGAATTAAGACAAACGGCAGTACAGATAAATCCTAATAAAATGACAGATTAAATGCCGATGTGTTCGTAGAGAATACGGAAACCTATCAGGAGAAGAATTATTCCGCCAATAAGTTCTGGCTTCAGACGCTTGACAATAGACTTGCCACACACAACGCCAAGGACATTGCCAAGTATAGACATTACGAACGAACATACACCGATAATGGCAAGAGGCACAGCAAGCTGGTCTACGCTCTTATAGCCAAGACACGCAAAGGAGATGCCCACCGCCAGTGCGTCGATACTTGTCGCCACGGCAAAAAGCAGCTGACTGGTCAGCTTAGAAGGATTGAAATGAGCTTCCTCCTCACTTCCGAAAGAGTCTTTTATCATCTTGCCGCCAAGAAATGCCAAAAGGCCGAAAGCTATCCAGTGGTCTACGGATTCGAGGTAATGACTGAAATAACTTGTGCCCAACCATCCTATAAACGGCATCATTGCCTGAAAAAGGCCGAACAGAAATGCCATACGCAGTATTACAGACAAGACGTATTTACGGATGATAACTCCACTTACTATTGAAACAGTGAAACAGTCCATGGCCAAAGCCAGGGCAAGAAACGTGATATCTAAAAGACTCATTATGCCAATTTGTAATGTGTGATACGTTTATTACGCTCCGGGCTGTAAGCCGGCGCGATAATTCGCGTGCAAAGGTAATAAAAATTATTTTAAATATTTTAGGGCACAAGAGTTAGATTAAAATCACGATGCGAAATGGCATTAATGATACGGCTAAAATGATTATCAGGCATGGAATATAATGACTGCAATCTCTTATTTTACGGCATAACTCGATGTTGAATGTCGTAAAAGTATAAATATAGATGAATTTATTTTGAATAGCATCCGATTTGCATTATCTTTGCACATAAGATAAGCGGCATTTCGGCATAACACTCAAGTTTTACTTGGACGATTCTGCTCTCGATTTGCATGCATTATTATCGCACATTAAACAACAATCATATATGCGCACCAATTATAACGAGAATAATTATCAGCATTATATAGTAAAAGAAGACAAACCGCTGCTTGAATTTCTGCTTGACAGCATAGAAAATACAAGCCGCACAAAGATAAAGTCTACTCTGCAGGGAAGGGGAGTGAAGGTAAACGGAAAAGTGATAACCCAGTTTGACTACCCACTGAAGAGCGGCATGAAAGTGGCCGTGAGCAAGAGTAAGCAGACATCAGAGATGTTCAAAAACCGCTACATCAAGATTGTCTACGAAGACCGCTATATCGTTGTGATAGAAAAGAACATAGGCATATTGTCTATGGCAGCGGGACACAGCTCGTTAAACGTAAAGACTGTACTCGACTCATACTTCAAGTCGACAAGACAGAAATGCACTGCGCATGTGATTCACAGACTTGACCGCGACACAAGCGGCCTGATGATATACGCCAAGGACATACAGACAGAACAGACACTGGAGCATGAGTGGCACGACATTGTTTACGACCGCAGATACGTTGCCGTGGTAAGCGGTGAGATGGAAGACGACTACGGAACAATGACAAGCTGGCTGAAAGACAACAAAGCCTATATAACATATTCGTCACCCTATGACAACGGAGGTAAATATGCCGTTACGCACTTTCATACATTAGACCGCACAACAGACCACAGTCTGGTGGAATTCAGGCTGGAGACAGGCAGAAAGAACCAGATACGCGTACATTCGGCAGACATGGGGCACCCCGTATGCGGAGACATAAAATACGGCAATGGCGACGATCCGGTGGGACGTCTGTGTCTTCATGCCTATGTGCTGTGTTTCTATCACCCTGTGACAAGGCGTCGCATGGAGTTTGAGACACCAATACCGGCAGCATTCAGAAAACTGTTTAAGTAACGGTAACGCTGCATCTTGGCGACAAAGATCATGATATTACTAACTTATTGAAAAATGGAAAACTTCGGATATTATATATTTTGCATTATAGCACTCATTGTAGGAATATTTGTCATTAAGAAGGTTGCAGGATGCCTTATGAAAACAATATTCTTTATCATCATAATAGCCGTTTTGGCGGCTTGTTATTATCTGTTCTTTAAATAACGGAGGCAACTGACATAATGGATGTAGAAGCAGTGAAACGGCTGATAGGAAGCCGTCCCAACTTGTCGACGGCTTTAGGCATGGACTTCATATCAACTCCCGAAGATGACGTATGCAAGGCAACGATGACCGTTGACGAACGCAACCGTCAGCCATTCGGTTTCTTAAGCGGAGGCGCATCTCTGGCACTGGCAGAAAATGTGGCAGGAGTAGGGTCGCTAGCCCTGTGCCCCGACAAGATATGCGTGGGCATAAGTGTCAGCGGCAATCACGTAAAAGCCGTGGAAGAAGGCGACACCGTAACAGCAACGGCACGACTTGTCAGTCGCGGACACAAACTGCATGTATGGGATGTGGACATAACCAACTCTTCAGATGAGCTTATATCTACCGTCCATGTTACAAATTACATCATTACGCCAAAAAATCAGGAAGATGAATAACAGCTTTGTCATGTA
This sequence comes from Prevotella sp. CAG:1185, assembly GCA_000436695.1. GTDB lineage: Bacteria > Bacteroidota > Bacteroidia > Bacteroidales > Bacteroidaceae > Prevotella. The sequence continues at coordinate 21,266 of HF992580.1, read as the reverse complement.
CAGGTTGCCACATGAGGCAACCTGCACCATAATGCGCCAATGCGACGGCGATGCGGAGATACTGACATCGTATGACGAACTGAGCGGAAGGACAGGCTTTGTGTTTTCGCCTTTCATGATATCTGCCGACCATCCTCTGCTGCTCATAAGGCCCGATGAGATTAAGACCTGTGAAGTAAGTGATTGTGCCGAGACAGAACCACAGCCCTTTGAATGCCGTAACACGGAAAAGGAAAGGCTACGGTATGAAAGCAACTTTACTACATTTCACACAAATCTGCAAGAAGGAAATTTCAGAAAGATTGTACTGGCGCGCAGCAGTGATGAGACAGCATGCAAGGATGCAAGCCCTGAAGAGATATTCATGCGTGCCTGTTGTATGTATCCCAATGAGTTTGTGGCCCTGGTGTCAACGCCATACAGCGGAACATGGCTCATGGCGACACCGGAGACTCTTGTAGAAGGGTGTGGAGACGAATGGCACACAGTGGCACTTGCCGGAACAAAGCGCATGAATGACGGCCACGAATCTTGCGGACAGAATGACTGCGGCGAAGACATTAGCAAGGTGTGGGACCAAAAGAACATACACGAACAGCAATATGTTGCCGACTATATCAGAGAGTGTCTGAATGACTTTACGCACGAAATAGAGGAAACAGAGCCAAAGACTCTTGTGGCAGGCAGGCTGATGCATATCGTGACCCATTTCAGATTTAAGCTGAAAGACCATGACAGTCTGGGCCGACTTGTAGGAACACTACATCCTACGCCGGCTGTATGCGGGCTGCCAAAAGATAAGGCGTATAAGTTTATCTTGGAAAACGAAAACGGCGACAGAGGATACTACAGCGGTTTTTCAGGACCGCTGAACATCAACTGCGCCACCCACCTGTTTGTTACGCTAAGATGTATGCAGATAAGCGGCAGAAGCTACAGGCTGTATGCAGGAGGCGGACTGTTAAGTGAGAGCAAAGTAGAAACCGAATGGCTTGAGACAGAGGCCAAAATGGATACAATGAGAAGATGTTTAGCGATAAAAAGAATATAAATGTACTTACTTCATTGCTGGTGGCACATGGAGTTAAGCGTGTTGTTGTGTGTCCGGGTTCGCGTAACGCACCCATAGTGAATAATCTAAATGAGTGTAGCGACATTATGTGCTATCCGGCAACAGACGAGCGAAGTGCCGGATTCTATGCCCTTGGCATGGCACTGGCCGATGACAGTCCGGTGGCAGTATGCGTAACGTCAGGTACGGCGCTGCTTAACCTTGTGCCGGCTGTGGCAGAGGCATCTTATCGCCACAGAGGCATCATTGTGATATCTGCCGACCGTCCACTTGAATGGATTGACCAGCTTGACGGCCAGACATTGCCTCAGAGCGGTGCTTTCGGAAGATATGTAAGCAAATGCGTGTCGCTGTCGGAACCTAGTAACGAACAGGAATACTGGTATTGCAACCGGCTTGTAAACGAAGCACTGATAGCCGTAAACTCACATGAGAGAAAGTCGGTGCATATCAATGTGCATATAAACGAGCCGCTGTTTAACTTCAGTCAGCCGACATTACCCATAGAACGAAAAATAAGCTATGTGCCGGCAACAATGAACAGAGAGGCACTCAGGCCGATTGCCGAAAGACTGCTGACGGCACAAAAGCCGCTGGTGATAATAGGGCAGACACGGGCATACAGCCATGAAGTGAACAAAGCACTTAAGACAATAGGGCAGAGAGCGGTGCTGATAGCCGAGACATTGGCGTCGGACGTAACGACACATTTCGACCTTATGCTGTCACGAATAGGCAAAGACGAGCGCTATATGCCCGACTTTATGCTCTATCTTGGAGACAACATTGTAAGCAAGCGCCTGAAGAAATTCCTGCGTCTTGCACATCCTGCAGAAAGCTGGGCCGTGAGCGAAGACCGTGAGATACACGACACGTTCATGCATCTTACAGGGATAATAGAAGCCGACTATAAAGACGCGCTGACAGCCCTGGCAGAAATGATAGCCGAAGCGGACAAAGGACAAGACCAAAGCAGCGCCATAGCCGACAACAGCGCAGAATACAGACGGATGTGGAAAGAACAGACAGCAATAATAGACGAAAAGATTGCTGCATTTGAACCGAGATACTCACAGATGTCTGTAGTAAAAGAGTTTGAAGAGTCGCTGGCAGACATGGAATACGACTATCAGGTGCATTATGCCAACAGTTCAGCTGTACGCCTGGCAGACATTTATGCCGACCATTATGTGTGGTGCAACCGCGGAGTGAACGGCATTGAAGGCAGTCTGTCAACAGCTGCCGGATTTTCGGTTGCATGCCGTGACATGGTGTTCTGCGTTATCGGCGACCTGAGTTTCTTCTACGATCAGAACGCGCTGTGGAACACAAACCTTGGCGGAAACTTCCGCATATTACTACTGAACAACGGCGGTGGCGGTATCTTTTATAACCTGAAAGGACTGAAAGACAGTGACGCATGTGAGAAACTTGTTGCTGCATGCCACAACACAACGGCACAGGGTATATGCACGCAAAACGACATAGGATATGTGGCAGCACACAACGCAGAAGAGCTGCATTTGGGAATAGCCCTGCTGCTTACATCGGATACAAAGCGTCCGATGATGTTAGAAGTGTTTACCGACATATCGGCAGACAGTAACGCATTAAGTGAATTAGTAAAAAATATAAAATAAATATGGCACAGAGAAACTGGGAACCTATAAAGGGATTCGATTTTAAGGAGATATTGTTTGAGCAATACAACGGAATAGCAAAGATAACTATCAACCGTCCGCGTTACCGCAACGCGTTCACGCCGAGGACGACATTCGAGATGAGTCAGGCTTTTTCGTATTGCCGTGAAGCTCAGAATATAGGAGTAGTTATTCTTACAGGCGCAGGCGACAAGGCATTCTGCTCAGGCGGAGACATGCACGTAAAAGGACGCGGCGGATATGTAGGCGAGGACGGAGTGCCGCGTCTGAATGTGCTTGACGTACAGAAACAGATACGCTCATTGCCAAAACCCGTCATTGCGATGGTAAACGGATATGCCATTGGCGGCGGTCATGTGCTGCACGTTGTGTGCGACCTGACAATAGCCAGCGAGAACGCCATATTCGGACAGACAGGACCTAAGGTTGGTTCGTTCGATGCCGGATTCGGAGCTTCATATCTTGCACGCATAGTAGGACAGAAAAAGGCAAGAGAGATATGGTTTATGTGCCGACAGTACACAGCGGCAGAGGCAGAGCGCATGGGACTGGTAAACTGTGTAGTACCGTTTGACAAGCTGGAAGACACCTGTGTTGAATGGGCTGAGACAATGATGGAACGCAGTCCGCTGGCTTTACGCATGATAAAGGCAGGACTGAACGCAGAACTTGACGGTCAGGCAGGAATACAGGAACTTGCAGGCGACGCTACAATGCTTTATTATTTTCTTGACGAGGCACAGGAAGGCGGAAAGGCTTTCCTGGAGAAGCGTAAGCCCGACTTCAAGAAATATCCTAAGCTGCCATAAGCAGACATGAAACATAAATGCTGCAGGAAGCTGTCAAAAGGCGCCATCCTGCGGCATTGACAAATTAAGACCAAATAGGTCATTAGACCGCACATAGCTTTATCTATTTTGTGCATTCATGCTTTCAGACCGAATCCTGATAACAATCTGGATTAAATGAAGAACAGAAATTGAACTTCAGAAACAAGCCTATATGAGTAGCCGGCATCATACTCAAAGACTATACACAACAAACAGATGCCATAAAGGAAGAATTACGTATGAAATACGAAATAAAAATTACGCCACGCATATTCCATTTTAAACAGCCGGCCGGTACTTCGCGTGGAGTATATACGACAAGACAGTCATGGATGATTGAACTTACATCACCAGAAATGCCCGGACGAAAAGGCATAGGCGAATGTGCCCCGTTGCCGGATTTAAGCTGTGACTACAAGCCTGACTATGAAGAGACACTGCACAAAATGTGCGACAAGTTTGTCAGCGAAGGAAGTATCGACTATAAAGAGATGCGCGACTATCCGTCGATGCTGTTCGGACTGGAAACCGCACTAAAACATTTTGAATGTGGCAGCATAGACTTCTATGACACACCATTCAGTCGCGGAGAAGCAGGAATACCGATAAACGGACTGGTCTGGATGGGAACGTTTGAGGAAATGATGCAGCGCATTGATGAGAAAATAAAACTCGGATTCAGATGCATAAAACTTAAAATAGGTGCCATAGACTTTGACAGGGAACTTGACATGGTGAAACATATCCGTGAGCGTTTCTCACATAATGAACTTGAAATAAGACTTGATGCCAACGGCGGATTCAAGTTTGACGAAGCCTTGTATAAGCTGGAACTGCTTTCACAATACTCAATTCATTCAATAGAGCAGCCTATCAAGCAGCATCAATGGGGCAACATGGCACAACTCTGCCGTGAATCGCCACTGCCGATAGCACTCGACGAGGAACTGATAGGAGTGAACGAGCCGGACATGAAAGAATATATGCTCAACGTTATAAAGCCGGCATATATAATACTCAAGCCGTCGCTGCACGGAGGAATGGCGGGAGTCAGGGAATGGATTGAAGCGGCCAACGACAAAGGCATAAAGACATGGATAACGAGTGCCCTTGAAAGCAATGTTGGTCTTAACTCGATAGTTCAACTCACTGCACATGAATATGGACCGGACATAAAAATGCCGCAAGGTCTCGGCACAGGAATGCTCTTTACTGACAATATAGACATGCCTTTGGAGATAAGGGACAACAAACTGTGGCGTAAGGTCGCAAAAAACTGAAATATGACACTTGACGAATTTTATGCCGAATGGAACAACGGCTCGGACAAGATACTGGTACACACAAGCGGATCTACGGGTACGCCTAAGCCCATGATGGTGGAGAAACGCAGGATGGAAGCCAGTGCAACCATAACCTGCAACTTCTTAAACCTGAAGGCCGGAGACACCGCTCTGCTGTGTATGCCGCTCGACTATATTGCCGGAAAGATGGTTGTGGTGCGTTCAATAGTACGCAAACTGAAACTTATCAGCGTCAAGCCGTCGGGACATCCCCTGCAAGGTTTAACGGAGGCACCTGTGTTTGCCGCAATGATACCGATGCAGGTATATAATAGTCTTAACGTGCCTGAAGAAAAAGAACTGCTGATGCAGGTAAAGCACCTGATAATTGGCGGGGGTGCTGTTGACGAAAAAATGGAGAAGGATCTGAGAGATTTCCCGAACGCCGTATGGAGCACTTACGGAATGACCGAAACACTGTCGCATATTGCGTTAAGACGGCTGAGCGGAAAAGAGGCGAGTTGCTGGTACACTCCGTTTGACAGCGTTGACGTGAGCGTAAACAATGAAGGATGTCTCGTTATTGATGCCCCAAGAGTTGCTGAAACAAGAATAGTTACAAACGACATAGCAGAGATAGCCAAGGACGGAAGGCATTTTCGCATATTGGGACGCAAGGACAACGTGATTGACAGCGGAGGCATAAAGATACAGATTGAAGAAGTGGAAGCTGCGTTGCGCAAACATCTTGCAGTGCCTTACATGATAACAAAGAAGAACGACCATAAGTTCGGAGAGATTGTTGTAATGCTTGTTGAAAGCACTGACACGGACAATGTAAGAAAAATATGCGAGGCCTGTCTGCCGAAATACTGGCAACCAAAACTGTATGTATCGGTGGAACACATTCCATTGACTCAAACTGGCAAACCGGCACGCAGCGAAGCTATAAAAATAGTTGAACGATTGTGATAATGGTTTGTATATCAAATTGATACCGCATTTCATTAAACAGAAAATATTACAACTGACATCATTGTTCGGAGGGCAGACGGAAGACCGGAAAAGCAATAATGACAACATCTGTAAGCCGGACAAATAATATGAATTAAAGTTGAGATAATCAAAGATAAAAAACGATAAGTGTTTTTATGAACTCAAAATTAAAAGGAACCTTATGTGGCATTGGTGCGGCAGTAAGTTACGGACTGAATCCGCTTGGCGCCCTGCCGCTTTATGCCGATGGAGTAAACACAAACACCGTACTGTTTTTCAGATACAGCCTTGCGGTGATCTTGCTTGCAGCGTTCATGCTGTTCAAGCGTCAGTCGTTTGCCGTAACCAAGAAGGAGATTTCCGTATTGTCAGTGCTTGGAGTATTGTTTGTAACATCATCTTTAACATTGTTCCTAAGCTTTCATTACATGGCAGCCGGCATAGCCAGTACGCTACTTTTCGTATATCCTGTAATGGTGGCTGTAATGATGACCGTGTTCTTCAAGGAAAAACTGACAATGGTTACAGTGCTGTCAATAGTACTTGCTCTGAGCGGTATAGGACTTCTGTATAAAGGTGATAACGGCGATGTGCTGAACATGACAGGCGTGCTGCTGGTTATGCTTTCGTCATTGACCTATGCCGTGTATATCATAATAGTGAATAAATCGCCACTGAGAATGTCGTCGATAAAGCTGACATTCTACGTGCTGCTAATTGGGGTAATATTCATCATAGTATATTCGTTTGCAGGCGGAAGCGACAATTACATACACATATTGAGTAATCCAAAAGAATGGATGTTTGCGTCAATATTGGCATTGTTCCCGACCGTGATATCTCTACTGCTCATGGTTATTGCTGTCCATGAAATCGGCTCAACGCCAACGGCAATACTTGGAGCACTTGAACCGATGACAGCCGTGGTAATAGGCGTAGTGCTGTTTAACGAAGAAATGACAATACGCATGGCAACAGGAATGATTATGATTCTTATTGCAGTAATGTTTATCATTGCCGGAAAATCACTCACGGTAAACAAGATTACAATGGTGATAAGCAAACTTGGGCATGTTGTGGTTAAGCACTGGAGATGGAAATTATGATACAACATAAAGGAATGCTCTTAATTTAAGAAAGTGGAACGCAGAATTATTCATATAGACATGGATGCATTCTTTGCATCAATAGAGCAAAGAGATAATCCCGACCTGCGCGGAAAGCCTATTATCGTAGGGTTTGACGGGCCTAGAGGCGTTGTGTCTACAGCCAGCTATGAGGCAAGAAAATACGGCGTACACTCGGCAATGTCGGTGGTTAAGGCTAAAAAACTGTGCCCTGACCTGACTATTGTCGCTACCAACCACGCACATTATAAGGAAGTCTCGATGCAGGTTTATGACATATTCTGCGCATTTACTGACAAGATAGAACCGCTGTCGATAGATGAAGCGTTTCTGGATGTGACGGAAAGCGAGACTGACCGCAGTCCGGAAGACATTGCCATGGCTATAAAAGACAGAATCAGAAACGAACTTTGTCTTACTGCATCAGCGGGAATATCATACAATAAGTTTCTTGCAAAGATAGCATCCGACTATAACAAACCTGACGGAATATTTTCAGTAAGTTCTGAAGAGGCGTTAGACTTTCTGGCTGAACTGCCAATAGAAAAGTTTTGGGGTGTTGGCCCGAAGACGGCAGCAATGATGCACAAGATGGGAATATTCAACGGACTGCAACTGCGCCAATGCACAATGAATCATCTTACAGACGTCTTTGGAAAAGCCGGTGAAATGTATTACAACTTTGCGAGAGGCATTGACGACCGACCTGTAGAACCTGTCAGAATAAGAAAATCAGTAGGGTGTGAACAGACTTTTCTGACTGACCTTAACAGGAAGTCGGCAATATACATAGAGCTTTATCACATAGTGCTTGAACTTATGGAGCGACTTAATAAAAGTAAATTTTGCGGACATACACTGACGCTGAAAGTAAAGTTTCACGACTTCGTTCAGGTAACGCGAAGCATGACATCAATAAAGCCTCTGGACAGCAAAGACACCATTCTTCCTCTTGCAAAAACTTTAATGGAACAGGTGGACTATTCTTCAAAACCTGTAAGATTAATTGGCCTTTCAGTTTCAAATCCTCATAATGAAAGACAAAGACCCGAATGGGTGGAAGGAACGCTTAAGTTTAAGGATTGGGAAGATTTTACTACAAAATAGCTTGCATTTGTTAAATTTGTTTTGTAAATTTGCACCAGATTTTAAGGTAAAGAATAATCGTATACTTATTTTATATGAAACAAACTAAGATTGTAGCTTCTATAAGCGACCGCAGGTGTGACGTTGACTTTATACGTCAACTCTTCGACGCAGGAATGAACATCGTAAGAATGAACACTGCACATGCCACACAAGACGGTATCAGACAGATAATAAGAAACACACGTGCTGTAAGCAAACATATCGGTATACTGATTGATACAAAAGGACCGGAAATTAGAACTACTGATACAGAAAAACCTATTGACTATAAGACAGGCGACGTAGTAAAGATTTTCGGACGCCCGGAGATGAATACCGAACATGACATTCTGAACCTTTCGTATGAGAATTTTGCAAATGACGTTCATGTAGGTGACGACATACTGTTTGACGATGGTGCCATAGACATGAAGGTTATTGGAATTAATGGCCCTGCTGTTGTTGCTCAGGTGCAAAACGACGGACAGCTCGGAGCGCACAAGAGTGTAAACGTGCCAGGCGTACACATCGACCTGCCAGCACTTACAGAAAAGGACAAGCGCAATATTTTGTTGGCCATTGACGAAGACATCGACTTCATTGCCCATTCATTTGTAAGAAGCAAGGAAGACGTTCTGGCCGTTCAGAAGATACTTGACGAGCATAACAGCGACATCAAAATTATATCAAAAATAGAGAATCAGGAGGGTGTTGACAATATTGACGAGATTATCGAGGCTTCTTATGGTATAATGATTGCCCGCGGTGACCTGGGTATTGAGGTTCCTATCGAGAAGATTCCTGGAATACAGAGAATGATTATCAGAAAATGTATTCTCGCTAAAAAGCCTGTTATCGTGGCTACACAGATGTTGCATACAATGATTAACAACCCGCGTCCTACACGTGCTGAGGTTACAGACATCGCAAATGCTATATATTACAGAACTGACGCACTTATGCTTAGCGGTGAGACAGCATCAGGAAAATATCCTGTAGAAGCTGTGAAGACAATGGCTTCGATAGCAGAACAGGCTGAACAGGACAATATGTTTGACCATAACATGGACTTCCCGTTGAGCGAGAACTGCGATGTAACAGAGTTCCTGGCACGTAATGCCATTGAAGCAACAAAGCGTTTGGGCGTGAAAGGAATTATCACTGACAGTAAGACTGGTCTTACAGCAAGAAACCTTGCTGCATTCAGAGGTCCTAATCCAGTGTTGGCAATATGCTACAAAGAGAAGACTCAGCGCTGGCTGGCACTGAGCTACGGAGTAATTCCTGTGGCACAGCACGAGCAGATTGGCGCTCAGGAGCAGTTCTTGGCAGCATTGCGTATGCTGCGCCAGAAAGGCTATCTCTGCATGGATGACAAGATTGCATATCTTAGTGGCAGTTTCGGTAAGGGTGGGGGAACAACATTCCTTGAAATTAACACCGTGAAAGAGGTGTTTAACAGATCATACGAATTTCATCTGCCCAACAGTGCAAAATAAAATTGGATTGGAATGCTGCGTAATGTGAACAGACAGCAATAAAACAATGTCAGCATAACAGGCATACGGTCAACAACAATATTTTTTAGACTGCTTTATAATTGGCTGTATGCAGAATGAGAAATAACGGAAAATATGTCAAGATGCTACGGACTTCATATAGTCTGATATGTGCATCTTGGCATATTTTCTTTTTTGTATTATAGAGCAACATTCTGTTATATTTGATACAAACGCACGCCAAACATATTATGATATACGGCATTTCACATTGTAAAAGGTGGCATTTTAGGAAATAGAAAGCCACATATTATATTTGTCCCAAAATAAGATTACTATACAGCATACAGTTTTATCTATTTATGATTTTAATGCTTTCAGCCGTATTTTGTTATCTCGACTTAAACCTAATAACCAATGGCTTATCAGCTAATAATCATAAAAAGCCAATAAAAACAAAAAGTGATGCACCCTTACGCATAAAGGATGCACCACCAAACTGATTTACAGGAATTAAGATTCCATTTACACTTTAATATCTTTTGCCGTCAATTCATTTTAAAGGCAATGACATTTTGCATAGTCTTGTCAAGATAGAATGTATATGGAACAGTGTCTTTACCATTGTAAATCCTTGTCTTTGTCAGGATATACGGTTTCTTGCCTTTATTTGTTCCGTAAGCTATATTCTTCTTGAAAAGACTGTTATTCTTCGCATTAATCTTCATTACATTTATCATACTGTCCGTGAGATTTCTTGTGGAATCAATGCCATTAAAACTTATTGAATAGTCGGCTGACATCATATTCGCATCAAGAAAATCTTTAACTACACTTTCAGCCTTATGCTGATTGCCACAACTTAATGCAACAAGTGTTGTAAGACAGATGACAAAAGCCTTAATATAACGTCTCATTGACAATGAAGCGTTATTTTTCAGGAATGTTTTTCATTATCTCCAAGAGATGATCCCAAACCACCTGGACAGTAGGTATGAGAAGACGCTCGTCAGGTGAATGTACGCCTCTAAGCGTCGGGCCCATAGAAACCATATCCAGGTTAGGATATTTCTCAGAAAAGAGACCACACTCCAAACCAGCATGAATTCCGATGATCTGTGGCTCCTTATTGAATAGCTTTCTATATGTCTCAGCAACAATTTCTGTGAGTTTGCTGTCTTGTTTCATCTGCCAAGCAGGATATTGGTCACCCTGAGTTACCTCTGCACCGGCAAGCTGGAACAAAGCCTTTATGGTGTTACCCATATTAGTAAGATTGCTCATTACATTAGAACGCTGAGAAGCAACAACTGTAATCTCATTGTCAGTTGTGGCAACACTTGCAACATTACTTGAAGTCTCAACCATCCATGCCAAAGCCTCGTCCTGACACATTGCCATCACACCATTGTCAACAGCCTGAAGAGCCTGAATGAATTTTGTATTAACAGGTTCTTTAACTACAGGTGCCTTATCTGTACTTTCAAGGCTGAAATGAATATCATTTTCTGTTACATGGAACTCATCTTCAACCTCCTTGGTAAATACATTCAAGGCAACACTGACATTCTCCTTATACTGAGCCGGTACAGCGAAAACAACAACACCATCACGCGGTATGGCATTATGCATACGGCCGGAATTGAAACTTACAAGGCGAACACCATATTTCTCATTAATAAGATAGATAAATCTTGCAAGCAGTTTAATACCATTGGCAAACTTCTTGTTAATATCGTCCCCACTATGTCCGCCATGCAGTCCCTTAAGAGAAAGTTTCATGAAGAAATAGTCTTCAGGAGCATTTTCTCTTTCTGTCTTAAACTTGGCTATAGTTGTCATACCTCCAGCACAGCTAATAAAGAACTGACCTTCGTCTTCACTGTCGAGATTAATCAACATATCACCAGTCATGAAGCCTTCTTTCATGCCATTAGCACCGGTAAGACCAGTTTCCTCATCTCTTGTAAACACACACTCAACAGGTCCATGCTCTAGAGTATCATCGTCAAGCACGGCAAGCTGCATGGCACAGCCAATTCCGTCATCAGCACCAAGAGTTGTGCCTTTGGCTTTCATCCATTCTCCGTCAACATAAGTTTCAATCGGATCCTCTTCAAAGTTTATTTCTTTATCAACGAGCTTGTCGCATACCATATCCATGTGGCTTTGCAGGATAAGAGTCTTCTTATTCTCATATCCCTTCGATGCTTTCTTTCTGATAACCACATTTCCGGTTTCGTCAACTACAGTCTCGAGATTTCTTGATTCACCGAAATTCTTGAGATACTCAATCATCTTTTCCTCGTGCTTTGACGGACGCGGAATTTTGTTGATTTGTGCAAAGTGCTCAAACACACTTGCCGGCTTTAGTTCATTTTTTTCCATTATAATAGTTACATTTATGTTATTTTATTATAAATCAATCTTTTACTTTGAGATAAGCAATATCAGAACGACAAAAACAAAGGAGTTTGTTTTGTATTGTCTTTGATTTGCATTATCTTTGCATGCAAAAATAAGAAAAATGGCAGAAACTTTCTTTATAAGCATGTTAATAATTGCTATATCTTTAATATTACTATGCATAAAGATAATATTATTAAAGAATGGGAAGTTTGCGTCACCTCATGTAGGCGATAATCCGGGCTTGCGCAAGAACAAGATTCATTGTGTAATGGATGAGGACAGAGAGGAAAGGCGTAAACGCGCTGTAAGATTGGACAAGAATAAATAAGTGTAATAAAATAAATTTTAAAAACAGTAATGGGTATGAAAAAAATAATCTGTTCAGCTGCTGTTGTTGCATTAATGTCACTTGTTATGACTTCTTGCAATAAGCAGGCTCCCAAAGTAGAAGAGAAATCTACTACAACAACCACCGCTAATGCAGGTATGAAGATCGCTTATATAGAGGTGGATTCTATTATGTCTCAATATAAATTCTGCAAAGAGTATTCTTTGATTCTTGAAAAGAAAAGCCAGAACATTCAGAATACAATAAATGCAAAGGGACGTTCTCTTCAGACTGCTGCTGCTAAATTCCAGCAGGATATACAGAACAACAAATATACACAGCAACAGGCAGAAGCTGTTCAGGCCGGTCTGCAGAAACAAAATGCTGACTTGCAGGCTCTGCAGCAGAGACTGGGTTCAGAATTCCAGGCTGAAACAGAGAAATTCAACAAAGCTTTGCGTGACAGCATACAGCACTATCTGGCTGTTTACAATAAGGACAAGAAATTCTCTCTTATTCTGAGCAAAGCAGGAGACAACATCTTATATGCAGACAAGGCTTACGATATAACAAACGAAGTTATTGCAGGTCTTAACAAGGCCTACAAACCTGTTGCAAAAAAGAAATAATTAAGATATTTAATTTATTATTTAAAGGCACACCGGAAAGTTCAATTCCGATGTGTCTTTTATTTTTAATAAAATCAGTCATTAGAATTCGACCGAATTGGGTTTAACAATATGCCTAATGACAGATTGTAGTTAATGCCCGTGGACAAATATATAAAGGCACGAACAATATCGCATTGAAACGACATGAATAATACGAATATTATATTGAGCCATTTATATTAAAGCATTGATTTTCAATAAAATATAGTGACTTTGTACCTATATGTTTTTAAGTCTTCGATTAAAGATAATAAATATGTCGCATCAATCAATATTTACGGAATCATAATGATCTGAAAGTCTTCGACTTATATTTTTATCAAATATGTATATGTAAAAAGGATTGCACAACCATAAGTTTGCGCAATCCTTTTTTATTTTAAAGAATCAAGGTCACTAAACAAATGACCTTGAATTCCATATATAAGACTACAAATTAAGCCTCAGCCTCGTTGCTCCAGTCTTCCTGTGACTTGCGGATGTAGCTCTTGTAACGGAGTTTAGCCATACGCTCAGCCTCAGAGAAGAGCTCTTCAGCCTCGTTAGGATAAGCCTTCTTTACAGAGAGGTAACGAACCTCACCGAGCAGGAAGTCATGGAATTTGCTCCAATCAGGCTCCTTAGAATCAAGTGAGAACGGATTCTTGCCCTCATCAGCCAACTGAGGATTGTATCTCCAAAGATGCCAATAACCGCAATCAACAGCCTTAGCCTCTTCAGCCTGGCTCTTACCCATACCACCTTTAGCCTTAAGACCATGGTTGATACAAGGTGCGTAAGCAATGATGAGTGACGGACCTGGATAAGCCTCTGCCTCACGGATAGCCTTCAAGCACTGAGCCTGGTCTGCGCCCATTGCAATCTGTGCAACGTAAACGTAACCGTAAGTTGTTGCCATAAGACCAAGATCCTTCTTGCGGATTCTCTTACCCTGAGCAGCGAACTGAGCGATAGCACCCAGAGGAGTAGCCTTAGAAGACTGACCACCTGTGTTAGAGTAAACCTCAGTATCAAGAACGAGGATGTTAACATCTTCGCCACTTGCGATAACGTGATCAAGACCACCGTAACCAATATCGTAAGATGCACCATCACCACCGATGATCCACTGGCTGCGCTTAACGAGATAGTGATCAAGAGTCTTAAGCTCCTTGCAAATCTCACATCCAGATTCAGCACCTGCTGCAATCATAGGTTTCAGCTTAGCTGCTGCTGCCTTTGATCCTTCAGCATCGTTCTGAGCGTCAATCCACTCCTGAGCTGCGGCCTTGAATTCAGCAGGAGTATCCTCCTTAGCAATAGCCTCGTTCAAAAGAACTGTTACACGCTCTTTCATCTTCTTGTTACCAAGAACCATACCCATACCGAACTCGCAGAAGTCCTCGAACAGAGAGTTGTCGAATGCAGGACCCTGACCCTTCTCGTTCTTGCAATAAGGAGTAGAAGGTATAGATGCAGAATAGATTGAAGAACATCCTGTAGCATTAGCTATCATCTCACGATCACCAAAGAGCTGAGAAATCAGTTTTACATAAGGTGTTTCACCGCAACCAGAGCAAGCTCCAGAGAACTCGAACAGAGGTTTAGCAAACTGAGAATTCTTAACATTTGACTTGATGTCTACAAGATCTTGCTTGCTTGAAACTTTGTTAACCAAGTAATCCCAACGAGCAGCCTCAACATCGTTTCCTGCGAATGGAACCATTGTAAGAGCCTTACCCTTCTTCGGATTTCCAGGACAAACATCAGCACAGTTACCGCATCCAAGGCAATCCATAACACTAGCCTTGATAACGAAGTGCATGCCCTTCATTGCTGCAGGAGCCTTCATCTCAATAGTTGTGTCATCAAAGCCCTTAAGCTCCTCGTCTGTCAGAACGAACGGACGGATAGCTGCGTGAGGACAAACGTAAGCACACTTGTTACACTGGATACAGTTCTCTGAATTCCATGAAGGAACGAATGCTTCAACACCACGCTTCTCGTAAGCTGCTGTGCCATTCTGCCATGTTCCGTCAACAGTATCATGATTTACAAAGTCAGAAACCTTCAGCAAATCACCAGCCTGTGCATTGATAGGACGAACAAGTTCCTTAACGAATGCAGGAGCATTATCCTCAACAGGAGCCTCATCTTCAAGATTAGCCCATGCCGGATCAACTGTAAGCTGCTTGTATTCACCACCACGGTCAACAGCTGAATAGTTCTTATCAACAACATCCTGACCCTTCTTGCCATAAGACTTAACGATGAACTTCTTCATCTGCTCAACAGCAAGGTCAACAGGAATAACGCCTGTTATACGGAAGAATGCGCTCTGAAGGATTGTATTTGTACGGTTGCCCAAACCAATCTCCTGTGCAATCTTTGTTGCATTGATATAGTAAACAGTAATGTTGTTCTGAGCGAAATAGCGTTTAACCTTGTTAGGAATGAAGTTAACAAGCTCCTCGCCATCGAATATTGTGTTCAGCAGGAATGTACCGTTCTTCTGAAGACCACGTGTAACATCATACATGTGCAGGTAAGCCTGAACGTGACAAGCAACGAAGTTAGGTGTGTTTACAAGATATGTGCTGCGGATAGGAGAGTCACCGAAACGCAGGTGAGAGCAAGTGAAACCACCAGACTTCTTAGAGTCATAAGAGAAATATGCCTGACAATGCTTGTTAGTGTTGTCACCGATAATCTTAACAGAGTTCTTGTTAGCACCTACAGTACCATCAGCACCAAGACCATAGAACTTAGCCTCGAACATACCTTCGCCACCAAGAGCCATCTCCTCAACAGGAGGAAGTGATGTGAATGTAACATCATCAACGATACCTACAGTGAAGTGATTCTTCGGTTCATTCAGCTTCAGGTTGTTGAATACAGATATGATTGATGCAGGAGTTGTATCGCTAGAACCCAAACCATAACGTCCACCAACGATAAGAGGTCTGTCCTCAACATCATAGTATGCGCTCTTAACGTCAAGATACAGAGGCTCACCTTCAGCTCCCGGCTCTTTTGTTCTGTCAAGAACAGCAATGCGCTTAACTGTCTTAGGAACAGAAGCAAGCAGGTGCTTAACAGAGAACGGACGATAGAGGTGAACAGAAATCATACCAACTTTCTCACCATTTGCATTGAGGTAATCGATAGCCTCACGAGCAGCCTCAGTAGCAGAACCCATAAGGATAATCATTCTCTCAGCATCTTCAGCTCCATAATATGAGAACAGATGATACTCACGACCTGTAATCTTGCTGATTTCACCAAGATAGTGCTCAACTACCTCAGGAACTTTGTCATAGTAGCTGTTGCTAGACTCACGATGTGTGAAGAATGTTTCAGGATTCTCAGCCGTACCGCGTGTAACAGGACGCTCCGGTGTAAGAGCACGGTCACGGAAACGCTTAACATCTTCCATATCGAGCAGAGGAGCAATGTCTTCCTGCTCAAGAAGCTCAACTTTGTGGTACTCATGAGATGTACGGAAACCGTCGAAGAAGTTCAGGAACGGAACGCTTGTCTTAAGAGATGCCAAGTGAGCTACGGCTGTCAGATCCATAACCTCCTGTACAGAACCTTCGCAGAACATTGCGAAACCTGTCTGACGGCATGCCATAACATCCTGATGGTCACCAAAGATACACAGTGAGTGAGATGCCAATGAACGTGCAGAAACATCAAAAACGCAAGGCAGAAGTTCGCCGGCGATTTTGTACATGTTAGGAATCATGAGCAGCAAGCCCTGAGATGCAGTGAACGTTGTTGTAAGCGCTCCTGCCTGCAGTGAACCGTGTACGGCACCGGCAGCTCCACCCTCAGACTGCATTTCCTGTACAGAAACGGTCTGTCCGAAAATGTTCTTGCGGCCTTTTGCAGCCCATTCGTCAACGTGTTCTGCCATCGGTGAAGATGGTGTGATAGGATAAATGGCTGCTACTTCGCTAAACATGTAGCTAATGTGAGCGGCAGCTTCGTTACCATCACAAGTGATAAACTTTTTTTCTTTAGCCATTTTTTAATAAAATATTAAATGTTAGTGTATCTGTTACTTTCTTATTTTCTTATAATATAATAAGGTGTCAATATCAATAAAGGAAACCCAATAGCCATAATGGTATCTGATTGCCTTTGCCTATTTCCGTATTATAGCGGGCATATATGGTTTCTGGATTCATTCTTATTTTCGCACTTCCTGTGGCATCGCATATTCTGAATTCTATTTTCTCGTCAGCAATATAGCAATTATCCTTTCCGCTCTGGTTAACCTTATGGTCTTTCCACATTGAGTTTACGAAAAATGTCTCCATCAAGTCCTGCTCTTCAACCCTAATAGGATATATTGCATATATAAGATTAGGGTTATGCATCATTATCTTTCCCGGTTTTTTAGGAAATTTCTGTCCCACGGGATATATTATGTTTATTAAACGTGCCTCAGCTAGATACTTTATATAATTCATTACTGTTGCACGACTAGTCTCAATATCAGAAGCAAGTTGACTAATATTAGGAGCCTTAGGCCCGTCAACAGCCAACTGATAGAAAAGTTTCTTTATCTTTGTAAGATATTTCAACTCTATCTGCTTTATCAGAAGGATGTCTACCTCTGTCATCATATTCATTGTCTTAAGCAAATTTTCAGAAAAATTTCTGTGCTCAAGAAAAAACGGATAGAATCCATGATGAAGATACTCCTTAAAATATTTTCCAGGTGACACTTCGGGCAATATATGCCGTGTTATATGTTCATGGTCGTGCAATATTTCGTCTAAAGTGTACGCTTTAAAATTTGTTCCGGCAACGAGGTTGACATATTCCCGAAACGAGAATCCACGCAAATTATAACTTCTGGCAATACCGTTAAGTTCCGGATTATCTTCCTTAAGATGCATGACACTACTGCCAGTGAAGATTATTTTAAGCCCAGGATATTTCTCATAACAAATACGCAACTCCTTACTCCAATCAGGCTCTTTAAAGACCTGATCAATAAGCAACACTTTACCTCCATTTCTGTAGAACTCGCCGGCAAAGTCAGCGATGCCTCTTCCCTGGAAATAAAAGTTGTTCATATTTACATAAAGACACCTACGGTCATTAGAAGCGAAATGCTCTTTAGCATATTGAAGAAGGAAGGTTGTTTTGCCGACACCTCTTGTTCCTTTAATGCCAATCATCCTCTCGTCCCAATTAATCTCGTCCATTAACATGCGGCGGACGGGGGCGTTTGTATGTTCTACCAAGTAAGTATGGGTACGAAAGAAAGCTTCCATTCTTTTTCAATTTGTTTTCTTCTGCAAAGATAATATTTTATTCTTTATTTGCAAACCATACATTACAAAAACTCGTTTTTTTTTATTATTTTTGCACCAGAAACAATAAATGCATTTTTTAGTGAAGTTACATATATTTAATCCGGAGCATGATATTGCATTGGCTTATGGGGAAGAAAATATCACTTTGCCCCATACAATACAAGAGTTTAAAATGAATCTAGGATATATTCCGGCATTGTGGGCAAACGATGGTGACTGTATTCTTGTGGACGATGTTCCGTATGCCATAAAGGCTTTAGCAAAAGTGCATAGGCCTCATGCGGATGTCGTATTCGTCAATAAAGATGATATAAAAGGTGCCGAATTTGCGGGAATTGAGCCATGGGGATGGGATCATAGCCTATGTGCTATGCTAACAAAATCAGGCATTAAAATTAATGGGAGAAATTCGAATCAGATAATAGACAATTCTTTATTAGACAAACTTAGAGATTTGTCTAACCGCAAGCATACATCTGGCATGCTTGAATATATCTGCAAAGGTATAGAGAATATCACTTGTGGAAAAAGCTTTTATGTAACAAACTTCGACAATTTATTGAAGCTTGCAAACCAATATAAACATATTGTCATTAAAGCGCCATGGAGCAGCAGTGGCCGCGGAATAAGATATGTCACCGATTCTAACATCAGCCAATCATTAAGCGGATGGGCTAAGAATATAATAAAACGTCAAGGCGGCTTGTCTGTTGAACCATATTATAATAGGATAAAGGATTTTGCCATGGAATTTTATTCTCATGAGGACGGACATATCGATTATTGCGGATTATCTGTTTTTAGTACTGACTGTGGAACCTATACCGGTAACATTATAGCCTCTGAAAGTTATAAGGAAGAAATAATATCAAAATATCTTTCTAAAGAATTATTAGCCCTTGTAAGTCAGCGTATACAAAATTATCTTTCTCCAATATTAAAAGATTGGTATCGTGGTCCTTTCGGAATAGACATGATGGTAGTTGGCAGCAGCAACGGATTTATATTGCATCCATGTGTAGAAATTAATTTACGGCGCACAATGGGACACGTTGCAAATTCAGCAAGAGTTGATGACAATGCTCCAGCTGAACTTATGCACATCATACATGATGTGAACTATTTATTACGATTTGAATCTATAGAAAAGACTTTTGTAAAAGTTATCTGAAATTTAGTTTAATATCTATTATACATAAAATAATTTACTATACAAATGAAAAAGACATTTATCATGTCGTTGCTCTTTGTACCCATGATTTCATGTGCGCAGTATCGCTCTGAAGTATGGTGTCCAGATAACGGTAACGGCACTTACACAAACCCTGTGATTAACGCTGACTATAGCGACCCTGATGTATGTGCTGTAGGTGAAGATTACTATCTTACAGCAAGTTCATTTAACTGTATTCCGGGATTACCTATCCTTCATTCTAAGGATCTTGTTAACTGGGAAATAATAGGACATGCCATCAAAGAAATAAAGCCCAATGAAATTTACGACAAACCATCACACGGAAATGGAGTCTGGGCACCAAGTATAAGATATCATAATGGTGAATTTTACATATATTGGGGTGACCCTGACTATGGTGTGTTTATGGTTAAGACAAAAGACCCGGCAGGAGAGTGGGAAGATCCCGTATGCGTAATTCCTGGTCCAGGAAATATTGACAGCACACCATTATGGGATGAGGACGGACGCTGTTATCTCGTAAGTGCTTATGCAAACAGCCGCTCACGTTTTGCCTCTGTAATAGTTGTACGCGAACTTTCTGCTGACGGTACAAAAGCTATTGGCGAGCCTGTGATAGTTTTTGATGGTAATGGTACTGAGAATCGAACTTGCGAAGGTCCAAAATTTTATAAACGTGACGGATGGTATTGGATTATGTGTCCGGCAGGAGGCGTGCCTACAGGATTTCAACTTGCAATGAGATCCAAAAGTCCATTTGGACCATATGAATGTAAGAAAGTTCTGGCACAAGGTAAAAGCGACATAAATGGTCCTCATCAAGGTGCATGGGTACACACTGCATTTGGCGAGGATTGGTTTTTACACTTTCAGGACAAAGGATGCTACGGCAGAGTAGTTCACCTGCAGCCTGTTACATGGAAAGACAATTGGCCTGTAATGGGTATTGACAAAGACGGAGATTACTGTGGCGACCCTGTTAATACATACAAAAAGCCCAAGACATCAAAGGCATGGCCAATAATGAATCCTGTAGAAAGTGATGAATTTAATCAGCCTATAATGGGAAAGCAATGGCAGTGGCACGCAAACTACAATCAATTTTTTGGTATGCCAACAGCATTTGGCACATTCAGAATATATACTCACAAACTCAGCAAAGATTTTGTGAATTTATGGGAAGTGCCTAACATGCTACTTCAAAAGACTCCTGCTGATAAATTTACAGCAACTGCTAAAGTACGCATTACAGCCAAAGATCAAAATCAATTCGGAGGACTGATAATGATGGGACTTGACTATTCTGCACTAATAGTAAAAAGAGTGGGAGAGGAGTTTCAACTGCAACAAGTTACTTGCAAAAATGCTGATAAAGGCAAGGAAGAAGTTACAAATGTCATTGCAACTCTGAAACCTACGTCTGTTGATAAAATAGACTATCAACCAGCTATTCATGAAGATATTTATCTGCAAATGAAAGTTGAAGATGGTATATGCCGTTTTGCATATAGCCTTAACGGAAAGAAATTTAAAGACGTAGGAGAAGATTTTAAAATGCGTGAAGGCAAATGGATTGGTGCCAAAATGGGATTCGTTGCTGCAGAGCCAGCAGGAAAAGCCAACAGAGGATGGCTTGACGCAGACTGGTTCCATGTAACAAAATAGAAAGAAGTATTAATAAATACACCTATTATATAAAAAGCCATGACAAATAATGAAG
This sequence comes from Prevotella sp. CAG:1185, assembly GCA_000436695.1. GTDB lineage: Bacteria > Bacteroidota > Bacteroidia > Bacteroidales > Bacteroidaceae > Prevotella. Next base: position 35 of record HF992580.1, on the reverse strand, counting down.
TCATGGCTTTTTATATTAGTACAAATGATACTTCT
>HF992579.1 GCA_000436695.1 Prevotella sp. CAG:1185 | reverse complement strand
CGCGACTTGCATGTGTTAAGCCTGTAGCTAGCGTTCATCCTGAGCCAGGATCAAACTCTCCACTGTAAAATCTCTTTATAATGTAGTACCGATCCGAAAATCGATACTCGTTAATCTTGCTCTGTAATGTTCGCGTTCGTTATCCAGTATATGTGAATCTTCGTTGTTTAAGAATAATCTAAAACTTAACGGGACCCTACATGTTCTATCCCTTCATCTTTCTCATTCGAGAAATGATTGAAGGCCTGTACTGTTTCTGTTGTATATCTCAATCTTTCAAAGAACTCATTTTTTGTTCGCTATCACTATCGTTGTGAAAGCGAGTGCAAAGATAAGGGGTTTATTCTAATCTCGCAAACTTTTTGAAGATTATTTTTCAAAAAAACATGCATTTTTCATTGGTTATTGATATAAATCAAGAGAAATGTGGATAAAAATGATTTTAAAAGCATTTTTATTGAGATTTTGCAAATATATTGGTAAACACCAAATCACAGTATTTTTTAAGGGAAAAACAATAATAAATATAATCTGTTAGGTCATAAAAGAACCGGATTTGCTACAAATATTATAAAAGAGCAACAAAAAAAGGACTTGTCAAAACATAAAAATCTGTGGAAAAATAAGAAACAGCTAAAATTTCTATTAATCGATATAAATGTCTAAGCCAATAAAGAAGCAAAAGATTGATGAAGGAAGAAAATAGTAAGTGCTTAATAATACAGTAAGTGAGATAATACCCTATTCAACTTAAGCGAGCCTCAATAGAAAGAAATAAAAACTGATTTTATATTATAAGGAATAACCAATATAAAATAATGAGAACAAGAAAAAACTATATTGAACAAAATAACGTAACAAGAAAAGGCACACTAAAATCAACAATGAAACCATGAAAAACTGACAGCATTATAAACTGCTGACCAGAACTGCGCAGTATGACAGGCAATGTAGTATCCATTGTCGTTGCTCCTCCGGCTGAAATAGGAGCAAGTTTTCCAAAAAACTTCACAAGCAATGGAGCACACAACAAGACAATAAGTTCACGGACGATATTTGCAAGTAGTGCAATTGTGCCAAGTTCCGCTCCACGATATTCTGTTATAAAGATGCTTGACAAAGAATAATACCCAAAACCTGAGCCGACGGCAAGAAAATCAGATAAAGAATGGCGCGGAAAGAAAAAACTTACTACAGTCACGCCTGCCCATGTACCCAATATAGTAAGAAGCGGCAGAAGCATAAGGCGCGGATTGACAGAACGGATACTCGAAAATATTTTTGAATCACAGCCTACACTCATTCCGACAAAAAACATGAGAGCACACAAGGCATAAAAACTTATATCTGAATTGCCTGATACAAAATGCGGAATAAAATTACCGAAGCCGCACATCACTCCAACAATAAAAAATGCCACAATGACTATGCTGTCTTTCATGATTTACGTCCCCTTTCGACATATCGCCAAAGTTCCCATGCAAGAAAAGCACTGCCAAGCGTACCGGCAACAGCTATGACAACAGCTTCGATGCCAAGTAACCTTAAGTTTGCTATCAGTTTGGGATTTGCCCCAACTTCAACTCCAAGCAGAAAGAGCAATACCCATATAAAGAACATAACCACACGAGGCAAAAACGTCAATCGGCGTCCACGCAAAAGTCGGCCAAAGAACATACCGGACAACATTATCAAGATAACAACAAACATTGTGAAGAGCTTTATCTGACAGTAAATCTAAGACCGAGATTCAAATTAAAATTGAACGGTTTATCCTTATATATTGTTGTAACATCGCTTCCATTATTAAAATAATAACTTACTCCAGGCTCAACATATACTCCTATGACATTATTAAAATTATACTGAACTCCGGCAGCAGCATTGACAGACCACTGCGGTCGGCTATCTTTAACTTCATATTCAGAATGCTTTATGATTGTTTCGCCAGAAACATAATCAGTGCCGGATTTACCAGAGACACAAAATTCGGCAGTAGCACCGGCTGAGGCATAAATTTCAAGGTAATCGGTGCTCCATATACCATAATTCAAACCGAGCGGCACACCCACATAATGAAGTTTCTGCTCCGTACGGAATCCACCGTCCTCGTCTCCGGATGCTATTTCCGACGACAAATAAGAATAATTCATACCAGTCTCAATGCCAAGTCGGTCTGTCAATTTAAACCTTACTGACATTCCTACCCTAACCGGCTGACGATGCTTTACATTGATTTCATTCTCAGAAGCATCAGCTCTGTTGAGTCGTGAGTCAATTGTAAGCAATGTAAAATCCTTATTCATTATAGGGTCAGCATATACATTCATAGGCATGGCTAACGTTCCGCCATTACCTGAAGATCCGACAGCAGTAAGATTTGTTCCATACAATCCTACCGACACGTCAATAACATGATGACGCTCCGGAGCCGAAGCCAAAAGATTGTCATCACCAGAATTATAATATCTGGCCTTACGACTGTCAGGAGGTCTGTTCACCACAGAAACACCTTTTTTCTGTCTTTCATCAACATCGCCAACATTATTTTCCGACAAGGATTTTTCTGCAACAAGATCTTTATCATCTACAGAAATATCAATATCCGACGCCGAACGCTCACGTGCATCTTCGACAACACCGGTAATTTTTGACTTAATATCACTAAACACCGACTTGTCTGAAGACGGCGACGAAGTTTCTAAACTGCCGCCGACAGCTGTTCCGTCAGACGTTTCCATAGTTGAAGTCTCATCTGACACATCTGCAACTTTTTGCGCAAGACTGTTCCCCGACAGGAAATCGGAAGACTCTGAATTACCATATCTAACAATACCTACAGCAACTACGGCGCAAGCCACAGCTGCGGCAGCCCACCGTCCCCATATTGAAACGGTACGCGCACGATGCTTTTTGACAGACATGCCGCCGTGCTGCTCCATATCGGCCATGGCAGACTCGATATCATCCCATAAACCTTCAGGAACGGGAGCCTTTTTGTCTTCAAATCGTTTTCTTAGATTATCTATCCATTGTTTTTCCATGACCTTAATCGTTTTTATGCGCTGTTTTATATTCTTTTATACGTTTAACAAGCAGAGCCTTAGCCCTAGAGAATTGCGATGCAGACGAACTTTCACCTATATTAAGTATCTGTCCTATTTCCTTATGACTTTTATTTTCAAAAACATAAAGGTTGAACACCATTCTGTAGCCGGGCGGAAGCGACAGTATCATTTTGTTGATAACGTCGTCGGGAACATCCTCAACTTCAGGTTCCTCAGCCGTATCAGGAACAGAGTCGCTATATTCGATAAAGCTGTAAGCTGCGCTTTTCTTAAGAAACCTCAACGACTCATTAACCGTTATTCTTGCCATCCAGGCCTTCAGTGAGCCTTCACCACGATACTCGAAGGTGGAGACAGACATGAAAATCTTAATAAAGCACTCCTGAAGTACATCCTTACGGTCGTTTTCGTCAGGAATATATCGGCCACAAACGGCAGACAAATACTCTGCATACCTGTCGTAAAGAAGCCTCATAGCCTCTCTGTCTTTCCGGCCTATAAGCCTTACTAGGTCTTTATCGTTATATCTGCCGTTGCTATTTGCCATTCTTTAATGCCGAAAAGGCCTTCGCCAAATATTCAGCGGGGCCTTTTCTGAAATATTAATCAACAAACAATAATCATCCGTATTTTATCTCACACGAGATGAATAAGCCACTTTTTCGGCAGCGCCGGTTCCTCCGGTAGCCTTACGGCTGCAATAGTCAAACTGTATCGACTTTTCACCGCTGAACGACTTATACTTTAATGTGAGTTTTACGGTCTTGCCGCCGGTGTCGGGCAGGTCGCTAAGACGGAAAGCCACAAGGGCATCGCCCCAGACACCACTTATGTCGCCATAAGCGTTATGACGGAACTCAACTTCATACGGATCGTCCGGATTTACTCCAGTAAACAAGTTTACGAAATGTGCCACGCCATTGTTGCCCCAGCGTGTACGGAATCGCAAAGTGAGATAGCCGTCCTCAGCAATGTTAACCCAATCCTTGACAATTTCTATCGGGTCTTCGCCGTATTTACTTTCGTTGCCCTCACCGGGATAAGCCACGGCCGGTTTTGTCAAGATGCTGTCCATCCAGTTAATCTGAACAGACTTTGTGTAATCATCGTTTACAGGTTTTACCTCTGTAAAACAAACCAAAGCTCTCACCTCCTTGTCTCCATAAGGAGATTTCTTTAGGTTAACAGGATACAAAGTTGTGCTGTCGTCCAACTGGAGATAAAAGCCGTCACCACTGACAGGCTTTACCGTAACAAGCGCATTGGGCATGGGGGGATAATACAAATATGTATCATCGTCAGTGTCACACGAAGTTATTGAGAAAACCGACATCATGGCCAACGCTATCGCCGTAAAAAATTTCATTGTTTTCATAACATATAATATATTTATTCGTTCACCAATGAAATCACAATATTGCAATAAACTTGCGTGCTACTTACACCTTTTAATTTTTATTCACACTTTAGGATATAAATGCTAGCCATGATGCCGACAAAAGCCACACAAAGAAGTCTCAGACTTACTTTTTCACATTTTCAATCTGAATACTTTCAAGGCTTCCTGTTATAGGATTGAGCACTATGCTCGTAAACATCTTTTTATCAAACAAATCTTCGCTAAGGGGTACAGCCTGACCAAACTGTGCTGCATAAAGTTCATAGGCAACCCATTGTTCATTGCCCTTAAACAAAGTGACTTTAATTTTACCCGGCAGATTAACATAGAAACCTCCGTTGTCCTTTACCTTCTTGGTGCTGAGTATATTTTCCTGGATAGAAGGCATTACATGCTTGTCCTCTACACTTATATAATAAGGATTGCCTCCCAGGTCGTCGGCATCAGTAATGCCCATCCACTTAGAAAAGCGGAACAGCAGCTGGCGTGATACCTCCTTGTTCGGAACAAACACAATCTCTGTCTCTATTGTATCCTTAACCGTAACACCGGTAAAGAGTTGCATAAGTCCACGCTCCTGCTCGTCAAGACTGTTCATCATTATTCTGAGCTGTTCGCCATCCTTCGGCATAAAGTCGGCCTGTCCCTTGCTCAGCAGACTGCGGCTGTCGCGTATGTCATAAATTTCGAGAGCGCAAAGCTCAGCCATCTTTGCCGAACTGCCTGCAGAAAGCACATCCTCGTTCATATAATCGCGCGGATTCAGCGGTGCCGGCTTTGGAGCAGGTTTAAACGGCACACGCTCTTTTACTTTCTTAGGTTCAGCGTTGATAGCGAGCAGCACACCATTGTCGTCAAGTTTAAAAGACTGAATGTTGTGCTTCGAATCAACAGGAGCCACATAAAATTTTGACGTATCACGCTCACCTTCCGAATTAACGTCGAGTCCCAATATACGATATGAAACCGAGGGCTGCATGCTGACATCGTTTACCTTCATATACTTTTCGGCATAAACGGCAAAATCGCCAGGTGTATAAGATGTCTTTTCAATTTTAACTGTAAAGCGCAGTTCGGTGCGCGGGAGATAATATTCTGTTCCCTCTGCTATGTTCTTTCCTTTTTGGGCAGACGCTGTATGCAGTCCTGCAGCCAAGAACAATACACCAAATATCAGCTTTTTCATAACTTTACTTATATTGTAATTTTATCTTTATCGTTAAACAAACTTGCGGTTGCTGCGCCATGCTAATCTCAGTCGTTGAGACGTTTGAATGCCTTCGGCAAGTATTTAATAATATCGCTCGCCACAACGCTCTCCTCGCCCAAGTCCTTAGCAGCCATGTCGCCTGCAAGCCCGTGCAGATACATTCCGAGCATACATGCATCGGCCTGACGATAGCCTCTTGCCAGCAGCCCGGTTATAATTCCTGTAAGCACGTCGCCGCTTCCAGCAGTAGCCATGCCGGCATTGCCCGTAGGATTAAACACGATATTGCCGTCGGGCATACACAAAGCCGAATTATGACCTTTAATAATAATGTATGCCTGCAGATGCTCAGCCATGTCGCGTGCGTTGCTCAGCCGTTCGTAGCTGTCGCCATAACGGTTACCCGAAAGGCGTTCAAACTCTCTCGGATGCGGAGTCATTATTATTCCCTTAGGCAACTGCTGAAGCCAAGCTCTATGGCTCGAAAGTATATTCAGTCCGTCAGCATCAATCACAACAGGAATCTGCGCACGGCGCACCTGACTGATAAATGCTATGGCCGTTCCCTCCTGAGTGCCCAGTCCCGGACCGATGCCGAGCGCGTCGAAGTCAGCCGTTTCTATCGACTCAGAGAAGAAAGTCTCTTCCTTGTCTATGTGCATAATAGCTTCAGGCACAGATATCTGCATAATAGTGTTATTGAGTTTCGGCGTGCATACCGTCACCTTTCCGGCTCCGCATCTAAAGCAAGCCTTCGTGGCAAGCACAGCCGCTCCTGCCATGCCGTAGCTGCCGGCAACAATCAGAGCATGGCCCATGTCACCCTTATGTGCATACGGGTCACGATGAAGCAGGCGCGGACGCAAGTCGTCCTCGTCAATAACACTGTAGTGCGACACCATCTTGTCCATGCCTTCCTTGCTCAGACGTATGTCGAGCACACGCAGTTTTCCAATAAATTTCTGATTTTCAGCAAATAGGAACGCCAGTTTCTTGTTCTGCAGCGTCAGCGTAACGTCGGCCTTTATTATGTTGGCCCTAACGTTATAAGTGTTGTCCTCGGTCATAAGTCCCGAAGGAACATCTATGCTGACAACAGTTGCAGCCGACTGGTTGATATACTTCACAAGCGACGCAAATCCTCCAGAAAGCGGCTTGTTTAGTCCGGAACCAAACAGACCGTCAATCACAAGCGTATTATTCTCAAGTTTCGGAGGGTCAAACTCGTTCACCACCTCGTCAAACTTTCTTACGGACTTACATTCCAAAAGTCGCTGTTTGTTGGTCTTGCAGTCTTCAGAAAGATTGTCGTTGATGTTGAACAAATAAACACTTACATTATATCTTTGCTCGGCAAGCATCCTTGCCACAGCCAGAGCATCTCCACCGTTATTGCCGGGTCCGGCAAAAACAACCACCGGCATACCATTGCTCCAAGTCTCGGTAATGGCATGCGTTATCGATTTAGCCGCACGCTCCATCAAATCTATCGATTCAACGGGTTCGTGCTCAATCGTATATTTGTCAAGCTCACGAATCTGAGCACCAGTAAAAATCTTCATCAGTGCAAAAATACAAAATTAATGCTAATCGCTTATTATTGTTTGATATATTTTTAGTAATTTTGTGCCAAAATATAAAAAAAGCACTATGGACCCAATAAAAATCCATGACAAAAAATTTAAGATTTCATATCCTGAATCAGAAATTCTGGAACGTGTCAAAGCTGTTGCAGACCGCATAAACAAAGACATGGCGGGCAAAAATCCTCTGTTCCTGGCCGTGCTTAACGGCTCTTTCATTTTTGCTGCCGACCTGATGAGGATGATAACTATCCCATGTGAAATTTCTTTCGTAAAACTGGCGTCATATCAGGGCACCATGTCTACAGGAAAGATCAAGGAAGTAATCGGCATCAACGAGGACATCTCGGGCAGAACAGTGATTATAGTTGAAGACATAGTTGAGAGCGGACTGACAATGAAACGCATGATCGACTCACTTGGAACGCGCAATCCCGAGTCGGTGCATATATGCACGCTCCTGCTTAAACCAGAGAAACTTACGGTTGACTTAAACATAGAATACGCAGCAATGGAGATTCCTAACGACTTTATTGTCGGCTACGGACTCGACTACAATCAGCAGGGACGCAACCTGCGCGATATATACACTCTGGTGGAAGAGTAAGAAACAAACTCATATAAAGTAAAAAGATGAAGAATATTGTAATTTTCGGTGCACCCGGTTCAGGAAAGGGTACACAAAGCGATCTCATGATCAAGAAGTACGGATTCGGCCACATATCAACAGGCGACGTACTGCGTAACGAAATCAAAAACGAAACCGAGCTTGGCAAAACCGCAAAACAGTATATCGATAAAGGCCAGCTCATTCCTGACGAACTGATGATCAGCATCCTCGCAAGCGTTTACGACAGCTTCGGCAAAGAGCACAAGGGTGTTATCTTCGACGGTTTCCCCCGCACTATCCCGCAGGCAGAGGCCCTGAAGACAATGCTCAACGAGCGCGGACACAAAATAGCAGCAATGATTGAGCTTGACGTTCCCGAGGACGAACTGATGAAGCGTCTTATCAAGCGCGGTCAGGAGAGCGGACGCTCTGACGACAACGAGGAGACTATCAAGAAGCGTCTCGACGTTTACCACAACCAGACAGCTCCGCTGATTGAGTGGTACTCAAAAGAGAATCTGCATCACCACATCAACGGTCTTGGCGAACTCGACCGCATCTTCGGTGACATCTGCAACGTTATCGACAATCTGTAAAATAAATAAGACCTAATTTAATTAAGAGGCCAAGGTGTATGTTTTACGCCTTGGCCTCTTATTTTTAATAAATGTCTTTATTATTTAGAATAAAACTTTGATAGTGTTTTAAATTAATTCTTATCTAAACCGCCTTTAGAATAAGAATATTCAATTAGTCGGAATAATAATGTCTACTATCATAAAATGTACTCTATTTTTATAATTTGTCCATAAAGAAGAATGCAATTTCACGAATTATGGTTACATTTGTGCCTGATTAAAATATTAAAGAGTGGCGATACCGGCCGTAAAATCTTTGAATAAATTACTTTTATCTTTAATAATATTACAAATTATGAAAAGACTGTTTTTTGTTTTTTTACTTGCCCTCGTAATTCAAAGCGCATCTTTTGCCAGTGATTTTTCAAAATATCGTGGCGTTTGGGCATCAAATGATGCTGAAGCAGTTGTAACAGACAGCGTTTGTATGTTCTTTGAGAATACTCCAACAGGTTTGAGAGCATTTCTCAATATTCCTACACAAGACATATACAGCTGTACAACTTACAAAGATTCGGCATTTGTGGTTGAAACAACTAAGCCTCTTATACTCACTAATGAGGTTAAGACAGTTAACGGAGTAGCCGTAAAGACACTTCGTATTGGAGATAAAGTCATGTCTAAAGTGGAAGATATAATTACTTGCAAGCCTTATGAAAAATCCACTGCAAAAAGTAAGTTAGACATCGGTAAATGTTTGCAGGAATGGAGACTTGGCGCCAAGTTTGGAAAAGACGGCAATGTATTCATGTGTGAGCTTAACACCAACCGCCACATGTTTATCTATTTGATTAACAGCAATATGACATATATTCGGGCAGCTGCAACAGCGAATAACAATAACGGCACATTGTTTTTTCAGAACATTCGTATGATGCGCAACAATAACACCGGAGAAATGACATCATATATGGCACCTGATAATTATAACATTGCCGCAAACGATCTGAAGATTGATGACAGTAAATTTAATCCCAATGCTTGCGTATTTAATCCTGATGGAGGAATTTACTGGTCATTTATTTCGTTTACACCAGACCAAATTAAGATAAATGGCTGTGGTGAAATTTATTATATAAATCGCATTGATCAATTTGAAGAGTATTTTAAGTATATCCCCTACGAAGCAGCACACTTATAAAAAAATCTATTTCCAGTATAATGGGCTTTACCATACCTTTAAAATTTGGTAAAGCCTATTTTTTATTCAATAAACGACTTGACTTATTAATAGCTTTCGTCAAAGCATATTCCATAAGTTTAATACAAAAGACAACCATTTTTCGGAATGATAAACTTATGAGATTTTACTACTCAGAGCCTAACATACCAACACATAATCCGTAAAGACCTTTTTTAAATCAGGAACATTCACTAAATTCTTTCAATCAGAGTTATTCAGATGTCTTTCCCATATATTTTCTGATTAAAATTATTGTTTATGACATCAACTCTATTTTAGTGCCGTATTTTTCATTTTCAAACACATCTGGAGCTACCACCCTCATAAAATGAGATTTCACACGTCAGAAATCAGGCTGCATAAGAAACTTGAACAAATTCTAGTCTTACAAAATAGACTACATTTGTAGTATGGAGCCGAAAAAGAACAGATTGATTTCAGATATTTTTATACTCGTGGGACTATTTTTTCACATACCATAATGTTTCTTATGAGTACCCAAAAACCATTCCATTGCCGTTGCCTTCATTATTGCCGACTCCCCGCTTATAGCATTCCTGACTTAACCATTTCTAGTCCAGCCCTTCAGTATAAACGATTTATCTATATTCTTTTCATCGCAGAACATTCTATAATCGTCACCGGATGACATCTGCGACGTTATTGACAATCTGTAAAATAAATAAGACCTAATTATAATGTAAGAGGCTAATGGAGTACAGCTCCGTCTTAACCTCTTATTTTATTGTTATTCCCATTGTACAAAAGTGTGTCCCCAAAGAAAAAAAAATCAAACACAGCAGTTGGAAACAGCAATCATTTCTGCCAATGGTGGACCAGCAGAGGCTCATGTAGGTAATGATGGTCCATCGTCTGACTTTCTATGTGACGAACAGAAAAACGGAATAGAAAATAAAAACATTCAAAGTATGTTATGGCAAAAGCTTTAACGATACAATATTAACCATCGCTTACTATACATAAGCCCCATTATGGGAACGTGCCGTTTGAAATTCCAAGTTCGTGGGAGTGGACAACATTAGAGGAAATCTTAG
>HF992578.1 GCA_000436695.1 Prevotella sp. CAG:1185 | reverse complement strand
AGACACGAGGATAACGGTGAACACTGCAAGCAACGCCTACACGGCGCACCGCCACACATCTGACTTCATGCCGTCGGTTATGGCGTACTGTTACCCAACGAAGGACTTCGTCATCCAGTTGAACTACAACCGCAGCATGGGTCGTCCGGGCTATGCCGGGCTGAACCCTTATCCAACGTACCAGGATACGTTGACATACAGCAGGGGCAACATTGACCTGACATCGAGCCGGACTGACAACGTAAGCCTCATACTGACGTATAAGAGCATGATGCAGTTGAAGGTTGGCTACACGTATGCTAAGAACAGCATACTCAACGTGCAGTACTGCGACGACCCATCAACGGATATAATCAGCGAGTTCCCCATAAACTATCCGGAAAGCAAGTCGTGGTGGCTCAACTTCCTGTTCTCGAAGAATTTTAACCGCTTTTATTTCGGCGCATCCATCTTCGTTACGCTTCCACGCGACAAGTTCGAGTTCCTCGGCAAGGTGTACGACAACAACAAGTTACAGAGTTCCGGACAGATAAGCATTAACTACCGCTTTTCCGACAAGTTCTACGCTTTCACCTCGCTGACGTATCAAAGCCGCAACAACAGTATGAACGAAATACAGCGCCCGGCAAGCAACTGGACGCTTGGTGTGCAAGCACACCTGCTTAAAGACCGCCTTTCGGTGTCGCTCTCGGCTACGGATATTCTTCACAACGCCAACTACAACAACATTGACATGTATTATCTCAACACGAAGAACGGCACGTACGGCACTAACGACCAGCGCGGCATAACTCTCTCTGTTTCGCTAAACCTTTTCAACCGTAATATCAACGTAAAAGCAAGCAGAAACAACGGAGAGGTAATGGACAGAACAATGTAATAATGAAAAAATTCAAAGTCTATTTACAACACGACTCCATGGAATGCGGCATGACGTGCCTGCGCATGGTATGCAAGCATTACGGGGCGGAATACAGCTCGGAATATCTGTCACGGTTGTGCTTCGCAACCAACGAAGGTGTGTCGCTATTGGGAATGAGCGAGGCAGCGGAACGACTGGGACTGCATACAATTTGCGGAAGGCTTGGACTGGAGCAGTTGCGCAATATGCCGCTACCCTGCATATTGCACTGGAACCAAAACCACTTCGTTGTGCTGTACCGCATAAGCAAGAACGGCAAGAAGTTCTACATAGCCGACCCGGGCAAGGG
>HF992577.1 GCA_000436695.1 Prevotella sp. CAG:1185 | reverse complement strand
AAGTTGGAAAAGTAGGAAATTTCATAACTTGACACAAGAAAGGGCATAGTGGTTGGTAGTGTTTCACAGAGTGTGTCTGAGGCCAGTTTGCCTTAGAAGTGATGATGCAAAGTTAATGAACAATTTTGTATTTCATATCAAAAAAGCTAATTTTATGTTGTAGCTGGACGAGAAAACGGGCTTTGCCGTGGAGCGACCCGTCAGCAATATGGCTACGCCTATACTGATAACAAGAACTGTCCGGGAGTCGTCATGGTGACGACTCCTTTTTTGCTTTCAGGCAGGCCTTTCTGCTAAAAAAACTATTCCATTAGTCAGGAAACAGAGTCTTGTCGCAGGTTATGTTGGGCAGCAGCCGGTCAAAAGCCTTGTGTTCCATAGCGACACTGCCCATGAGCGTCAGTACCGATTCTTCGGTAGGCATGGCTGTACGCATTCTTGTCACTCTCCTGAAGTCCCGATTCAGACGCTCGATCCAGTTGGTGGTGTATATCATGGACTGAATTTCCGGAGCATAGTTCAAGTAAGTCATGTAAGCCTTGTAGTCGGCGTTGTCACGCATGAGTTTGAATGTCCGGTAGTCTTTTCCCCACTTCTCACACATATCCTGCCATTTCTTCCATGCCATCTCAATGGTGTAATCACGTTGTCCGGTACGGAATATATCACGCAGATCAGAAGCCAAGGCACCCTTGTCACCATGACTGACCTTAGCCAACATATTGCGTTTTAGATGTGTTACGCATCTCTGAAGCGGCGTCCCGGGGAATTTTTCCCCTACAACGACATCAAGCCCCTTAATACCGTCTGCAACCATAAGCCCGATCTTTTGAACGCCCCTTTCCTTTAAAGTGTCAAAGATATCACCCCATCCTGTTGCACTCTCTGTAGGAATATTGAATATACCCAGAACGTCGCGCCCGCCTTCCTCAGTAACGGCCAATGCCACATAGAACGCCTCACTGGATACCGAACGTTTGCGGTGAATCTTTATATGCACACAGTCTACGAACATTACCGGGTAGTAACTCTCAAGACTGCGCTCCAGCCACGCGCTTACCTGTGTTCGGACAATATCTACCATCCTGCTTATGCTGGACTTGGAATAGTAATGTCCGTAAATCTGGTCAAAGACATCTCCGACCTGTTCCTGCGTAAGACCTTTGGTATATAAGACTCCGGCAAGACGGTCACATTCTTCCTCTTGATTGCGAAGAATAGCAAGAATCCGGGGATGAAAATTGCCATAGCGGTCACGGGGAATACGGAATTCCAATTTTCTCCCTTGACCATAGGCATGACCAAAACGATAGCCATTGCCCTTATTTTGAGGATTGTCATGCAGAAACTCACTGCGTTCTGACACCATCATGCTTTCAAGCATGATTTCCATCAGGTCGTGTAGACCATTTTCTTTCTCTGCATGCTTGCGCATGAGCTCAGAAATTTGTAATTTTGTAAACTCCATAGTTTGTATGTTTAGTGGTTTGAACACTCCTAAATTACAAACTTTAGGGCTGACACGCAAGGGTCGGCCCTTTTTTATGACTTATCAGACACACTTTTTGA
>HF992576.1 GCA_000436695.1 Prevotella sp. CAG:1185 | reverse complement strand
GTGGTGGTGAAGGACGTCAGTCTGGAGGTCATCCACGTTCACGTAAGGGCTTGTATGCTAAGGGTCTCAAGACAAGAGCTCCGAAGAAGCTTTCTAACAAGTATATTATTGAAAGAGCTAATAAATAATCAAGTTAACTAGAGTAAATTATGAGTCGTTCATTAAAAAAAGGTCCATACATTAACGTATCGCTCGAAAAGAAAATTCTTGCCATGAACGAAAGCGGCAAGAAGAGTGTCGTTAAAACTTGGGCTAGAGCTTCAGTGATTTCTCCTGATTTCGTGGGTCACACTGTTGCAGTTCATAACGGAAACAAATTTATCCCTGTTTATATTACCGAAAACATGGTAGGTCACAAGTTGGGAGAATTCTCTCCTACACGTAGATTCGGTGGCCACGCCGGTAATAAGAAGTAAACAGGCTAACCATTGAAAATAAAAAAATAAAATAATGGGAGCAAGAAAAAAAATAGCGGCTGAAAAAAGAAAAGAAGCCCTTAAGACATTGTATTTCGCAAAGCTCAGAGGCGTGCCTTCTTCTCCGCGCAAGATGCGTTATGTCGTTGACATGATCCGCGGAATGGAAGTTAACCGCGCGCTCGGTGTTCTGAAGTTCTCTAAGAAAGCTGCTGCTGCTGACGTAGAGAAACTTCTTCGTTCTGCTATCGCTAACTGGGAAGTGAAAAATGACCGCAAGGCTGAGGACGGAGAGCTTTATGTATCAAAAGTATTCGTTGACGAAGGTGTTACAATGAAGCGTATGAGACCGGCACCTCAGGGTCGTGGCTACAGAATCCGTAAGCGTAGCAATCATGTTACTCTGTTTGTTGATGCTAAAACTAATGACGAAAAATAATTAATAGAATGGGACAGAAAGTTAATCCAATAAGCAACCGTCTCGGTATTATCAGGGGTTGGGATTCAAATTGGTTCGGTGGAAAGAAATTTGGTGACAACCTCGTTGAGGATATGAAAATCCGTAAATACCTGAACGAGCGTCTTGCAAAAGCAAGTGTATCTCGTATCGTTATCGAGCGTACATTGAAACTCGTCACCATCACTATTTGCACTGCCCGTCCGGGTATCGTCATTGGTAAAGGCGGACAAGATGTTGACAAGTTGAAGGAAGAGTTGAAGAAACTCTATGACAAAGAGATTCAGATCAATATTTTCGAGGTTAAGAAGCCGGAGCTCGATGCGTCTATTGTAGCTAATAACATTGCACGCCAGGTTGAGGGTAAGATTGCTTACCGCCGTGCAATAAAGATGGCTGTAGCTAACACGATGCGTGCCGGAGCTGAGGGTATCAAGGTACAGATTACTGGACGTCTGAACGGTGCTGAGATGGCACGTAAGGAAATGTATAAGGAAGGACGTACTCCGCTGCATACATTCCGTGCAGACATCGATTACTGCCAGGCAGAGGCCCTCACAAAGGTTGGTCTGTTAGGTATTAAGGTTTGGATTTGCCGCGGAGAGGTTTACGGAAAACGCGACCTTTCTCCTAACTTCGCTCAGGAAAAGCAGAGCGGACGTTCTAACGGCAAGGCAAGAGTTAATCGTAAGAGAAACAATAACCGTTAAAGAAAGAAGCTATCATGTTACAGCCAAAAAGAGTAAAATATAGAAGACCTCAAGACGGGCGCGGCAGAAAAGGCAACGCCCACAGAGGTACACAACTGGCTTTCGGTTCATTCGGCATCAAGACACTTGAGGCTAAATGGCTTGACAGCCGCCAGATAGAGGCAGCCCGTGTAGCTGTCAATCGTTACATGCAACGTGAGGGTCAAGTCTGGATCCGCATATTCCCTGATAAACCTATCACACGCAAGCCTGCTGACGTACGTATGGGTAAAGGTAAGGGAGATCCTGCTGGATGGGTTGCACCTGTTACTCCGGGACGTATCCTCTTTGAAGTTGAAGGCGTTTCTTTTGATGTAGCCAAAGAGGCTTTGCGCCTTGCAGCACAGAAATTGCCTGTTAAGACAAAATTTGTTGTTAGACGTGATTACGATAAAAATGCTTAATTATGAAGATTAAAGAAGTGAGAGAACTCGAAACCAAAGATTTGGCAGAGAGATTAGAGGCAGAGGTTGCTAAATATAACCAAATGAAGTTGAATCACGCAATCACACCGCTGGAGAATCCATCTCAAATTAAGGCTACTCGTCGTGATATAGCACGTATGAAAACAGAACTTCATCAGAGAGAACTTAATAAATAACAATGGTCCAGATGGAAACAAGAAATTTAAGAAAAACAAGAACGGGTGTCGTTATCAGCAACAAAATGGATAAAACCATTGTTATTGCGGCTAAGTTCAAGGAGATGCACCCAATATATGGTAAGTTTGTTCAGAAAACAAAGAAATACCATGCACATGATGAGAATAATGAGGCAAATGTAGGTGATACAGTGCTCATTATGGAAACACGTCCTTTGAGTAAGACAAAGAGATGGAGATTAGTTCAAATAATTGAAAAAGCTAAGTAATTATGATACAAGCAGAATCAAGACTTACAGTATGTGATAACAGCGGAGCTCGTGAGGCCCTTTGCATCCGTGTGCTGGGTGGTACACGCCGCCGTTATGCAAGTGTTGGTGACGTTATTGTCGTAGCTGTCAAGAACGTTATTCCGTCAAGTGATTTGAAAAAGGGTGCAGTATCTAAGGCTTTGGTTGTTCGCACAAAGAAAGAAATACGTCGTGCAGACGGCTCATATATCCGTTTCGACGACAATGCTTGTGTATTGCTGAACAATGCCGGTGAGCTTCGTGGTAGCCGTATCTTTGGTCCGGTTGCACGTGAGCTTCGTGCAGTTAACATGAAAGTCGTTTCTTTGGCACCTGAGGTTCTTTAACATTAAAAAGAAATAGTAATGAATAAGTTTCATATAAAGAAAAACGATACAGTTATTGTTTTGGCCGGTGAGGACAAAGGCAAGACTGGAAAGGTGCTTAAGGTCTTGGTAGAGAAGCAGCGCGCCATTGTCGAAGGTGTCAACATGGTTTCTAAGAGCACAAAGCCAAGCGCAAAGAATCCACAAGGTGGCATCGTTAAGCAGGAGGCTCCTATACATATCTCTAACTTGAGCCTGATTGATCCTAAGAGCGGTAAAGCTACACGTATCTCAATCAAGAGGACTGAAGATGGTAAGAAGATCCGTATTGCTAAAAAATCAGGGGAGGAAATTAAATAATGAATACAGCTGAATTAAAGAAGGTATACGTAGAGAGCATAGCTCCTGCACTGCAGAAACAGTTTAACTATTCTTCTAAGATGCAGATTCCTGTCCTGAAGAAGATTGTTGTTAACCAGGGTCTTGGAGATGCAACTCAGGACAGAAAAATCATTGATGTTGCTATCAACGAGATAACAACTATCACTGGTCAGAAAGCTGTTGCAACATATTCTAAGAAGGATATTGCCAACTTCAAGCTTCGTAAGAAGATGCCTATCGGCGTTATGGTAACACTTCGCCGCGAGCGCATGTATGAGTTCCTCGAGAGACTTATACGTATCGCACTGCCCCGTATCCGTGACTTCAAGGGTATCGAGAGCAAGTTCGATGGCCGTGGAAATTATACACTTGGTATTCAGGAGCAGATTATCTTCCCTGAAATCAATATCGATGCGATAGATCGTATACAGGGTATGAACATCACCTTCGTAACAACAGCTAAGACTGACGAAGAAGGTTATGCTCTTCTCAAAGCATTTGGTCTACCTTTCAAAAACGCTAAAAACGATTAATAGATATGGCAAAAGAATCAATGAAAGCCCGCGAGGTAAAACGTGCAAAACTCGTTGCACGTTATGCTGAGAAGCGTGCGGCTTTGAAGAAAATTATCGCTACTACTGACGATCCGGCAGAAGCTTATGAGGCTGCAAGAAAACTTCAGAGCATTCCTCGTAATGCCAACCCAATCCGTCTGCACAACCGTTGCAAGATCACCGGTCGTCCAAAAGGTTATATCCGTCAGTTCGGCCTTTCACGTATTCAGTTCCGTGAGATGGCTTCTGCCGGTCTGATACCTGGTGTAAAGAAGGCAAGCTGGTAATTTAAGAGAAGTAAGAAAGTTTTTTATTTAATATTGTCGGGGCAGTCCCGATTAATTAAACAATTATTTTTATGACAGATCCAATAGCAGATTATCTGACGAGGTTGAGAAACGCAATCATGGCTCATCACCGTGTTGTTGAAGTACCGGCTTCTAACTTGAAGAAAGAGATTACTAAAATCCTCTTCGAGAAAGGTTACATCCTGAATTATAAGTTTATCGAGGATGGACCTCAGGGAACTATTAAGGTTGCTTTGAAGTATGATCCTGCAACCAAGACAAACGCTATCAAGTGTTTGAAGAGAGTGTCTACACCAGGTTTGCGTAAGTACACTGGTTACAAAGACATGCCGAGAGTTATTAACGGATTGGGTATTGCAATTTTATCTACATCCAAAGGTGTAATGACTAACAAAGAGGCTGCTGACCTTAAGATCGGTGGTGAGGTTCTTTGCTATGTATATTAATTGGGAGGATTTAGAATATGTCAAGAATAGGAAAATTACCAATTAGTATTCCTTCAGGCGTTACAGTAACTCTTAACAATGGCGTAGTTAATGTAAAAGGTCCTAAAGGTGAACTTTCTCAGAAGGTTGACTCTTCTATCAAAGTTAAAATTGAGGATAATCATATATTGTTTGAAGTAGATGAGAATAGCCCTGTAAACTACAAGCAGAAACAGGCTTTCCACGGCCTTTATCGCGCTTTGGTCAACAATATGGTTGTTGGCGTCAGCGAAGGTTACAAGAAGGAACTTGAGCTTGTCGGTGTCGGCTATCGTGTTTCTAATCAGGGAAACATCATCGAATTCGCTTTAGGATATACACACCCGATTTTCATCCAGTTGCCTAAGGAAGTTAAGGTTGAGACTAAGTCTGAAAGAAATCAGAATCCTGTTATAATTTTGGAATCTTGCGATAAGGAATTGCTCGGACTTATTTGCGCTAAAATACGTTCTTTCCGTATGCCTGAGCCTTATAAAGGAAAAGGTATATTGTTCAAAGGCGAAGTCATTCGCAGAAAGTCTGGTAAGACTGCTGCTGCTAAGTAACTTTAATATTTTACGATCATGACAACAAAGAAAATAGAAAGACGAATAAAGATAAAGTTCAGAATTCGCAAAAGTGTAAACGGAACTGCTGAACGTCCGCGTATGAGTGTTTTCCGCAGCAATAAGCAGATTTATGTTCAGATAATTAATGACATGACAGGTACAACCCTCGTTTCAGCTTCTTCTATCGGTCTTGAGGCTATGCCTAAATGTGAGCAGGCTGCCAAGGTCGGTGAAATGGTTGCTAAGAAAGCAGTAGAGGCTGGAATCTCTAAGGTTGTTTTCGACCGTAACGGATACCTCTATCATGGACGTGTTAAGGAACTTGCTGATGCAGCTCGTAAAGGAGGACTTAATTTTTAATCGATTATGGCAATGAACAAAGTTAAAATAAATAGTGACGTTGAATTAAAAGACAGATTGGTTGCTATTAACCGTGTTACTAAGGTAACAAAAGGTGGTCGTACCTTCACATTTGCTGCTATTGTTGTAGTTGGTGACGGCAACGGAGTAATCGGTTGGGGTCTTGGAAAGGCAGGAGAAGTTACAGCTGCAATTTCTAAAGGTGTTGAGTCTGCAAAGAAGAATCTTGTAAAGGTTCCGGTTCTTAAAGGTACAATACCTCACGAGATAGAGGCTACATTTGGTGGTGCTCATGTATTTTTGAACCCGGCTGCTGCCGGTACCGGACTTGTTGCCGGTGGTGCTATGCGTGCCGTACTTGAGAGTGTAGGCGTTAAGGATGTCCTTGCTAAGTCTAAGGGCTCTTCTAACCCTCACAACCTTGTTAAAGCTACTATTGTTGCTTTGACACAGTTGCGTGATGCATATACCATTGCCAAGACGCGTGGAATCAGTATGGATAAAGTATTTAGAGGATAGGAGATAATAGAATGGCAACAATAAAGATCAAACAGATTAAAAGTAAAATTGGTGCTCCAGTAGATCAAAAACGCACTCTTGCGGCTCTTGGTCTGCATAAAATATCTCAGGTCGTAGAGCGTGAAGATAGTCCTACCCTTCGTGGTATGATAAGGAAGGTTCACCATCTGGTAACCGTTATTGAATAATAACTTACATTTTAAAAGGAACGATTATGAAACTAAATAATTTAAAACCAGCTGCAGGTTCTACTCATTCACGCCGTCGTATCGGTCGTGGACCAGGTTCTGGCCTTGGTGGAACATCTACACGTGGTCACAAGGGTGCTAAAGCCCGTTCTGGTTATAAGAGAAAGATTGGATTCGAAGGTGGTCAGATGCCATTGCAGCGTCGTATTCCTAAAGCCGGATTCAAGAACATTAACCACAAAGAATATTTTGCTGTTAACCTTTCTACTCTTCAGGCTCTTGCTGAGTCAAAGAATCTTACTAAGATCGGTATCCAGGAACTCAAAGAGGCTGGTCTTACAAACGGAAAGGAACTGGTAAAGATTCTTGGTAACGGTGAGCTGAAGGCTAAGTTAGAAGTGGAAGCAAACGCTTTCTCTAAGACTGCTGAAGAGGCTATCAAGGCAGTTGGTGGTAACACAACAATAATCTAAGTAAATGAAAAAGTTTTTTGAGACACTGAAGAACTGTTGGAAGATTGAGGATTTGCGTCAGCGAATCCTCATCACCATTGCATTTATTGCAATCTATCGTTTTGGATCTTTTGTGGTTCTCCCGGGAATCGATCCTTCAATGTTGCAGAAATTGCAGTCACAGACAAGTGGTGGCCTTATGTCACTGCTCGACATGTTCTCCGGTGGAGCATTCTCAAATGCATCTATTTTTGCATTGGGAATAATGCCCTACATCTCAGCTTCAATCGTAATGCAGCTCTTGGCAGTTGCAGTGCCATATTTTCAGAAAATGCAGCGAGAGGGTGAGAGTGGACGCAAGAAGATCAACTGGTACACACGTGTACTTACTGTTGCTATTCTTTTGTTCCAGGCTCCTTCTTACCTGATGAACCTTAAGATTCAGGCTTATGGTGCTTTGGCATCAGGCATTGACTGGTCTGTATTCATGATACCTGCAACAATAATTCTTGCTGCAGGCAGTATGTTTATATTATGGCTCGGTGAGCGCATTACTGACAAAGGTATCGGTAATGGTATCTCATTAATCATTATGATTGGTATCATCGCACGTCTGCCACAGGCATTCATCCAAGAGGTAAGTTCGCGCTTTACAGCTATTACCGGTGGTGGTCTCGTGATGTTCATTGTTGAGATCCTTATCCTTTACGCAGTTGTTTGTGCTTCTTTACTTTTGGTACAGGGCACACGCAAGATACCTGTGCAGTATGCTAAGCGTCTTGTAGGAAACAAGCAGTATGGCGGTGCTCGCCAGTATGTTCCGTTGAAGCTTTTCGCTGCCAACGTTATGCCTATCATCTTTGCTCAAGCTCTGATGTTCATACCTTTGGCAATCGTTCAGTATTCTACAGATCAGACTGGTTTTATCATCCGCTCACTGATGGATCACAAGAGTCTTTTGTATAATATTGTGTTTGCTGTTCTTATTATAGCTTTCACTTATTTTTATACAGCTATTACTCTGAATCCAACACAGATGGCAGAAGATATGAAACGCAATAATGGTTTCATTCCTGGAATCAAACCAGGTAAGGATACAGCAGATTACATTGATACTGTAATGTCTCGTATCACATTGCCCGGTTCACTTTTCATTGCGTTTATCGCGATCATGCCTGCTCTTGCTGGTTTGCTTAACGTGCAGGATGCATTCTCACAGTTCTTTGGCGGAACATCACTCCTCATTCTTGTTGGTGTTGTAATTGATACTCTCCAGCAGATTGAAAGTCATTTGATGATGCGTCATTATGATGGCTTGCTTAATTCCGGTCGTGTTCGTGGCCGTAATGGCGGTGTTTCTGCATATTAGTATTTCTTGCTGAATGAAAATATTTCTCAAGACTGAAGATGAAATAGAGCTGATGCGAAAGGCCAACCAATTAGTTGGAAACACCCTTGGTGAGATATGTAAGCATATCAAGCCGGGTGTTACAACTTTACAGTTGGATAGGATTGCTGAAAGTTTCATACGTGATAACGGAGGCGTTCCAACATTTAAAAATTACCCTAATCCTTTTGGTGGTCCGTTTCCTGCAAGTATTTGCACATCAGTTAATGATGTTGTGGTTCACGGAATACCTGATGAAAAGACTGTTCTTCGAGATGGAGACATAATATCTGTTGACTGCGGTGCTCTTTTAGATGGCTTTAATGGTGACTCCTGCTATACATTTTGTGTTGGCGAAGTTAGTGCTGAAATAAAAAAGTTGCTTCAGGTAACAAAAAAGTCTCTTTATCTTGGTATCGAGAATGCTACTGCAGGCAAACATCTTGGTGATATTGGTTATGCAGTGCAGACTTATTGTGAGTCAAATGGATATGGCGTTGTCAGAGAATTGACGGGCCATGGCATTGGACGAGAGATGCATGAAGACCCGTCTGTTCCTAATTATGGAAGCAGTGGTTCTGGTGTGATGCTTAAAGCCGGTATGTGTATAGCCATCGAGCCTATGATAACCATGGGCAGCAGAAATATCTGCATGATGCCTGACCGGTGGACAATCAAGACCTGTGACGGAAAGCCTGCTGCTCATTTTGAGCACACTGTTGCAGTGTATAGAGGTAAGGCTGAAATTTTATCTTCTTTTGATGAAGTTGAACAATTAGAAAGAAATTTAAATTAAGAAATGGCAAAACAAGACGCAATTGAGCAAGACGGAACAATAGTAGAGGCATTGTCTAATGCTATGTTCCGTGTGGAGTTGGAAAATGGCTGTCCTATTACAGCTCATATTTCCGGTAAAATGAGAATGCATTACATAAAGATTCTCCCTGGCGACAAGGTGAAGGTGGAGATGAGTCCATACGACCTGACGAAAGGTAGAATTGTATTCAGATACAAATAATTTTATAGAGATATATGAAGACAAGAGCATCATTAAAGAAACGTACACCCGACTGCAAAATCGTTCGTCGTAAAGGTCGTCTGTTCGTTATTAACAAGAAAAACCCTAAGTACAAATTACGTCAGGGCTAAATCATTAAATTTTTTAATTAATTAATCAAAATGGCAATAAGAATTGTTGGAGTAGATTTGCCCCAGAATAAGCGTGGCGAAATCGCATTGACTTATATTTATGGTATAGGTCGAAGTAGTTCAGCAAAGATATTGGATAAGGCAGGCGTAAGCCGTGACCTGAAGGTCTGCGATTGGACAGATGATCAGGCAGCTAAAATCCGTGAGATAATCGGCGCTGAATTCAAAGTAGAAGGTGATCTTCGTTCAGAGATCCAAATGAATATCAAGCGACTGATGGATATTGGTTGCTATCGTGGAATTCGTCATCGTAACGGTCTTCCGGTTCGCGGTCAGAGTACAAAGAATAATGCTCGTACCCGTAAAGGTAAGAAGAAGACTGTTGCTAATAAGAAAAAGGCTACTAAATAATAATTAGTTATGGCAAAGAAAACAGCAACATCTAAGAAAAGAAATGTAAAGGTTGACGCTATGGGCCAGCTTCACGTTCATAGCTCTTTCAACAATATCATTGTATCTTTGGCAAACAGCGAAGGTCAGATTATTTCTTGGTCTTCAGCCGGAAAGATGGGTTTCCGTGGCTCAAAGAAGAATACGCCGTATGCAGCTCAGATGGCAGCAGAGGATTGTGCAAAAGTAGCTTACGATTTAGGTCTGCGTAAGGTTAAGGCTTACGTTAAGGGTCCGGGTAATGGTCGTGAGTCAGCAATCCGTGCCGTACATGGAGCAGGTATCGAAGTTACAGAGATTATCGACGTTACACCGTTACCGCATAACGGTTGCCGTCCTCCAAAGAGAAGAAGAGTTTAATCAAGTACACTAATTTCGCCATCCCGTGTTGAAACGGGGTGGCACAATAAAAAAGTATTTTAAAATATTATGGCTAGATATATAGGACCGAAATCAAAAATTGCGCGCCGTTTTGGAGAAGCTATCTTCGGCGCTGACAAAGTTTTGTCTAGGAGAAACTTCCCTCCTGGACAGCATGGCAATAATCGTCGCAGAAAAATGTCTGAGTATGGTGTCATGTTGGCAGAGAAGCAGAAAGCTAAATACACTTATGGTGTGCTTGAGCGTCAGTTCCGTAATATGTTTGAGAAGGCAGCTAAAGCTGACGGTATTACCGGTGAGGTTTTGCTTCAGGGACTTGAGTGCCGTCTTGACAACGTAGTATTCCGTCTTGGAATAGCTCCTACACGTGCTGCAGCTCGTCAGTTGGTTAGTCATAAGCATATTGTTGTTGACGGTAAGGTTGTTAACATTCCTTCATATTCAGTAAAGCCTGGTCAGGTTGTTGGCGTTCGTGAGAAAGCTAAATCACTTGAAGTAATAGAGGCTGCTTTGGCTGGTTTTAACCACAGCAAATATCCTTGGCTGGAGTGGGATGAGAACACAAAGAGCGGTAAGCTTCTGCACAAGCCTGAGCGTGCTGACATACCAGAGAACATTAAGGAACAGTTAATCGTTGAGTTGTACTCTAAATAAATCATTAAATTAATGGCGATATTAGCATTTCAAAAACCTGATAAAGTAGTAATGTTGGAGGCTAACGACAAGTTCGGCAAGTTCGAATTTCGTCCTCTTGAGCCTGGCTTTGGTGTTACCATTGGTAACTCACTGCGCCGCATTCTTCTTTCATCGCTTGAGGGTTATGCCATCAACACAATCCGTATATCGGGTGTTGAGCATGAGTTTTCCTCTGTACCTGGCGTAAAAGAGGATGTTACCAACATCATCTTGAATTTGAAGCAAGTAAGATTCAAGCAAGTAGTAGAAGAATTCGAGAACGAAAAAGTTAGTGTCACCGTTGAGAATTCAACAGAGTTCAAGGCAGGTGATATAGGTAAGTATCTGACTGGATTTGAAGTGTTAAACCCTGATTTGGTGATTTGTCATTTAGATGCCAAAGCTTCAATGCAGATTGATCTCACTATAAACAAAGGACGTGGATACGTTCCTGCTGATGAGAACCGTGAGTTCTGCACTGACGTCAACGTTATTCCAATCGATTCTATTTACACTCCGATTCGTAACGTTAAATATTCAGTTGAACCGTATCGTGTTGAGCAAAAGACCGACTACGACAAATTGGTTATTGAAGTTACAACGGACGGCTCCATTCACCCGAAAGACGCTCTTAAGGAGGCTGCCAAGATTCTTATATATCACTTCATGTTGTTCTCTGATGAGAAGATAACTCTTGAGAATAACGATGTTGATGGTAATCAGGAATTTGACGAGGAGATTCTCCACATGCGCCAGTTGCTTAAGACAAAGCTTATCGATATGAATCTTTCAGTTCGTGCGCTTAATTGTTTGAAGGCTGCTGATGTTGAGACCCTCGGCGACTTGGTACAGTATAACAAGACTGATCTTCTTAAGTTCCGCAACTTCGGTAAGAAATCGCTTTCAGAGCTTGATGATTTGCTCGAGAGTCTGAATCTGTCGTTTGGAACCGATATTTCTAAGTATAAATTAGATAAAGAGTAACCGCGCATAACCGGCGCATGTTGAATGCGCCGGAATTGCCGATTTATCGCAAAAGAAAAACAAAAAATGAGACATAATAAAAAATTCAACCATCTGAGTCGTACTGCATCTCATCGTAAGGCTTTGCTTGCAAACATGGCTGTATCGCTGATAATGCACAAAAGAATCACTACGACTATCGCTAAGGCTAAGGCCTTGAAACAATATGTAGAACCTCTGATCACACGTTCTAAGAATGACACAACAACTTCTCGTCGTGTTGTATTCCGCTATCTGCAGAATAAGTTTGCCGTAACAGAGTTGTTTAAGGAGATTTCTACAAAGGTGGCTGACCGTCCGGGTGGTTACACTAGAATCATAAAGCTGGGTTCACGTCCTGGTGACGGTGCTGATATGTGCTTCATAGAGCTTGTAGATTATGATGAGAATATGGCTAAGGCTCCTAAGGCTGCCAAGAAAACTCGTCGTAGCCGTCGTTCTAAGGTTGCTGAAACAACAGAGGCTCCTGCAACAGAAGCTGCTGCTGAAACAGCAACAGAAGAAGCTAAGGCAGAATAAAATAGTCAAATATATCTCTAATATAGCGCTTTTTCCCGTGAGGGAGAAAGCGCTTTTTTGGTATATTCTGCATGAGTATTACCAATTTATTGCAAGTCTTACATTATAATTGTTGCATGTTTTTTTACTCGAATCTGTGTATTGTTGAGTAGTGTGGTTGTGTTTCAGGGTGTCAGAACAAATGGGTAATAATTTTCTCTTTTTGCATATTTATTTTAATGTCATTTTTTCAATTGTCTAATACCCATATTTCTATACCTACGTAGTGTAAACTTATGACATGTAATATACATTCGTATGTTTTACATATAGTCAATTTATATGCTGCTTATTTGTATCAATATGCAGCAATAAGTTTCATATTGACAAAATTCTTGATATTATTATAACTTATTGAACGGCTGCTAATATTGATAATTTTGCCTGTTGTGAAAATATTCAACAATATATGCCATTGGATTTGATTATACGGCTATTTCATTTTAGCTATTTGTTTAGCTCTTATTCGTCTTATTATCAGTAGGATACGTTCTGCCTTGGGCTTGATTTTATATTGTGAAATTAAATCAAATTGACTAGTTTTATATAAATTAAAATCTTATTTATGAAATAATCTTTATAGTGTATGTATTACATTAATATTAATAAAATGCTTATTTTATCGGCAAAATATTTGGTTTGTATACTATTTGATTGTGTATTTGTAAACGAATGAGTGAAATTATATAGCATTATGTATTGTATGTTTTGCTAAGTTGTTAACCAAAATTATTTTAATATGAGTAAATTGATTACCTTATTGTGCTTGTTCAGTATGTTGTTTAGCAGTTATGCTACTGCTGCTGAACCTGTGACAGAGTTTCCTTACTCTGAAAATTTTGATACGACAGAAGAGGAGTATATTCCTGCAGGCTGGGCCGTTGAAGGTTCAACTCCGTTTGCCGTATATCCTGCATTCGACTGGTATGGGGTACAAGCTCAATCAGGTGCTAATGCACTTGTGTCGGGTTATCCTCAGACAGGTAATCGAACAGATGTGGCATTCTCTCCGATGTTCGAGATGAAGGCCGGTGTTAAATATACAATGACCGTTTGGGTAATGATGAAAAATACAGCCCAAAATGGCCGCAATCCAGGAATGAAGATAACTGTAGGTACAGCACAGACTTCTGACGCCCAGACAACAGAGCTGGCAACAGATGAAGGCGAGTGCGACTGGAAAGAAGTTACAGTAACATTTACTCCTGAAACTGACGGCCAGTATTGTTTCGGCCTTTGGTGTAATTCTGTTCTATCAAGTGCCGGCGATGTATTTTTTGATACATTCTCGGTAAGTGCCGAAGAGTCAACTCCAGAAGTAACCGTAGCCGAGTTGCCATATTCAGAAAGTTTTGATACAACAGCAGAGATGGAGATGCCTTCAGGCTGGGCCGTAGAAGGTGCTACTCCGTTTGCCGTTTATCCTACGTCAGACTGGTATGGAGTACAGGCTCAATCAGGTGCAAATGCTCTTGTATCAGGTTATCCTCAGGGCGGCAACCGTGCAGACGTGGCATTCTCACCGATGTTTGAAATGAAGGGTGGAGTAGAATACACCATGAGCGTATGGGTTATGATGAAGAACATGGCTCAGAACGGCCGCGTGCCGAGCATGAAGATTACAGCTGGACTGGCTCAGGTGGCCGATGCACAGATAACAGAACTTGCGAGTGAGGAAGGCGAATGCGACTGGAAAGAAGTTAAGGTAAAATACACTCCTGAGACCGACGGTCAGTATTGTTTCGGTCTTTGGTGTACTTCAGTGCTGGCAACAGCCGGTGACGTATATTTCGACACCTTCTCTGTAAGCGAAAGCAACAGTGGCGAGGAGCCTGCATGGAAAGCCGAAATACCTTATGTGGAGACTTATGATGACGCATCACATTATTCAGGTAAAGAATATCTCCCGATAGGCTGGGCTAGTACAGGCGAGACACCTTGGGTTACCGCTGCAATAAAGGACAAACCGGCCCTTTCAGGCGAATATTATATGGTGGCTCAGTCGTCAGTTCTGCCAAACAGAAACGACATAGCTTATTCACCTATGCTCGACATGAAGGGCGTAAAGACCTACACCGTGTCAATGTATCTCTATATGCCTGGTACGGGCAGTGTTGATCCTTCATTCAAACTTACTGCCGGCAACGGTCAGGAAGTTGACGCACAGACAGTAACGCTCAAGGAGATAACCGAAACAGCTGTTAAAGACTGGACAAAGGTTGAAGCAGACTTTACACCTGCAGAAGACGGTCAGTATTGTTTTGCAATGTACGCATGTTCAGCTTCAGCCGGTGACGGTAACATTGCAGTCGACAATTTCTCTGTAAGAGAAAAGGACGACGTGCTTCCTCCAACGGCATTGTTCTATGTCGGCAATACTCTCAACTCTATTCTTTACAGCGGTTCAATAGTATTTGACGGTCAGAAGATAAAGATGATAAATATGTCTACCGATGCAACATCGTATAAGTGGACTGTTGACAACGACGCCGTAATTTCAGACGACGAGGCTGCAGAACCCGAAATAACCTTCCCGAAAGCCGGGACATATACTATTACGCTCCAGGCCACTAACGAAGGCGGAACCACTGAATGTCAGCAGACATTCTCAGCAGATATTTATAGCCTTGATTATGATATCGAAGATGCACTTATGACAACATCTGAGTCAATAGACCATATCTTCCAGCAGGGCGATACACCGGCTTACAATGAAGACGGCGAGGTGAAAGACCTTGACACATATGAATTATATTACGATTTCGTAGTAGGTGTCAATCCTTATTACCGTTCTATAGCAGAGCGATTTGAGCTTCCGTCAGATGTATCATTGGAAATATCTTCATTGTCTGTTATGACAAATATGTACAGCCTGTTTATCAACGACAGAGGCGACGGTACACCTAACGACAAGGAGAAGACCTATCGTGTTGTTATCTATCCCGACAACGACGGCACTCCTGACACAGCCAATGTTATGGCAACAAAGGCAGACAAGCTTATCAACACATTTGGAAGTGCCGGATATTATTCTCCGGTAAGACAGTCGGTAACATTCGACGAGCCGGTTAAGGTTAAAGGTTCGTTCTATGTTGCATTCGAGTTTGACGATCTTGACCTCTATGACGAGACTGATGGCCGTAATTATCGCTCTTGGATAGGCTTTGACACAAGATGTCATGCCAACAAGCAGACCACTCTCTATGTTAAGCCTGAAAAGGCACTGCCCGGAAGCGACTATAAAGTTGACGGCAAATGGTGCAAGGCTGATGAGTTCTGTCCGAGTCTTGCAGGCTATAGCTTCTGTGTGATGCCGTGGGTTAAATTCTACAAGAAGGAAACCACTTCGATAGAAGGTGTAGAGAACGGAGATGTTAAACTCGAAATCTCTGCCGACGGCAACAATTACCGTGTAAGCGGTCTCTCTGACGGCACTGATGTAAGAGTCTACAGCGTTTCAGGCGTACAGGTATTTGCCGGAAAAGCCTTTGGCGGTGAGGTCGTTATTCCTGCCGACAGCTGGAACAAGGGCATCTATGTGATAAATGCAGGCGGAAACAGCGTAAAAGTTTTAAAATAAATTGAGGCATGCGACTTGTTAAAATTTTATTAGCATCATTATGCCTTTTCACACTATCGAATATGCCGGCCCACAGCGTGCCGGCATATCCGAAACCTGTTAAGTTTGTTCAGCCCGACGGCACAGTGGTTACTTATCGCATCATCGGCGACGAGCATAACCATTGGCTTGAGTCTACGGGCGGATATGTGCTGAAAAGAGCAGACAACGGATATCTTTGCTATGCTGGCAAAGACAGCAACGGCGCCATCGTGGCAGCCGGCAAGTATATGGGCAACGACAGTCAGGCTTCGGCCAGTATGAAACTTCTGCGCCGTGATGACATGATAAAGTCTGACGGGATGAAGCTAAGTCCGGCCGGACCAAACAAGGCTCTGCAGATCTACGGCACCTTCCCGCTGAAGGGAAAGCGCAAGCTGCTCATGCTTCTCGTTAACTTTGCCGACACCAAACCGTCGTTTGACGCCGATAAGTTCCGCGAGCTTATGAACGCTCCCGACTATAACGGCATGGGAAGTTTCCGTGACTATTATCTTGAAACATCCTATAATCAGCTCGACATCGAGACCACCGTTGTTGGCTGGCTTCAGCTCCCGCGTCAGAAGTCGCTCTACAGCACCGAGGATATGTCCGACCTCATACGCGACGCCCTCGCGCTTGTAGACCCGAGCATCGACATACATCAGTTTGACAACGACGGCGACGGCGAGCTCGACGGCCTGTCAATCATCCACCAGGGCATGGGACAGGAAGTGAGCGGCAGCACATCAGATATATGGTCGCACAGCAGCGAGCTTCTCGATCAGATGTACGGCGACGTGCGTGTGAAGAAATACACCATACAGCCCGAAATACTTTTCAACGATCCTTACAACGGACTGCAGATGACCACCGTAGGCGTGCTATGTCATGAGTTTGGCCATAATCTCGGCGCGCCCGATTATTATGACACCGACTATGAAGACAACGGCTACTATAACGGCACAGGCATCTGGGACCTTATGGCCGACGGAATATGGAGCGAGCACTATCTGCCTGGCGATTCGCCTTCAAGCCTTAACATGTGGCAGAAGATACAGTTCGGATGGGTGGAGCCTAAGGTGCTCGACTCAACAGCTACAGTTACCGACATGCATGCCGCAACCGACGAGCCTGTGGGATATATCGTTAAGACAAAGCGTGAAGGCGACTACTTTGTGCTGGAGAACCGACAGGTGCAGAAGTTCGACCGCGAGCTTCCCGGCCACGGCCTTATCGTTTATCATGTTGACGAAAACCGCATCAACTTGACAGCCGAAATGAACACCGTAAACTGCGACTATCAGCAAGGCCTTTACACCGTATGCGCATCGGCAACTTCTGATCCTGGTGACAGTCCTGAGTCTTACGGCAACATCAATTCTGCCGGTGCTCCTTTCCCGGGTTCTACACGCAAGACTACATGGACCGACACTACAACCCCGTCGACACACTCTAACGACGGCAAGTATTCTTATTTCTCATTGAGCGACATAAGCGAGAACGACGGCAAGGTTTCGTTCAAGTTCACGTCAGAAGAAGTTCCGGCAGCCGTCAACAACTTTGCCGCTAACGCCAAGCGCGGTGTGGTAACTCTGACATGGGAGGCACCCGATGCCGACGGAATAAAAGACTATCGTATATACAGAGACGACTTCCTGATTGCAACGACCAATGACCTTACTTATGTTGACGAAAATCCCGGAAATATTATTGTAACGTATAAGGTGGACGTTGAATACGACAACGGACTCGTTTCTCCGTTTGCCGAGGCAACAGTGCGTCTGCCCGAAAACCGCATAGAGTCGCTATCAACCAAGGAGAATGCCGACGGCATAGAGCTTACGTGGGAAATGAACACCGACTTGTCGCGTTCAGACCTCAACTACTCTGATGTGGTTTACCAGTATGTCTACTCTAACGAGACCGACTTCGCACAGCGTTTCAACGAGAAAGACCTCCGTGCCTATAACGGATATTCAATCACGGGCATAGGTTTCTTCCCGTTCTCGTCACAGCGCACAACAAGCTATAAGATCAGAGTTTGGCGCGCAGCCGCAGGCACTGACGACATGCAGATTGTCAACGAGCGCGACATCACCGAGTACGGCTCTGGCAACTGGTGCATAAAGCAGTTTGACACACCAACTGTAATCGAGCCGGGCTACGACTATATGATAGGCGTTTACGGCAGCACGAGCGACGGCGGTTTCCGCATAATATGCGACGGAACTACCTACACTCCAGGCCTGGGTAACCTCGTATTGTCAGAAGGCGAGTGGCGCGACGATATCATACAGCTCAACCCGCTCATGAAAGCCACGCTTGAACCGTCGTCTGCCAAGGATGTATTCGTGCCGGGCGAGACTCCCGTCTTCGACGACGACTACAATCCTCAAACTGATGCCGAATATCCTATCGGATTTAATGTCTACCGCAATGACGAGCTTATCGGCTTTACGTCATCACGCACGTTTATTGACAGCTCAGTAAGTAAGGGCGTCAACAGATATGGCGTAGTGTGCCTGTATGAAGGCAACAACGAGTCTGCTCCAGTTGATCGCTCGATCTATGTCACCACAGGCATAAACGACATCACGGCTTCAGGTGTAAGCATTGAGCCATGCGACGGCGGTATAACCGTAACAACAGACGGCAATGCGCACGTCAGCGTCTATTCAGTTTCCGGCTCATTGCTCGCCGGCTGTAACACCGGCGGCAACGTTACCGTGTCTTTGGCTCCCGGAGTCTACATTGTCAAGTGCGGCGATGTTGTGCGCAAGGTTATGGTACGATAACTGTTTTAATCAAGCAATGGCTTTTAGCCGTTAATCAGGCTGTTATCCATTGCATATAAATTTTTAAGGAGCGTGCCGGTAAAGGCGCGCTCCTTTTTTGTTTTTTGGCATTAATGCCGTTTAGGTTTATGTTTTGTTCATAGTTGAAAAACATCTTCCTTGTCTGGCAAAGGCATTATATCGTGGCGTCGGCTTTTATTCTGAAGTGAAGTGTGTCGATGGAGAATAAAACGTTTGTCAGGGCTTTGCCGGACTTAATCAGAGATAAATCACTTTTCCACGGCTGATTATAAACTTCGTTTAGCGAAACCGCAGGCATGAAATACATGAGGAAGCAACATGAACATGAGGTTGACATATTTAATTACCGATTGGAATGCAGTCTATACATTCTCCGGGATACTCCTTGGTAGGACATTATTCCCCGTCATTGTGCATTTTTATTATTATGAAATCTTCTCAATCTTGCAAACCAATTAAAAATAATACGTTAAATTTGCAATGCTGTTTGAAGTCTACAAACTTGAGTGGATTCTTTCCATACACACTCTCTTGAAACGCTATCGCTACAAACTAAAAAGAACCTATCATGAAGCCGGATATAATAAAGCAATCGCCATCAACCCACACTTGGGTAATCGTACAATATTTATCTGCCGTTATAGTATCGGCAGCAATTATCTTATTGTGGATTGACAAATTAGTAGGATTTATGATTATCGCATTTGCTTTCCTTTTTGTCATACCGGCATTTGTTATTTCTCTTATATCCTTTTTTAAATCATTAAAGTTCAATACCGGGCACAAAAGAATATTCCTGATATGGCATGTCGCCAATATTCTGGCAGTACTTCTAATGATTTTTAATCCCAACGACAGATGCGACGCCCACATAATGGAAGAACACTATATCAAATACCATGCACAAATGGAAAGCCTCTATCACAAGGTTAGTCAACAGTTGAAACCTGGATGCAGCATTTACATCGAATTTGAGGAAAGAAAATTATCTCTCTTCACTGTTTCTACTGACGGCAATCATGGCGGCAACAGCTGTAATCTTAACGAAGAAAATATTGACTCTTTGCTCATGGCATCTGGTCTTGACAGAAAAGCTCTGAATGATATAGAGAACACCTTGGATGACATTCATTGCATTTCGATAGCAGTTTCGGCATCTCCTGACCAGCCATACGAAATAGGTTTCCGTCGCGTTCTTATGGATAAGTATGATTTTGTTATCTATCCCTATGCACTGTCACAAAAAGAGCAGAAACGTGTAGCGGCAGATCCGGGTAACATTCTGTACTCTCCTCACGTTGTGTTTAGATATGGTACAGGCGCTGTAGGCAATAGTAACTTTCCTGGTAAGGAAGAATATTTGCAGTCAAGAAAAAACAGTGTTGTTAGATATTTTGCAGTCGTGGCAGGCTATACCAATAAATAAGCTAACAAGAATGCACCAACAGAAAGCCAAAAGACGACTGAAAGCATTGATGCACAAAATAGATAAAAACTGTGTGCGGTTTAATGAATTACTTTGGCTTAAAGACTTACCCAATATTCTTGGCATTTGTAATTATTTTTGATTTATCCCATACATTTAACGCTCTCAGAATAGCCATGCTTGTAGTGAAAGTGTGGTTGGGCGTGAAAAAGCACAAAAAAACAGGCGGTTTTGTTAACTGCCTGATAATCTGTTGCTTATGCTGCTTATGCGATAAAATTGCAATAGTTAAAAAACATTACTCGGCCGTTTACGGTGCAAAAGTGGCCGAGTTATGTTGCGAAACGTGCCCATTTACCATCCAAAATACGTGCATTATTGCCACAAAACCATAGCTTTTGTGTCCATAATAATGTCTTTTCTGTAAATGAATGTTAATGCTTTGCCGGTTTTTATACCATTTCATTAACATCCGTTATATGTCTGTTCTCTAGATTGAAAAAATATTTTGTCCTGAGTTTTTACCTAAAAAAGAAAGGATTATAAGTGTTAAGTGAAGAGTGAAGAAACAACGTTCGACGTTAGTCAATTCGAATGCTTTGTTTTGGTAAAACTTATTATCGTTGTAGTGTAGAAATAAGGCATATGACTTTAACTACTTTAACTACTACTAACTCCTTTAACTCCTAAAAAAATCCCCGAAAGCATTTTTAGCTTTCGGGGATTTTTTAAATATCATCACCTTGCAACTTTAAGTATTCTCGGACATAGGTTACTGCCGCTTACATATAGCAGCACCATTCCGTTGGGCAAGTTGTTAAGATGAGTCTTTTCAGATGTTATGCGCGTCTGCGACAACTGCTTGCCGTCGGTGGTAAATATGCGCAGCGTTGCACCAATGGCATTGCTGCTCACCGTCAAAGTGTTGTTGCTGCTGTTGTAGTTTATTACCGGCTTTTCTGTTACAGCCTGTGTTATGCCTGAAGTAAAGTCATCGTCGAGCACTTCACCCATCAGGCCGTTTATGTAAACCTCAAGAGCAGTGTAGCCATCGGCATTCTTCTTGTTGCGGTCAGAAGCATCGTTTGCGTTGAGTCCATGCTCCTTCTCCCATTCGTCAGGCATGCCGTCGCCGTCAGTGTCAGTAGGCGCCTTCTCGTTGCCGTGGTCGAGGCCGAAGCCTTCGGCATCGTTTACTGAGTCGATGATACCATTCTTCTTTGATTTAGAACCTGAATACTTAGGCGTGCCGGTCTTTACGTCGTTGATAACGCGCTGCTCTATCACATCGCGGTTAATTGTTCCGGCCTTTTCGAGCACCGTGTTATATGCGTCCTCGGCAGTCTCTATGTCAGTGAGCATATAAAGCGCCGGGTCATATTCGCCAACGTTGCCCATTGCCGCATTGTAACGGTAATAGGGAGTGGCGGTAACAATGCGTTCATCGGCGCGAATGTCGTCGAGCGAGTAAGTCTCTGCGCTCATTGCCTTCCAGTTGTCAGCGTTGGCAGCGTCGTTGCCCTCCATTATGTTGCCGTTGACATACCATTTAGCAGGAGCCCACGATGTGGCGCCGTCGCGTGCGTAGCTTGAAACAACGAACACTGAATTGTCGGGCGACTGCGGTCCCGGCTTGTAATAGTTGTTCATGAAGTTGCACTCATGCACAGAGTTCTTGCCGTTGTATGATGTAATTTCGGCAGTATTCTCTCCGCCGTAGCAAGAGTTCCAGCGTCCCCAGTTGAAGTTCACGTTGTTGGCAAACTCCATAAACACCACATAGTCCTCGCCGCGTGCACCGTTAAAGCGCGGACTGCGCGAGTCGTTTCCTGCCAGCAGGTTGTGGTGATATGTCGCCGGCGAGCCTCCCCATTGTGTTCCGTATCCGCGCACGCCTTTGGCATGTCCGGCGTCGTAAAGTCCTTCGTGAACAATGCTGTATTGAACGGTGAGGAAGTGGCTGTCGGCCGTGTTCATGTTTTCTTCCATCGACCATCCGAATGCGCAGTGGTCAAAAATGTAGTTAGAGCAGTTTTCTGTTCCGCAGGCCTGGTCTTGCTTGCCGTCGCCTGAGCGGAAACGTATGTTGCGCACAATGAAGTTCTGAGAGCCTCCGAAGTTAACCTTGTCGCCGACAATGCTTATTCCGTCGCCGGGAGCAGTCTGTCCGGCCAAAGTCCAGTCAGAACGCTTAACGCTAAGAGTGTTGTTGAGATGAATCTCTCCGTTAACGGCAAAAACTATTGTCAGAGGTTCGTCGGCATACTGGCTGAAAGCCCAGCGCAGAGTGCCTTCAGTTCCGTCGTCGGCAAGAGATGTTACAGTAACCACCTGTCCGCCGCGGCCGCCTGATGTGTATTTGCCGAAGCCTTCGGCTGTCGGAAACGCAGGCACCATTGCGCCTTCTTTTACTTCAACTGCATCTGATGTCACGCCGTGGCGCGATACGCTCTTTATTGTGTATGTGGCGTTGTCGGCAGCGTCTTTGGTATAAGAAGTCTCAGTTGTCATGTCAACAAACACGCCGTCTTTATATATAAGATAGCCAGCTGCCTTGTCGTTGCCCTCCCATGTGAAACCTGTGTCTGAAACAGTAAAGTTTGTAGGTGCGGGAGCGCCGCTGAGTATTGAGTTGTAGTCGAAAGAAACGTCAGAGAATTTAGAGAAGAGGAACTCCGGATTCATGTATGCAGCAACCTCGGCGTCTGTAGCCTGATGGCTGAACGCTGCGCGCGATGATGTGTCAACCGGGTTGCCGCTCTTGTCAACATTCTTGTATTCAAAGTAAGAGCAGTTGTTCTCGGCTCCGCTCCATTCTTTCCAACCCTTGGCGTTGATGTGTGCGTCGAGCGTACACTGTATGAACATTGTTCCGCATTTCTCCTTCCACGGGCGGCCCAGATAATAGTCGCCTGCCGATACTCTCGGAGCAGGAACAATGCGGCAGTTGCGGAAGAACAGGCCTGCATAGAACTTGTCTGTGCTCAGTTCGGGATAGAGAGTCTTGGTCAGTGTCAGTCCGGCGTCGCCTGCTGCGGTGATGTAGCCTCCGCCTTTAAGACATGTAATCTCGCAGTTCTCAAACCATTCCAGTCCGCTGTCGTATATAAAGTCGGTTGCGCCCTCAATGGTGCATCGTGTAAAGTATCCGCGCGCGCCTATGTTTGCCTTGTATGTATCCTGGTATCCGCTTAGCAGGCAGTTGTTGAATATGTGTGCATCGCCTGCCGTAAACAGAGCCTCGGCCTGTCCCACGTTGCCGCTAGTGTTGCGTATGGTAAGGTTTTCGGCATAGAAGCGTGATGTGTAGACGTTGAGCGCGGCGCAGTCGTTATATGTATTCTGCGGGTTGTTTGAGCCGCGGTCGACCGATGATGTCAGAATGGTGGTAGCTTTGTCTTCGCCGATGAGGCTTATAAACTTATTCTTGTTAGTCTTTGTTCCGGCATAGATGTTCTCTTCATACACGCCCGGACGTATGTATATTATTCCTCGTGCGCCTTCGCTTACGGCATTTATTGCATCCTGTATCTTTGTGTAGTCGCCTGTGCCGTCCTGCGCCACGGTGTACATCTCTACGGGAGCGTTGGCGTCGGGTGCGTTGTCGTCAGAAGTGTCTCCGCCGCCTTCAATGTCTGACAGCTCGCCCACGTCGCTCACCGGATTGTCTTTGGCATACTGAGCCTGCTCGGCAGTAATCTCAGAGCCGAATATCTGAATCTTGTGGACACGCGGAGCCTGCTGTTGTGCGAGAGGATTAACAGCGGTTGAAAAAACGGGGTTGCCGTTGGCATCCACCTGAACGCTTGTTGTCATGTTGTCGCCGTCCCATACTCTCCAGCGTATAGACACATCGCTTGCGTTGATTACGTTCTCCATGAAGTAGCCCTGGTCGCTGAAAGAGGTGTAGCCTCTGTCGTGTTTGCCTGAACCCATCCACACCAATGGCTGCCAGTCGCCTTCGCCTATCTTGATGTCGCATTTAATTCCGCGTCCCCATGCCGTAGACGACCATGACCATTGTATGCGCTCAACATAAGGAATGTGGTCTATCTCCATCCATCCGTGACGTGAAACTCTGTTGTTGTTTTCGTCAAGATAAGAGTTGTCGCGGCACATCTGAACAAATCCGGCTTCGCCATAGATGGGAGTCTTGCCGTCGTCGCCATATTTTATGTTGTCCTCAAGATACTTGGTGTGTCCGCTTACGGTCCAGTCGTTGGCATATTGAGTGCCGCTTCCGTTCGCGTTCTGTCCTAAATAATACTGTCTGCAGAAAGCCGCTGTAGCCCCTGCAAATCCATTGTAGGAGTTTTTGTTGGCGAATGTGCAATTGTGAAATAGCACAGGATACTTAACGCTGTTGCCGCCGTTTGCAGGAATGTCGATAATTGTGTTGACATATCCGCCTTCGTCAAACGATGGACAGTCTATGCCTGTTTCGCCTGTCCAGGTCTGTCCGGGCCACATTGCGTCGCTGAAGTTGATGTCGATAATTTTAGGATAAGCAGATGAGTTGCTCCATTCTGCCACCACCGATTCGGGGTCAAGGCTCCCCTCAATGGTTGCCCCGGCGTTAATCGTTGCCGGAACAAGAGTCGCTGCAGCTAGAGCCAGCTTTTCAATAAGTTTCATAATCTGTGATAATTAAGAAATATTCGTGATTTGTTGTTTATAGATTTCCTGTCAGTAGATGATTTTTAACTTGCGGTTAATTTAAAAGACGACCGCCTTAATGATAAAGACGGTCGTCCCGGTTAAGTCAAATAAGTGCCTTCAGCCAGCTTTACGCACTGTCTTTCGCACGATGTTGTGCTGATGCAGATGTATGAAGGCATGCACATATTTCAGATGCTTGTTTATTAATGAGTTCTGAATGTTTATTTAACGGCGAATTTCTTGCCGTTCATTATATATAGGCCTTTGCCGAGGCTGTTCTTGTCTTTGCCCACGTAGCGTCCGTCAATGCTGTATATCCTGCCGTCGTTTACAGCGGCTGAGGCGTTGTCTGTAACACCATTAATGCTTGTAGTGCCGCTCTGAACGTCGGTGTTGGCGAAGCCGATGGCATAGAGCTGGTTGCCTGAACCTGAGCCGATGATATAATATTCGTTGCCTGCCATAACGTCAAATGCCGGGCTGTGTATGCCTTTGGTATCAGTGAAGTTTGTAAGGACATATCCGCCGTAGATGCCGTTGTCTATTTCTTCCTGTGTGCCTACGCGCCATACGTAGCATGTGCGGTTGTTTCCTCCCATAGAATAAGACAATATCACGCGTCCTGATTTCTTTGCCTTGAGGCTTACTATTCCATGGTCGGCTCTTGCGATGCCGTCAACCGAATAGATGTCGTCCTTGTTGTTATTGTCGAGCGCACTTCCGAAATACATGTAAGAAGGATAGTCGGTGTTGCTGGCAACATCATGGAACCAGCTTGGAGGGAACACTCCACACGTTAACATATTGGTAAGGGTCATGTCGTCATTGTCGGCAATAACGGTGTTTGCCGGATAGACATAGCCTTCGCCCCATGAATGAGCTTCAAATCCATTTGCCAAAGCGTCTTCTGTTGACGGGAATGTTGTTACAGTGTAAGGCTCGGCAGGCAGGTCGGTGGCTGTATATCCTGTTGTCGGATCTGGCGCGCTGTAGGTCATCTGATAAAGCTGGTTGCCGCTGTTCGATGCTATGAGCAGATAAGTTCTGTCGGCTCTAACGTTAAATGCCGAGGTGTGTATGCCTGCTGCGTTTGTTGTGCTGCACATAACGTAGTAACCATAGACTCCGTTGTTCATCTCTTCCTCGGTAGGCATTTGATAAACATAGAACGAGCGGAGGTTGTTGCCCATGGAGTAAGACACGGTCATGCGGCCGCTCTGCTTGGCGTCAATCTGGACCATTCCGTGGTCGGCTCTTGCTATTCCGGCAGCGTTATATATGTCGTCGTAATAGCTGTTTTTGTCCTGCTCCTTATTACTGCCCCAATACATGTACAGAGGATAAGTTTCTTCATAAGTGCTCCACACGCCGAAAACGGGTGAATCAACTGGAACAGAAACTTTAAGGTAATCGTTTTCTTCAATCACAGTGTTTGCCGGAATAATGTAGCTTCCGTCAGCGCTCCATGAGTGGGCTGTCCATCCTTTAGCCTGTCCGTCGGCAACACTTGGCCATGTTATAGTGTAGTTTTGGGCCTGAAGTGAAAAACATGATGCGGTAAGCATCGCTGCGAGTAAAAAGGTTTTCTTCATAATTATCTTTTAATGGTTAGTATTATTTTAGCAAATTAATATTTTGATGAAAGTGCTTATAGCTTTAGTAATTAGTAAGACGTGACTGTTGTAGTAGATAGATTCATCATTCAGATATTTCATACACCCGTAAGACCGGTGCCGTTTTGTCTGCGGTGGTCTGCCGCCTTACGGGTGTATGTAGAGTTAGTTAGTGCTGATATTCAGATGTTAAGTTCTGATTATCAATATCCCTTTCCGGGAGTAGTTCCGTATCCGTTGTCGCCATATTCGTCCTTGTTCTCAATCTGATTGAGGAAGTCGGCAGAAATAGGACGGTTGTAGTGGATGCTTTCGTTGAAGTAACGTGCTGCGCGAGAGTTGTACAGCTTCAGGCGTTCGCCAAGTTTGTGGTGGCGCTTCAGCAGTGACCAACGGTAAAACTCGCCTGCCATTTCGCGTGCATATTCATCAAGGATGGTATCCTCTGTGATGTTTGTCAGCTCGGGAGCCACTGTTCCCGGGCGTGCTGCACGGTCGCGGAGCGGTTTCAGATATTTGGCTGCTCCTGCCTGGTCGCCGAGTTGCTGGCATGCTTCAGCCGCGATGAGGTAAACCTCAGCGGTGCGCATAACCATCATGTCGCCGTTGCGGCGCTGCATGTGGTTGCCCACTACGCCGTTGTAGCACCAGTCGTATTTGATGAGTGACGGATAGAGCTGATAAGAGTTGGTGCCGTCAAACTGTGCTGTCTTATACTGGTCGCCGTCGAACAGGTCGTCGATGTTTATTGTGCAGTATCTGCTCCGTGCCTTGTCTTCAAGAGTCTTGTATTCTCTTGAGAGGACAATGGCAAAGCGGTCGTCGTCTTCTGCAACAGGATAGTCAACCACGTAAACGTTCTTAACGTCCTTGATAAGATTCTTTGTGTCGCCGCTGTGGTCGCCCTTAGCCCATACTCCTGTGGGATAATACTGGTTGCCGCCATAGGCAGATGTTGATGTTGCCATGTCTACATAAGGATAGATATATTGTCCTATGTATTGCTCTCCCATGCCGTATTTCTCTGTAAGGTTCTTGGTTATTCTTACGCGGCATGCATTGTACGGGCCAACCCATCCGGCATCAACCATGGAGAAGAGTCCGAAGGCTGTAAGGAAAGTATTCTCATAGCGCTTGTCCCATGACGGGTCGAACACGTTGAGAGTGTACTTTGTAGGTGCGAGCGTATTGTTGTTGGTGCGGCCAAGATAATAGTTGGTGTTGTCCGCGCGTGTGTAGATGTCGCTGCACTTGTAAGGGTTACAGATGGTGTATGTAAACAGGTTGTTGTTGCAGTTTACATAGTTGTACGACTCGTCGTTGGCGTCGCGTCCCGATACAATGAACAGAGCCTCAGGGTTGTTGCGGTTGTTGGCCTGTGCCCAAAGGTCAGATACATCGGGATAGAGATATACGTTGTATGCAGAAGCATTGTTGATGATGTCTTCTGCCACATCTTTTGCTCTCTGCCAGTAGCTTACGCCGTTCTCGCTCAGACCTTCGCCTGCGCCCTGTGCATAGGCACGTGCAAGCAGTCCGAGAGCCGTCTTCTTGCATACTCTTGCGTAGTTGCCGCCGTAAGGCTGTACTTCAAGATCTTTAGAAGCCTCTGTAAGGTCGTTGATGATAGACGTATAGAATTCTTCAACAGTGTTGCGCACTGGTCTTACGTTGGTTTCACCCTTGCTGATGTCTTCCTGGCTCAGAGTTACAGGACCATAGTAAGTTACGAGCAGCAAGTTGTAGAAAGCTCTCAGAGTCTTTGCCTCTGCCGTCAAAATCTTTTTGTCATAGTCGGTTATGCCCTTCACGTTGTCGGCGTTGTTGATAACAGCATTGCACGACGCGATGCACGAGTAGGCCTGCTTAAACACCTTGTTGGTTCCGTTGGTGTTTGTTGTCAGTCCGTCGTAATATATGAGCTGCTTTGCATAGTCTGGGTTTCCGCCAGGGGTGAGCCACATATCTGTTCCGCCCTCAGCTACAGACATGAAGTCGTAGACGCTGTAGAGCTGTTCTGCCAGAGGCGAGTAGCAGTAAGTTTCAAGTCCCTGCCATGCGTCGAACGACTCTATTGTAGCGTCGCCGCCGGTGGGGTTGTATTCGTCGAGCTCACAGGAAGCGAGGCTCAGCGTGCCGGCAATAATCGCCGTATATAATAATCTTGTCTTCATAAATTTAATCTTCATTTTTATTTATAACAACATTAAATTGTCTTTTGTCTGTCCCTGTATCACTTTAGAATGTGAGGTTTACTCCGAACACAAACTGCTTTGTCAGCGGATAGTCTATGCTTCCGTCCATTTCAGGGTCGTAGTTCTTCAGCAAGCTGCTCTTCTGTATTACGAGCGGATTGGTTATTGTAGCGTAAACGCGGAAGTTCTCAATGCCTGCCGACTTAGCCCATTTCTTAGGCAGAGTGTAGCCCAGGGTGATGTTCTTTATCTTGAAGAACGAACCGTCAACATAAGACAGAGCGTAATATCCGGTGTAAGTGGTTATGTCGCGTGATGAGTTGAGGGCAGGGAAGTAGTGATCCTGGTCGCCTGTCTCCTGTGTCCAATAGTCAAAGTATGTCGGGAAGTTCTTCGAACCGGTCGGATCGTAGTTTGCAAGCATGTCATACTTGATTGTCTGTCCCCAGCGCCAATAGAGATAAATGCTCAGGTCGAAGTTCTTGTATGTGAACGTGTTCTTGAATCCCATTGTCCAGTCAGGGTTCTTATGTCCGAGCACCTGATAGTCGTTGCTGCTTACAACGTAAGGATTGTCGGCAGTGTAAGTCTCAAGCACGCGCTCAATCTCGCCAGTCTCTGCGTTCTCACGCTCAACCCATTTAGAGTAAGAGCCTTCGCCGTTGTGAATCATTCCCGGCACGTCAATCTTGATGTCGCCCGGCTTTGCTCCGAACACAGCAGCGTCGGCAGCCTCAGAAGTTTTCCACACACCGTTAAGTTTATAGTGATACCATGAGTTAATGGCTTCGCCCTTCATCAGCACCAGACCGTTGTCGCCGTTGGTTACATATTCTGCGTCGGGAGTAGCCAGCTTGGTTATCTTTTCCTTGTTGTAAGTGAATGTGAGGTTAGATGTCCATGTGAAGTCCTTTGTAACGATGTTGCGGGTGTTGAGCGCAAGCTCCAGACCCGATGTCTCGGTCTCACAGATGTTCATGTTTGTCATGTAATACTCTGAAGAGTTGTATCCGCCGTTGGTTATAGGCAGCGCCTTCTGCCAGATTACGTCCTCTGTTTTGGTGAAATACCAGTCGAGAGCCATGTCGATGCGTCCGTTCAGGAAGCTTGCGTCAAGACCGATGTTGGTGTTCTTTGATTTCTCCCATCCAAGGTTGAGGTTGGCAACGTTTTGGCTGAAGTGATATGCAGGAAGCTTTGTTCCGCCCAGTCCGTAGTAGCCCTGCTCAAGCACAGATAGACTTGAATACTCGTCGATGGCAGCAGTACCTGTAACACCGTATCCGCCTCTGATCTTCAAGTTGTCGAGCCAGCTGCGTGTGCCCTCCATGAATTTCTCTTCAGAGATGCGCCATCCGAGTGAGAATGCGGGGAACACATCCCATTGGTTGCCTTCTGCCAGGCGTGAAGAACCGTCGTATCTTACTGATGCTGATGCGAGATACTTGCCTTTGTAAGAGTAGTTGACACGTCCGACAAGACCCATTCCCTTTGACATCAGGTAAGTAGAGTTAACCTTCTGGTTCTGTCCTGCTCCCAGGTTGTGCCACTGATAAGTGTTAGTTGTCAGATTGTCGGCATAAGAGTAGGTGTACTCCTGACGGTTGTGGTTCCATGACGTTACGCCGGTCAGCGTGAAGTCGTGGTCTTTGTTTATCTGGAAGTTATAAGTAAGAATATTCTCCCACTTGTAGTTGTATCCGTTAGTCTGCTCAACCGATGCGTATACTCCCGAGTTGGT
Organism: Prevotella sp. CAG:1185; assembly: GCA_000436695.1. Classification (GTDB taxonomy): domain Bacteria; phylum Bacteroidota; class Bacteroidia; order Bacteroidales; family Bacteroidaceae; genus Prevotella. Next base: position 5,523 of record HF992576.1, on the reverse strand, counting down.
GCCCGTTGCGCCTGCTCCGTTGTTGAAATAATAGTTGTAAGAACCGATACCGTCGAACTTGTTGCTCTTGTTGAACGTGAGCGAAGCGTTGAGGCGGCTCTCAAATGTGAGTCCCTTCAGCGGTGTTATGCGGATATACGGATTGAGATAAACACGCGTAATCTGATTGTTGTTGCGGTAGTTGCCCTTGTTGTTTACCAGCAGGCTCACCGTGCCGCTGCCTGGAACGGTCTCAACGTTGGCGTTGCCGTCTTCGTCATACAGTGCGCCTATAGGACTTGCCTGCAGTGCGCGGTCAAGTTTTGCGTATGCGGTGTTCTTGTAGACATAGCTTCCCTGCATGTTCACACCGATGGCGAGCCATTTCTTCAGCTCGTGGTCAACGCGAATGTTTGTAGAATAAACCTTGTAGTCGTCGTTCTCATACTGTCCCTGCTCGTCGGTATAGTTGAGCGACATGTAAGCCTTTGTCTTCTCTGTTCCGCCGCTGACCGATATAGAGTAGTTCTGTATTACGCCCGTCTTGAGCAGAGCGTCGGCCCAGTCGATAAATTGTCCTTTCTGATATGCGTCCCATGCGTTGGTGTTGCCCAGCACGCTTGCGTCGTCGATATATCCGCCCGACTCAATCTGTGCCTGCTTGCGCATGTTGAAGTAGCCCGGTCCGTCGTACACTTTTGGCACTTCCGACCATCCGTTGATACCCACGTATGCGTTGAAGTTCACTTTAGCCTTGCCTTCCTTTCCGCTCTTTGTCGTAACGATGATTACACCGTTGGCACCTGCCGAACCATAAACGGCAGTAGACGATGCGTCCTTGAGCACCTCAATGCTCTCAATGTCGTTGGCGTTGATTGTGCTGAGGTTGCCCGGCATACCGTCGATTATCACGGTCGGGTCGCCGCTTGCGGTAAACGAGCGCGTACCGCGCAGCTGCATACTTATTGAAGCACCGGCCTGTCCGCTCGACTTGGTGATGTCGAGTCCGGCCACTTTGCCCTGCAATGCCTCCACTGGGTTAGACGATGGTGTGAGGGTTATGTCTTCTGCCTTTACAGAAGTTACTGCACCGGTAAGGTCGCGCCTTTTCATCGTACCGTAACCTACAACCACTACGTCGTCGAGTTCAGTAGCCGAGTCAGGCTCCATCTTAATCTGCAGCGATGTAGAGCTTGCTCTTACTGTCTGTGTGGCATAGCCGATGTAGCTTATCTCAAGCTGGTCGCCCGCATTTGCGGCAATCGAGAAGTTGCCGTTTACGTCGGTTACGGCTGCTGCTTTGCTGCCTTTCAGTCTGACTGTAACCCCGATGAGCGGTTCGCCAGTTTCGTCAGTGATATTACCCTTCACCACGCGGCTCTGCTGAACCACCTGTACCGCCATTTCTTTGGCGTCGGCATTCTCAGCATATCCGCAGGCGGGTATGCACAAGAGGGCTGACAAGCCGAAAATGACAGAAGTTTTTGTCAGGGCTTTGCCTGAATAATGCTTCATGTTTTTTCCCATATTCTTATTTCTGATGTTAAATGTAAATGACAAAGTAATCCTATGTCCGGTTGTAGCGACACTTTTTGTCGTCGTGTCAAGATGTGCCCGAACATATATTTAGCGCTCCGCGAATTATTGTTTTAATAGGTTAAGACTAAATGTTCAAATATGAAAAAAATCACATATAAAGTTTGCAGTAGTTTTTCAAAACTTAAGTGAAATTTCTCTATGACAGCTTGATTTTTAATTCCTAAAGGCTTTATGTTTTTCCTTATATTAGGTTCATTTTATCATTTGCAAATATAGACCTTTTTTCATTTAGAAAAAGAAAAAGCCGTAAAAAAGACGGCATAATATCAAAAAAGATAGTTTTTTGCTCAAAAATTAGTATTCTGTCATGTGTTTTTTAGTCGTTAACACTATCGTTCATGCATTAGTCATGCCGTTGCACGTCATGAGCCGCGGATAAGCGCCGGCTTATTTTTAAATCATTCTAAATAAGCAAATGACCGTGTTCCGTCCACAATCGGTTTATTCTCAAATACATATATGCCATTGCTGATTATTGCGCTAATTGCATGTTGAGGCTTCGGTCTTTGTCTTTATCTGTTTTGCGTGGTATCATATCTTCGTCAAGATTTATTGTCGGTTGCTTGTTCTATATATATTTAAGGTGAAATTTGTTTCCTTCTGCATCCGTTGTCGTGCTTGTGTCAATACATGACTAATATGTCACAATCCCGTGATTTTTAACATTGTGAGAAAAATAATTAACAATTCAATTTTTATATAAAATAGAATTATAGTGTTAAAGCATTTAACTCTTTCAGCTCTATTTCATTGGTTTTTATTCGCTTTTCAGTTAGTTGTCTTCCCGTTCGTGGCCTTTTATGTTGCAAAAGGTATCGTATTACACTGCAAAACACTGCCTTTTACATCCCGGAATGTGGCCTTTTGTAAGCCGAAAGACTATGTTTCTGCTGCTGCTCAGTTGTCTCTTGTCATGCGTCTGCGTATAAGTTGCTGATATATAGCATTATACAAAAATGCTGAATTTGTGCATTTTTACGTATGAAATGTAATTGAATATGCAATATTCTCATTTTAACTATTCTTAATTAACATAATTAACAGTATTTCACATAGCGTCGGCCCTTTTGTAAAGCTATAGATTTTTTCTTTCATTCATATAAGTTTCGTCAGGTTAAATTATCTTGTTCAGGCTGTCGTCCCGGTTATGGCTCATTCCGGCTGTATGCGCTGACTGATAGCATCGTGTTCCGTTGCATGTCCTGTTGTTGTGTATGTTTGCTTTGTCATGCCTTTTGAGGCATTGTAAGGCATAAAAGACGGTTCTGAAGTGAATTTCTTTATAAATATTGTGTTACAGACTGCATAAAAACAGAAAAATATTTGCTAACCTGCGATTTTATTGCTAATTTTGCAGCGTTCAGTGGAATGAGGGGCTTTACGAAGTCCCTCATTTTATTTTAAATACCCGTTTATGATAGACAAAAACGTAGTAAAAAATTTAGTTGACGAGTGGCTTAAGGACAAGGAGTATTTCCTGGTAGACATCGAAATTAGCCAAGACGACAAGATTGTAGTTGAAATTGACCATGCCGACGGTGTGTGGATTGAAGACTGTGTGCAGCTCAGCCGCTTCATTGAGGACCATTTGAGCCGAGATGAAGAAGATTATGAGCTTGAGGTGGGCAGCGCCGGACTGGGCCAGCCATTTAAAGTGCCGCAGCAGTATGTCAATTTTGTCGGAAAGGAAGTTGAGGTTCTCGACGCCGACGGCAAGAAATTCCGTGGCGTGCTCAAGGCCGTTGACGGACGCAACTTCACCGTTACGGTAAGCGAGAAGGTAAAGAAAGAAGGCTCAAAGCGCCCCGTGCTGACAGACGTAGACCATGAGTTCAGCATGGACAGCGTGAAATACACAAAATATCTGATTAACTTCAAATAGTTTTGTAGCTCCCGTTTATTGTGGGCAAGACGTGAGCCTGTGGCGGCAGCGCCGCCGTTTGTGACGATAATAATAAAATAAAAATATACAGACAGCTATGGTAGCAAGAAAGAAAGAAGAAGAAACCGTGAGCATGGTTGACACCTTCAAAGAGTTTAAGGATACCAAGAACATCGACCGCACCACTCTTATGAGCGTGCTGGAAGAGAGTTTCCGCAACGTCATCGCCAAGATTTTCGGCAGCGATGAGAACTTTGACGTTATTGTCAACCCCGACAAAGGCGACTTCGAGATTTACCGTAACCGCATCGTTGTGGCCGACGGAGAGGTGAAAGACCAGAACAAGGAGATAGCGCTCAGCGACGCAAAGAAGATAGAGCCCGACTATGAGGTGGGCGAGGAAGTGAGCGAGAAGGTTGACTTCAGCAAGTTTGGCCGCCGCGCCATACTTAATCTCCGCCAGACATTGGCTTCAAAGGTGCTTGAGCTTGAGCACGACAGCCTCTACAACAAGTATAAAGACCGCGTGGGCCAGGTTATCGCCGGCGAGGTTTATCAGGTGTGGAAGCGCGAGGTGCTGCTCGTTGACGACGAGAACAACGAACTTATCCTGCCCAAGTCGGAGCAGATACCTCACGATGTTTACCGCAAGGGCGAGACAGTTCGCGCCGTGATTAAGGAGGTTAACAACGACAACAACAACCCGAAGATTATCCTTTCGCGCACAAGCAACATGTTCCTTGAGCGTCTGCTTGAGGCTGAAGTGCCCGAGATTGCCGACGGACTTATAACCATCAAGCGCATTGCCCGCATGCCGGGCGAGAGAGCCAAGATTGCCGTTGAGAGCTACGACGACCGTATAGACCCGGTTGGAGCCTGTGTCGGCGTTAAGGGTAGCCGCGTTCACGGCATTGTACGCGAGCTGTGCAACGAGAACATCGACGTTGTTAACTACACCGCAAACATCAAGCTCTTCATACAGCGTGCGCTCAGTCCAGCAAAGATTTCAAGCATCAACGTAGACGAGGAGAACAAGAAGGCAGAGGTTTATCTCCGTCCTGAAGAAGTGTCTCTGGCTATCGGCCGCGGCGGTATGAACATCAAGCTTGCCAGCATGCTTACTGAATATACAATCGACGTATTCCGCGAGCTCGACGAAAGCGAGGTCGACGAGGATATCTATCTCGATGAGTTCTCTGACGAGATCGACCAGTGGATTATCGACTCGATCAAGGGCATTGGTCTCGACACTGCGAAGGCTGTGCTCAACGCTCCGCGCGAGATGCTTGTTGAGAAAGCCGACCTTGAGGAAGAGACCGTTGACAACGTGCTGAAGATACTCAGAGCCGAGTTTGAAGGAAATTAAGTAGTTCATAATTCATAATGCATAATTCATGATCAGGCCTTCGGGCTGCTGGGTTGGCATTATGAGGCTCTGGCCGCCGGATGGGCGCCGCGTGCGCCCGTCTGACCATCATGCCAATTATGAATTATACATTCTTGGGGTATTTTACGAATTATGAATTATTAAACAAATTTCGGCAACAGCCAATTACTAATTAAGAAAATGAGCATAAGATTAAATAAAGCAATACGTGAATTGAATATAGGACTCCAGACCGCAGTTGAGTTCCTGAAAAAAAGAAGTGACCTCGGAGAGGTTAAAGAAGAACTGAGCTTCAAGCTCAGCGACAGTCAGTATAATGCCCTCGTTGAGGCGTTCAAGTCAGACAAAGAGGTGAGAAACCAGGCCGAAAAGCTGCTGCTGAAGCATCCGAAGGACAAAAAACGCCAGTCTGACAACAACAGAGAGCAGAAATCAGACAGCACTGTAAGAAATATCAGAACACAGAAATACACACCTCTGGGAAAAATCGACCTCGACAGCATAGGCAAGAAACCGGCTCCGAAACCGGCTCCGGCGCCTGCAAAGCCTGCCGAGACAGCAAAGCCCGAGCAGCCTAAGGCTGAAGTTAAAGAGCCGGTAAAGGCTGAGGCTCCTGCCCAGAGCAACGATAAGAAGGCACAGCAGCCTGTAGAAAAGAAACCGGCTGAGCCGGTGC
>HF992575.1 GCA_000436695.1 Prevotella sp. CAG:1185 | reverse complement strand
TAACTCGTCCATTTTTATTGGACACTAATGAGTAAATGCATTAAAACATAATAGGGTTAATGGCGAAATAGTTATTACTGTTGATCAAAATAAAATGGTAATATCAAACACTTCAGATAAAATCAATCTTGATGAGAAAATGTTGTTTAACAGATTCTGTCGTCCTATACATAATATTAAAGGAAATGGCCTGGGCCTTGCTATAGTCAAAGCAATATGTGATTATCACAAGTGGATAATCGAATATAAATATGCAGACGGAAAAAATAATTTTATAGTTACTTTTTAGTATTTTCTAATTTTATGTTGTTGTGATTATGGTTTTGTAAGCACTGTATTAAGGTTTATAGAGATTATTTATTTACATACAATGCTATGTTTTGAGTATTAGAATATAAAAAAAGTAATATTTAACATAAATGTTCTAAAATCTACAAAATGTCTTCAAATTTTCCTGCTATTTTTGCACAAAAAACAGATGAAGAGGACTATTTTGATTTCTGCCGTTTCTGCTATTATCATTATTTTTTGTATAATTCCAGGATATTTATATCCAATATTTGGCATTTTGGATGCGGTAGATAGGCAAATAACGATAGCACTAAATTTTAACGGAGGTACAGTATTGGATGCGATATTGTATGCAATGTCATCTAGAATCACATGCTCAATATTCGTGTTGTCAATAATAGCATTGTTTTGGAACAGAAAATCAAAGTTAAGAAAATATATTGTTATTATATTGGGCTTGACGATTGTCATTACATTATGTGATCAGATTTCTTCATCATTCATAAAACCTTATGTCTGTAGACTACGTCCGTCACATACTGAAGGTGTTAGCGATTTCTTACATTATGTCTATGGCTATAAAGGAGGACGTTATGGCTTTGTTTCAAGCCATGCTGCAAATACATTTGGAGTTGCTGCATTCCTCTCTTTAGAAATGAGGAATAGAAAAATGGCCATGTTCTTATTTTTATGGGCAATTATTGTAAGTTATTCTAGAATATATTTAGGTGTTCACTATTTTGGTGATGTTGTTTGTGGTGGTATTCTTGGATTAATTATTGGAATTGTTATTGCATATATTACTAGAATAGTTGTATTTAGGTATGTTCTTTGGAAGCATTCACGAGTTTATAAATCACAATTAAGTGAGATTTAGGTGTAGTCTTATATAATATTTTGTTTTTACAAACTCATTAATGAATGGTTTCTCATTAAATATTTTATAATATATTTTGTATAAAATATCCATAGAAAGAGTTTTATTCTTAAATTTGCAGGATGTTAAAGATTATTGGCTAGCATTGCTTTTTTATGTCATTCTAACTAACATGAAATGGTAAGTTATGCCTAAACATGGAAAATTATGAATAATAAAGAAAAAAAATTATTGTTGATCCTTGTGGCGATATGTGTTATATCACTCATTTCATTTATAGGTCTTTCATTGTTTAATACTCGTGGTGAACCACGTGAAGCAATAGTTTCATTGTCAATGCTTAAATACGGTAATTGGATATTACCGGTAAATAATGGTATCGATATAGCCTATAAGCCACCTTTTCTGCATTGGTGTATCGCGGCAATATCATACATTTATGGTGAGGTGACGCCATTTACGTCTCGTCTGCCGTCTTCCTTAGCTTTAATCGCAATGATTGCTGTTGGATATGTATTCTTTACAAAACGTAAAGATGCTACAACTGCATTTATTGCAGGAATTATTACTCTTACTTGTTTTGAAGTTCATCGTGCCGGAACGTCATGTCGTGTTGATATGCTGCTGAGCGCACTTATGGTAATAGCCCTATATCAGTTGCATAAGTGGGGTGAGAAAGGCATGAAAGGCTTTCCTGTCTTTGGCGTTTTAGCTCTTAGTGGTGCTTTTCTTACAAAAGGACCGGTTGGAATATTGTTGCCCTGTCTCGTCGAATTTGTATATTTGCTTATTCGTGGAACAAAACCTTTAAAATTAATAGGATTATTTATTCTGATAGGAATATCAGCATGTATAATTCCAGCTTTTTGGTATATAGCCGCTTATCGTCAAGGTGGCGATAAATTTTTAGAGTTGGTTTATGAGGAGAATGTATTACGTTTCCTAGGAAAGATGTCCTACTCCTCACACGAAAACCCGGCTTATTATAATGTCATAACTGTAATTGCAGGGTATGTTCCGTATACACTTCTTGTTCTCATTTCTCTATTTGCGATTAAATACAAATCACTGAATATAAAGATGGATCATTGGTGGACAAGACTGCGTAATCGCATTACATCTATGGATTCTGCTCATTTGTTTTCACTTTTGAGTATAGTTATAATTTTTGTCTTTTATTGTATTCCCAAAAGCAAGCGAAGCGTATATTTATTGCCAATATATCCGTTTATTGCATTTTTCCTTGCTGAATATATAATGTATTTGGCAAAAAAACATAGTGCTGTATTAAAAACATTTGGAAACATAATGTCAGGATTGACAATTTTGCTTATTCTTTGTTTTATTGCAGTAAGGGTTGGCCTGATACCGGAAACAATATTTTCAGGTAAACATGCATCCGAAAACATAAATATGTTGAGGGCTCTTGAGACTAAGGAATTGAATATTTTATCCATAATATTAATAGCGGTACCACTTATAGCTTCATTTATATTCTGGCGCATAAAAAATCAGAGTCCTAATAAATTGATTTTTTCAATGTTAGGCATTGTTTGGGGATTATTTATTTCGCTTGATGGTTTTTATCAGCCTATTGTGTTAAGTTCTAAGTCTGATTATGAAGTTGCAATGAAGATAAAAGAAATAGTTCCGGAAGGGCGCCTTTATTCATATCGGACAGACATTGTTGTAGGAGATCGCATGCATCCGTTTACTATTAATTTTTATCTTGGTGACCGTGTAGTTCCCTTTGACTGCTTTAATCCATCGTCAGGTTATCTCATCGCAGGTAATGATGATATTGATACATTTAAAAAGACCTATACATCATATAATGTTGAAGAAGTCTATAATTTCAACCATCGCAGTTGTGATGACAAGAAATGGTTACATCTCTATAGATTTGCTAAACAAGCAAATTAAATAAAATTGGTTGAATAAAAAATGAAATATAAATATATAGCAAATGAACCTTTTAATAGTTGTACCATGTTATAATGAAGAAGAGATGTTGCCTGAGACAACGCGCCAACTGACAGCCGTGATTAAACGGATGGAAGAGGATAAAAGTATAAGTTCTGGACGCATCTTGTATGTTGATGATGGAAGTCGTGACCGGACATGGAGCCTTATAGAACAATATGCTTCTGAAAATTCTAAGGTTTGTGGCTTAAAACTTTCTAGGAATTCAGGGCATCAGTTTGCCCTTACTGCCGGACTTGAATGGGCTGCAGATAATGCAGATGCGGCAATATCCATTGATGCTGACCTTCAGGATGATGTAAACGCTATTTTTGATATGGTCAAAAGTTTCAATAATGGTGCAGATATCGTATATGGAGTTCGGCGTGAACGTAAGACAGATACTTTTTTCAAGCGTAATACAGCTCTGATGTTTTATAGACTTATGAACCGTTTAGGTGGTAAGATAATATATAATCACGCAGACTTCAGATTAATGAGCCGTAGGGCGTTAAAATCTTTGATGGAATATCCTGAACGTAATCTGTTTCTTCGTGGAATGGTTGCGTCATTAGGATATCCTTCAGATATTGTATATTATGACAGGCGTGAAAGAATGGCAGGGGTATCAAAATACCCTTTAAAGAAAATGATAAGTTTTGCACTTGATGGAATAACATCTTTTTCAATCAAGCCATTACATTATATCACTTATTTAGGATTTGTATTTATTCTTATATCCATTGCTGTTATTATTTATGCTTTAGTATCATATTTTGATGAAGAGGCAATACAGGGTTGGACGTCACTTCTTATATCTGTTTGGTTTATTGGCGGATGTATCTTAATTGCATGCGGAGTGACAGGAGAATATATAGGCAAAATCTATATAGAAACCAAAAGGAGACCTTTATATTTTATTGAAAAAAGAGTTGGTATGTCTAATCAAGATTGTAAACTTCAAAATAAGTAATCTTAGGTATATAACAATCCAATATTACGCGAGTTCGGGATAAAAAAACACCCATAAAAATTGGTAATCTCGCAAATATTTTGTATCTTTATAGGTGAAAATCAAATAGTTACAAATAATATTAGCGATGATTACCAAGGACAAAGTTACAGAAATTTTCTGTATTATCGATGAATTTGAGAAGAATTTGAGTGTCGAACTTTCAAAAAATCTGCATTTGACATCACCATGTAATGATGGCATAAGGCACAGGAACCGTAAGGGCCGCATGTCAGAAAGCGAGATAAAAACCATACTTGTATGCTATCATTTTGGTACTTACCGCAACTTCAAGGAATATTATCTCAACTGTATCCTGGGCCAGCTAAGAAGTTATTTTCCGCAGGCAGTTTCTTATAATCGCTTTGTTGAGCTTATGCCACGCGTGTTCTATGAACTTATGCTGTTCATGTGCATATATTCTTTCGGAAGGTGTTCCGGCATTACTTTCGTAGACAGTACAATGATTCCTGTGTGCCATAACATCAGAAGACATTTCAACAAGGTGTTTGCCGGTCTTGCAAAAAATGGGAAAGG
>HF992574.1 GCA_000436695.1 Prevotella sp. CAG:1185 | reverse complement strand
CTGAAGCCCAACTTCTGGCGTGCCGTTACCGACAACGACATGGGTGCAGGCATGAACCGCAAGGCTAAGGTGTGGAACAATCCTGAGATGAAGCTCACATCGCTCACCGTAGAGAAAGGCAAGAAGGTTGAGGGTGCCGATGAGAAATGCCCTGCCGTTGTAGTTGCAAAATACGACATGCCTGCCGTTAAGGCAACGCTCACTCTTACTTATGCCATATCTGCCGACGGAAGTATGAAGATAACAGAGAAGATGGATGCAACTGAAGGCGAGAAGGTGCCCACGATGTTCCGCTTCGGCATGCTGATGCAGATGCCTTACGGCATTGACCGCAGCACGTTCTACGGCCGTGGACCTATAGAGAACTATGCCGACCGCAAGGAATCGCAGAATGTAGGCATATATAGCCAGACAGCCGACGAGCAGTTCTTCCCGTATATCCGTCCGCAGGAGAACGGCACCAAGAGCGACCTGCGCTGGTGGAGACAGACCGACGCCAACGGATTCGGTCTTGAAGTAAGCAACGCCGGACTCTTCTCGGCTTCAGCACTTCACTATAACATCGAAGACCTCGACGACGGCGACGACAAAGAGCAGCGCCACAGCCCGCAGGTGCCCAAGTCGAAGTTTACCAACCTCATCATCGACATGGCACAGACCGGTGTGGGAGGTGTAGACAGCTGGAGCATGAACGGATTTGCCCTGCCAAAATACCGTGTTGAGTATGGCGACAAGGAATTCACCTTCGTGCTGAAACCTTTGAAATAAATCAACACTTTTTATATACATGTGGCGCATAGCCGCCACATAAAGATAACTTGTGCGGACAGATGCCTCGCGGTGAACGCGGACGTCTGTCCGCATTGTTTTTCCCCTGCCGTACATACTCTCTTGTTCAACCTGTGGATATTCATTTGTCAATTTAATCTGTTTACATTGGTTAACATTTAAGACGGCTTTTTGAGCTTTTGACTTTATAGAGCAAAGTTTTAAATATTGTTTTAATTATGGTTTTCTGTTAAATATCGTATATCAAAAAATGTAAGAATCTTATTAATATTGTTACATCTTGTAAATGTTAAATTCTTATTTTCAGCTGTATTAATACCGAAAAATGGTACTTTTAGGTATTAAAAATGGCACTTTTTCTTAAAAATACCTTTTTTTTTACGAATTACCCCCCCTATTTTACATTATTTTACAATATCTTTGCAATCGAAAAATATAAAAAATAAATCATAAAATATTTTTAAACGTGAAAAACATGAATTAGTTGATTGCTTTTAAGCACATAAACTGAAATTTGCAAATGAAAACTTTTTCATGCCAAATGAAAAAATACCTTAAATAATAAATAAGTACTACATGGACAGAAATCAACAATTTAAGTTAATGTTAAGGCGTGCCGCCCTATGCACAGCATTGCTTGGCGCGAGCTTTACATTTTGTCCGCCCGAAGCCTGGGCTGGCACAGACGGCGTTAATGCCGTTGCACAAGTAGGTGTGCTGAAGGGTAAGGTTCTTGATGATACAGGTCAGCCTGTTATCGGAGCAACCGTTAAAGTTGACGGTGCCGACAACAAGGGTGCTGTAACCGATATCGACGGTAACTTCTCTATCAGCGGTGTTTCAAGCGGCAAGGTTACTGTAACCTGCATCGGTTACAAGACAGCCATAGCAAATTTTAGAGCCGGAACTCCGCTCACCATCACAATGTCTGAGGACTCTAAGGCATTGAGCGAGGTTGTAGTTGTTGGTTTCGGCGTACAGAAAAAGGCCAACTTGACCGGTGCTGTATCTGTTGTAGACAGCGAGCAGTTTGAGGCTCGTCCTGTACGTACCGCAACTGAGGCTTTGCAGGGTGCCGTTCCTGGTCTGCAAATCAGCTCTACCGGTGGTTCTCTTGAGAACAACATGAGCATCAACATCCGTGGTACCGCTACCATCGGACAGGGTTCAAGCGGTTCTCCTCTTATCTTGATTGACGGTTCTGAAGGTGATCTTAACACTATCAACCCGCAGGACATCGAGACAATATCAGTGCTCAAGGATGCTGCTGCATCTTCAATCTATGGTGCGCGTGCTCCGTTCGGTGTAATACTTATCACAACTAAGAGCGGCCGAAGCGGCAAGGTAAGCATCAACTATAACAACAGTTTCCGTTTCAGCAACCGCATACGCGACAAGCACATGATGAACTCTTACGACTTTATGTGCTGGATGCAGGATGGTATCAACGGTAGTGGTGTTTGGTCGCAGTCTACTATCGACAACATCGTGAAATATCACTTTGCCAAGCCTTACGGCCCCGGCTCACGTATAACCGAAGACGGTGAGATTCTTTATTCTATAGGTTCTTCTAACGGCGTTACATGGGACGAGCCCTACGCAAACGGTATCAACGACGAGGATATCTACGACGTTATCTACAAGAACACAGCATTTGCACAGGAACACAATGCAAGCGTGAGCGGCGGTACAGACAAGGTGAACTTCTACCTCTCTCTCAACTACCTCGACAACAACGGATTCATGAAGATCAACGAGGATAGCTACAACCGTTATGCCGGTACGGCAAAAATCAATGCCGACATTACCAAATGGCTGAAGGTTAACTATTCTATGCGCTTCACACGTACCGACTATCGTCGTCCGGCAGCTCTTGCCAACAACTTCTATCAGGACCTTGCACGTCAGGGATGGCCTACACTGCCTACCGTTGACCGTAACGGTTACTGGTATTCTAACCCTTCACCTTATCTCCATTTGGCTGAAGGCGGTAAGGATACAACACAGCGCGACGTGCTGAACAACCAGCTCGGCTTTGTTATCGAGCCTATAAAGAACTGGAAAACTCATATCGACTTCAACTACAGAACCGATACATCTACACGCCACTGGGACAGCTTTGCTGACTATAACCACGACGTAAACGGCAACCCGGTTCTTTACGGTGACGGTACGACAAACGTACATGAGGATCTCAAGAAAGAGAACTATCTCAACTTCCAGGCTTACACAGAGTATGACTTCTCACTTGCCGAGAAACACAACTTCCATATAATGGCAGGTTTCCAGGCAGAGCAGCTGAAACAGCTCGTATTCGGTCTGCAGCGCAATGGTATCATCGACCCGTCTAAACCTGAGGTAGACCTTACAACAGGTCTCGGCGGCAACGGTGACCCGATTGTTCCCAGCACTAACGGTGCGCGCAACCAGTGGCAGACAGCCGGCTTCTTCGGTCGTCTTAACTACAACTATGCTGACCGTTATCTCGTTGAGTTCAACCTCCGTCACGACGGTACTTCACGTTTCCGCCGCAACAAGATGTGGAAGACATTCCCGTCAGCATCTGTAGGATGGAACATCGCTAACGAGAAGTTTTTCGCTCCGTTGCAGAAAGACATCAACCTGTTGAAGCTCCGTGCTTCTTATGGTACACTGGGTAACACCAACCTCGACAACTGGTATCCTACATACCTTACCATTACATACTCTCCTTCAGCCGGACAGTGGCTGCAGAACGGTGCATTGACAAATACTGTTACCACTCCGGGCCTTATCTCAGCCCTGCTGACATGGGAAACAATAGAGAGCTATGACATAGGTATTGACGTGGCAGCATTCAACAACCGACTGACAGCATCTGCTGACTGGTATATACGTAACACAAAGAACATGGTCGGTAACGCTCCTGAGCTTCCTGCCATCCTCGGTACCACTGTTCCTGTTACCAACAACACCGACCTCCGCACATCAGGATGGGAGTTGCAGGTTTCTTGGCGCGACAGACTGCAGAACGGTCTGAGCTACGGCATAGGATTCAATATTTCTGATGCACGCACTAAGATTACACGCTACCCGAACAACCCGACTGGCGACCTCGGCACATATATCACAGGACGTTACATCAACGAAATATGGGGCTATGAGACAGTAGGACTTGCAAAGACCGACGAGGAAATGGCTCAGCACATCGCTAAGGTTGACCAGAGCGCGCTGGGAAGCAACTGGGCTGCTGGTGATATCATGTATAAAGATGTCAATGGCGACGGCCGTATCTCAAGCGGTAACTATACTATCACAGACCATGGTGACCTGAAACTCATCGGTAACTCTACTCCGCGTTACTTCTTCGGTATCGACCTCAATGCAAGCTGGAAGGGATTCGATGTACGTGCATTTTTCCAGGGCGTGATGAAACGCGACTATATGCTCAACGACAACCCGTTCATGTTCGGTTTTGCATCTAACGGCAACTGGTGGGCTGCTGGTATTGAAGGCGTTGAAGACTACTTCCGTAACGAAGACTCTTGGTCTGTTCAGAACGGATATCAGGCTGAGAACCTTAACGCATATCTCCCGCGTGTAAACGGCGGCGGCAAGAACCTTCAGTCACAGACACGTTATCTGCTCAATGCAGCTTACATGCGTCTGAAGAACTTCCAGATTGGTTATACTCTTCCGCAGAAGTTAACTTCTAACTGGGGTATCAACAACCTGCGTCTGTACTTCTCAGTTGAGAACCTCTTTACACTTACAAGCCTGCCTAAGCAGTTCGACCCCGAACTTCTCGGCTATGACTCTAACAACGGTTATCCTCTGTCAAGAACCGTATCATTCGGCTTGAGCATTACATTGTAATAAAAGTAAAAAGGGAAACAAAGAATTTAAAGTAAAACATAAAGAATTATGAAACTATATAAATCATTAATAGCAGCTCTTGCACTTTCAGCAAGTATGGTCTCATGTTCAGACTGGCTTGAGCAGGAGCCGCCATCGTACCTTACACCTGACACATACTTCTCTGACGTGACTCAGGTTCAGGCAGCCGTTGACTGGTTCTATACTGTCATGATTACTCACGGCAACTGGAGCTATGGTACTTACGGAAATGACAATGAAACGGATAACCAGACAGACTGGAGTCCTGACGGAAAATATGGCACAGGCCTGTGGCTGACTTCTACAACCAACGGCAACTGGTCATGGACAAACATCCGTAACATCAACTATCAGCTCAGAACGATTATTGAGAAAAGAGATGCCGGTACCATTACGGGCGATCAGAATAAGCTGAACAACTTTATTGGCGACTTGTATTTCCTCCGCTCATATTGCTACTTCGATATGTTGCAGAAGTGGGGCGACCTGCCTATCCTGTGGCAGGCTCTGCCTGACGACGAGGCTGAACTCGTGGCTGCCAGCAAGCGTATGCCGCGCAACGAGGTTGCACGTTTCATCGTAAACTCTCTTGACTCTGCCCTGACTCTTATGCAGCCGCAGGGAACATACGCAACAACACGTATCACTCCCGATGCTGTTACCCTGTTTAAGTCGCGTGTTGCCCTCTATGAGGGAACTTTCCTTAAATACTTCGCAGGCACTCCTTTCGTTCCAAACGGACCGGGATGGCCGGGAGCAGCAAAGGATTACAACGCAAATTATCAGTATCCTACAGGTTCTGTAGAAGCCGAGTCAAACTACTTCCTCGATATAGCTGCCAAATCAGCCAAGGAAGTTGCCGACAAGTACATGGGTTCTCTCCGTGTAAACACAGGAAAGATTCCTCAGTCAGCAACCGATCCTGAGAATCCTTATTTCAGCATTTGGGGCAATAACAACATGTCTGGCATAAAGGAAGTGTTGCTGTGGCGTGAATATAACCGCTCACTCGGTGTTGTCAACGACATTGAGGTTGTTACCCAGAAAGGTAACTATGGTATAGGTCTTACACGTGGCTTCGTTGAGAACTTCCTGATGGCTGACGGAAGGCCTATCTACAAATCAGAATATAAATACAGCGACCAGACTATTGCCGACGTAGCTACTAACCGCGACCCGCGTCTTGCTATCTTCCTGAAGGTGCCCGGACAGGTTAACGTGTTTAAGAATGTTGGCGAAGGCGACCACGAAGTTGACGTTGAGCCTAAACCATACTTGGCAGCACGTGGCGATGCCGAGAATGGCTATCCTACAGGTTACGCTCTTAGAAAGGGTGGTATGTTTGACGGTGCTGAGGCCGATAACGGTTCTTGTACCAATGCCTGCGAGGTGTTCCGTGCAACAGAGGCTCTGCTCAACTATATGGAGGCTCAGTATCTGCTTACAAATAACCTCGGCGACATTCTGCCTTACTGGAAGGCTGTGCGCACGGCTGCCGGATTTACAGGCGCTGCCGCTGACCCGCAGACAACAATAGATGCTACTGACATGAACCAGGAGAATTCTGACTGGGGCGCTTATTCAGCCGGTGCAAAACTTAGTGACAAAGTGCTTTACAACATTCGCCGCGAGCGCCGCTGCGAGCTTATGGCAGAAGGACTCCGTTGGATGGATCTGCAGCGCTGGCGCGCTCTTGACCAGCTCATCACCACACCTGTTCATATTGAGGGTATGCACCTCTATAACACTCCGATGGAAAGCTGGTATTATGAAGACAAAGACGGCGACGGATATGGCGACGGCGTAGGAGTTGGTAATTTCACTTTGCTCAACGACGGTTCTACCTCAGCTGTTGTATCTTCTCCTGAACTGAGCGAATATGTTCGTCCGCATGAGTGGAACATGGTTCAGAACGACTTCAAGAACGGTCTGACATGGCACATGGCTCACTATCTGCAGCCTATGCCTATACGTCAGTTCCTGCTCACTGCAAGCGATCATGCTTCTGTTGAACTGAGCCCGCTCTATCAGAACCCGTATTGGCCTACAGATCCTGACCTGCCTGCAGAGAAATAAGCAGACGGCTTGAATGTAGACAATAAGACATTGATGTTCTTGAATATTGATGTCTGTCGAAATGAAGTTAGTTTTTAGTATTATAACCTTTGATGGAGGCTGTCTGAAACTGTTAATGGCTCAGGCAGCATTCTTTCTCTGAATGTGGCAAACAGGCATTGCAGCATGCGTAACTTTATACACTTATTGAGATAAAGCGGATAAATTATATTAGTCGGCATGATGCCGTTTGTAAGTATAAGTCAATTAGATAAAAAGATGAAGATATTTGTTTTAGCATTATTGCTTTCACCGTTAGTATGTCAGACAGATGCAGTCGCGTCAGGCCGTGATGACGGATGGCAGCTCGTGTGGAGCGATGAGTTCAATCGCGACGGACGGCCTGACACAGCTGTATGGAATTATGAACATGGTTTCGTGCGCAACAACGAAGACCAGTGGTATCAGTCTGATAATGCATGGCAGGCTGACGGCAAGCTCATTATTGAGGCACGCAGGGAGCGCAAGCCTAATCCCGGATACGAGGCAGGAAGCAATGACTGGCGCAGCAATAGAGAATATATTGAATATACCTCGGCTTCGCTTAACACAGCCGGCAAAATAGATTTTCTTTACGGACGCCTTGAAGTCAGGGCGCGCATACCTGTGGGCGACGGAGCATGGCCGGCTATATGGACGCTCGGCAGCGGCATGGAGTGGCCGTCGTGCGGCGAGATAGACATCATGGAGTGTTATCCCGTTGACGGTGAGCCTTCGTTATTGGCCAATGCCGCATGGGGACGCGATCGCAGGTTTGATGCTGAATGGGACAGCAGTCACACCCCCTTGTCGCATTTCCTTGCGAAGGACAAAGACTGGACATCAAAGTTTCATGTGTGGCGGATGGACTGGGACGAAACAGCCATAAACCTTTATCTTGATGATGAACTGCTTAATTCGGTTCCATTGTCAAAGACCATAAACGGCACAATAGGCAACCATACCAATCCCTTCACAAAGCCGCAGTATGTGCTGCTCAACCTTGCTTTAGGCGGTGATAATGGCGGAAAGGTGGACGCTTCAGCCATGCCGATGAGGTATGAAATTGATTATGTAAGGATTTACAGGAAAGTGAAATAATAAGATGCAGCACGTTTCCGGCTGTTATTAAACAGAAAAGATGGATTTATTAACGACGATAAAAATATATATTATATGAAGAGAATATTATTGGTAATGACTTTTATTGCTGCGTTGTTGTCATCAACACAATTCGCTATGGCCGGCATACGCCCGGGTGCGGTATGGCCTGATAACCGCGGCATACATATAAATGCCCATGGCGGAGGAGTGCTTCGCTGTGGTGACACCTTCTATTGGTTTGGCGAGCATAAGGCTGACACCACGAGTTCGGCAATGGTCGGTGTAACGTGCTATTCGTCGAAAGACCTTGAACACTGGACTTACCGCGGCGTAGCCCTGAAGGTTAGCGACACCAAGGGCAGCGACATTGAGCGCGGATGTATACTGGAACGTCCGAAAGTGATTTATAACAAGAAGACCGGCAAATATGTAATGTGGTTTCATCTTGAACTGAAAGGACAAGGCTATGCCGCCGCCCGCTATGGAGTGGCTGTGGCCGACAGGCCCGAAGGCCCTTACACCTTCTTGCGTTCGGGTCGCGTCAATCCGGGTATATGGCCCGTAAACCTTGCCAATCCTGACACGGCAGCGCTCACCGGGGCGATGAACCGCAAGCCGGAACTGCAGTGGTGGACACCCGAATGGATGGAATATATCAAGCAGGGCATGCTTACATGGAGAGACTACGACGGCGGGCAGATGGCACGCGACCAGACCGTTTATGTTGACGACGACGGCAAGGCATACCACATCTATTCGTCGGAAGAGAACCTGACATTGCAGATAGCCGAGCTAACCGACGACTATACTGCCCATACAGGCCGCTATGTGAGGGTGGCTCCCGGCGGACAGAACGAGGCTCCGGCAATATTCAAGCATAACGGCACTTACTGGATGATAACCAGCGGATGTACAGGGTGGGCACCCAATAAGGCACGTATGTTCAAGGCAAGTAGCATCTTTGGACCGTGGGAGCAGTTGCCTACGCCGTGTGTTGGTCCCGATGCCGACAAGACCTTCGGCGGTCAGGGTACGTATGTGCTTCAGCTCGGTGACAACTTTGTATTCATGGCCGACATCTGGCGCCCCGAACATCCGAGCGATGCCCGCTATATATGGCTGCCCATAACGTTTGCCGACGGTGTGCCAGTGGTCAAGTGGACAGACGAATGGGACATCACTTCGTTGTTGAAAAACAGATAGAATATAGAATGATAAGTCGTGAAAGTCCGTATTGGGGTGAGTTTCCATACATTGGACACACCTCAGTACGGCTTTATGAATGTTCTTGAATATTTTATAGTGATTACATGCTTATATTTTAATGATTTTGACTACCTTTGTCATCATCACCTAAAAGCAAAAACATTTTTATGAAAGACATTTTCAAGTTCTTGTTTGTCGTCGCTTGGCTGACAGCGGTCTGTACGATGACTGCCGCACGCGAATATTTCAGGGTGATAGACAGCAGAATGGGGCTGCCTGACAATACTGTCACGGATATAGTTCAGGATGCAAGAGGATATATTTGGCTTGGCACTTCAAACGGAATGTGCCGCTATGACGGTGTTACGTTTACTACATTCAGACACAATCCTGACGACGACACCTCGTTGTCGTCAAGTTTTGTCAATGCCCTTGCCGTTGACAAAGCAGGAATATTTGCCGGCACTAACTCATGTTTGGATTTATATTCGTTCTCTACCGGTAAGTTTGTTCATTGCTTTTATGAAGAAGGCGCACGCCGTAGTCGCATTTCTCAGAGCATACAGTCTGTTGTCAGCGTAGCCGGCAGAACATTCTATGCCGACGCATCGGGCGGACTTTACGCTAACCGCAGTGGCGATATATGCACGTTCAGGCGTGTTGCACGTAATTTCAGGGCATATTCTCTTTGTCGGTATGAAGGCGATATGCTGTTGGCTGCCTGTGCTGACGGGATACGCATGCTTACGTCAGGCGGCAGCGTGGTTGCGTTCTGCCCTTACAAGTCTGGCGGTCCGCTTGAGAAACTCAACATATCATACATACCCTATAACCATACAGCCTATGTAGGCAGCGGACTTGGCTTTGCCTCGGCAGCATTTACCGTAAGCCGCAACTCAATAACACGCAGCACGGTGTATTCGCCAAAAGACCTTACTTGTGCTATCCCGTTCAAGGGAGGCACCTTGTTCGGCACTGACGGACATGGCGTAGAGCTGTGGCGCAACGGCAGGGTTAATGTGTATAACACTACTACAAGCGTCATGAGCGGCAATGTGGTCTATTCTCTTTTTGTCGACCGTGTTGGCGACTTTTGGGTGGGGACTTATCGTTCCGGTCTTAACCATTACACCGGCGAAAGCAGTCTGTTCACATTGTTCAATAAGGACAATGGCAAGCTCAGCTTTAATATAGTAACCTCAATAGTGCCTGCTGACGAAAAGATCTATATAGGTCTTGACGGTGGCGGACTTGACATATATAACCGCAAGACGCATTCTTTGACAAGGCTCAGTACAGATAACAGCGGGATAGCAGGCGACAATGTTGTGTCGATGGTTAAAGATGCCGACAATCTGTGGCTCGCCGTATATACCAAGGGACTTGTTCAATATTCGCTTTCGTCAGGTAAATTCACGTCATGGCCAATGCCGGGCGTCGGTGGCGACAAGGACAATGTGTGGTGTCTGTATGACGACGGAGCCGGCAATGTGTGGGTAGCAGGTCCGCGACTTTATGTCTTTAATAAAAGTAAGCGCAAATATATACGTGTAAGCGGACTTCCCGATGCCAAGTTCAGTGCCATAACCGGGCACGGACATTATGTATGGGTGTCATCAAATATATACGGCATCTATAAGATAGACAAGCGCACCATGAAGGTTGCTGAACGCTATTCGCATCATGGCAAGGGCCGTTTCAGTCTGCCTGTTGACAACATCAAATATGTATATGTCGACAAGAAAGGCAGCCGTATGTGGTTTACTGCCGAGAACATAGGTTTCTATTCTATGGATCTGAAGACCGGAGAACTTGTGAAATACGGCACAGAAGACGGTCTGACATATTCCTCGGTAACATCAATAGTTGAAGACGGCCGCGGATACATGTGGATAGGCACTAACGGCGGCGGACTGTTCTGTCACGACCCTAAGTCGGGAACGTTTGTCAGATACGACGAAATGTCTGATATACCCACCACGTTTACTTATTCGGCGGCTACGATATATGACGGCAATGTCTATTTTGGTACAATCAACGGCATGCTGTTTTTCAGTCCGGCAAAGGTACAGCAGTCGAAGATGTTCTTTAACGTCGACTTTATGGAGCTGGGACTGCTTGTCGGAGGGCATGAAAAGATAAATTTATATTGCAGCGACAACAACATAAAACTTCGCTACAATGAGAACTTCTTCACTGTACGTTTTGCTGTTCCGGAGCTGCGCACCCCTGAGAGTGTACGTTTCTCGTGCAGACTTGAAGGCCTTGAAACCGATTGGCGCGATTTAGGGTCAAGTCGCGAGGTGTCTTACACCAATGTGCCTCCCGGCAAATACAAACTGTATGTGCGCTGCATTGATGCTACAGGAAAATGGGGCAAGCCTTCGGTGCTGGAAATAACCGTTACGCCGCCTTGGTGGCGCACTCTGTGGGCAATGATTCTCTGGCTCGTGCTGATAGTGGCTGTTGTTGCCGGAGTTGTTTACTTTTACATCAAGACACAGAACATAAAGCAGCGTATGCGCATCAGCGAGATTGAGAAAGACGCCACAAAGAAACTTTCAGAGTCGAAGCTGAATTTCTATACCAACGTAACCCATGAACTGCGCACTCCTGTATTCCTTATTATGGGACAGCTTGAGGAACTCATGAGTAAGGGTAAGTCTGTAGCCGGCGTTCCTTTGTCCTATCTTCAGATGATGTATCGCAGTGCATCGAAGCTCAACCGCATAGTGACGAGCGTGCTCGACATACGCAAGATGGATTCGGGCAAGCTAAAGCTGCAGTTGGAGAAAGATGACGTGATAAAGTTCTGCCGGGAACACATCGACGATTACACCGCTTTGTGCGAGTATAAAGACATAACCTTCACTTTTGTGCATCATAAGGCATCCATTATGGCGCGGTTTGATAAAGAGAAGTTAGACATTATTATGTCAAATCTTATTACCAACGCATACAAGTACACAAAGGAGGGCGGTCGTGTAACCCTTACGGTCAGCGACTCTCCGCAAGACGTTATCATAACTGTCAAGGACAACGGCATAGGCATATTGAAGGAGATGCAGACCGCCGTATTTGAAGATTTCTTCCGCACGGAGCGCGGACAGAAGCAGAGCGCGGGCGATGGCGTAGGACTGTCGTTTGTAAAACAGCTCGTTGAACTTCATGGCGGAGTGATACGTGTTGAGAGCGAGCCGGAACATGGAGCAGCCTTTACATTCAATATTCCTAAGAGACTTGATGAATACACCGATGAAGCCAAAGTTTCAGTGAAGGCGGTCAAGGTGGATGTGGCTGAGCCTGAACAGATTAAAGAACCTGTCGTGGAAAAAGGCAGTGGCTCTGTTAAAGTGGAAATACCGAAGAATCCTACTGCGCTGCACTCGATACTCATCATTGATGACGAGCGCGAGACAGTGAACCTGCTTGAACGCAGTCTGTCGGCTGATTTCAAGATATATAAGGCTTACGACGGCGAGACCGGACTCGATATTGCCCGCAAAATGCTGCCTGACATAGTGCTTTGCGACCTCATGCTGCCAAATATGGATGGAATGGAGATACTGAAGACGCTGAAGAACGACAAGAAACTCCAGTTGATAAAGATTGTGATATTCACGGCCAAAACCTCGGAAGAGGCAA
The DNA here is from genome assembly GCA_000436695.1 of Prevotella sp. CAG:1185. Classification (GTDB taxonomy): domain Bacteria; phylum Bacteroidota; class Bacteroidia; order Bacteroidales; family Bacteroidaceae; genus Prevotella. The sequence goes on along the minus strand of HF992574.1, from coordinate 48,232 downwards.
TGATTGAGGCTTTCGACAATGGTGTTGACGCTTATGTCACCAAGCCCATATCGCTGAAATATCTGCGTATGCGTATTGACCGCCTTGTGGCACAGTCGGATGCCGCCGATGTTACTGGTCAGCTTGCTGTAGACAAGAAGTCGTATAACAAGGAAGAGCAGATATTCCTGCTCAGATGCCGCGAGATAATAGACGACAATCTTACCAACGAAGATTTTAGCGTGGATTTCCTTGCCGACAAGCTCGCCATGAGTCATTCGTCTCTTTATAAAAAGATAAAGGCAATGACAGGCATGTCGCTTATCGAGTTTATCAACGAATACAAAATCTACAAGGCTGTGCAGATGTTTAAGGAGGGCGCCGTCAATGTTGACAAGGTGAGCTATCGCTGCGGCTTCAACGATGTGAAGAACTTCCGCGAGATGTTTAAGCGCAAGATGAAGATGACGCCAAAGCAATATGTTCAGAGCCTGTCATGATGATAAATATAGACGGATTTTGCTTAATACGATAACATGGAAATAACAAAAATAAATTAACACTATGAACCTAAATAAAAGAATGTCAACCATGCTTGTGGTGCTGATGATGGCAACGGGCATGGTGTTCGCCGGAACCAACAAGGCGAAAACACCTTCTGACAGAGAATTTTGGTGTGGAGTACTTTATAAGATGGCAGAGCCGGTGCTCAGCAATATGAGTCGCGGCGAACTGCAGAAGAACATGCAGCTGGAACTTAGTCCGACATGGGACGGACGCAACCGCAAGGTGGCATATATGGAGTGTTTCGGCCGACTTATGGCAGGTCTTGCTCCGTGGCTTTCGCTGCCCGACGATGACACTGCCGAAGGCCGTCAGCGCAAGCAGTTGCGCGAGTGGGCGCTGAAGAGCTATGCCAACGCCGTAGACCCTGAGAGTCCCGACTATCTGCTGTGGCGTGAAGAAGGTCAGACTCTTGTCGACGCGGCATATCTTGCAGAGAGCTTTCTCCGCGGATATGATGCCCTGTGGGTGCCGCTCGACTCTGTAACAAAGCAGCGTTATATAAAAGAGTTCACACAGCTGCGCCGTGTAGACCCTCCTTACACCAACTGGCTGCTGTTCTCGGCCACTGTTGAATGTTTCTTGAAGAAGGCAGGGGCACAGAGCGACACTTACCGCATTGTTTCAGCCCTGCGCAAGGTCAACGAATGGTATGGCGGCGACGGCTGGTATTGCGACGGTCCCGACTTCGCCTTCGACTATTACAGCAGCTATGTTCTTCACCCCATGTACGTAGAGTGCCTCGAGGTGTTTACCGACGGCGGCAAGAACAAGATATGGAATGCTCCCGGATGCACTTTCCAGAGCGCGCTGAAACGTATGCAGCGCTTCGGCGTCATTCTTGAGCGATTCGTCTCTCCCGAGGGCACTCTGCCTGTTTTCGGCCGCTCAATAACTTACCGCACAGGCACTCTGCAGCCGCTCGCGCTGCTCTCATGGCGCGGATGGCTGCCGAAGGAACTGCCCGCAGGACAGGTAAGAGCAGCCATGACTGCCGTTATAAAGCGCATGTTCGGCGACGACCGCAACTTCAACAAGGGCGGATTCCTCACACTCGGATTTAACGGCAGTCAGCCAAACATATCCGACTGGTACACCAACAACGGCAGTCTGTATATGGCTTCGCTGGCATTCCTGCCTCTCGGTCTCGCTGCCGATGCTCCGTTCTGGACCGACGCTCCGCAAGACTGGACTTCAAAGAAGGCATGGGAGGGCAAGGACTTTCCTAAAGACCACGCGTATTACGAATAATTTTTGCTCAGAACATGAATCTTATCAGACATATAACGGCTGTTGCCGCGGCGTCGCTGATGTGGTGTGCCTACGTTACGGCTGCCGACAACATTCACGTTGACACAAAGCTCTCTGACGTAGGGGTGGGATATAGTGCCACGTCGGTCAACGCTGCCGTGTTCCGCAACAGTTCGATAGTAACCTTCGGCAAGCAGCAGTATGTTTCGTATTATGATGCCGAAGGCTGGCTCACCATAGCCAAACGCCGCCTTGGAACAGACAAATGGACTGTCAGGCGTTCGCAGTATAAGGGCAATGTTGCCGACGCGCACAACGTGATAAGCATAATGGTCGACGGCGACGGCTATCTGCACGCTGCGTTCAATCATCATGACGTGCCGCTCAACTATTGCCGGAGCGTTGCGCCTAGTTCGCTCGAACTGGGGCCGCTTGAGCCTATGACAGGCATAGACGAGTTGAGCGTCACCTATCCCGAATTTTATCGCCTTGCCGACGGCAGCCTGCTGTTTGTCTACAGGTCGGGCCGTTCGGGCAGGGGCAATCTCGTAATGAACCGTTACGACCTTAAGACCCGCACGTGGAGCCGTCTGCACGACGTGCTCATAGACGGCGAAGACAAGCGCAGCGCCTATTGGCAGCTCTGCACCGACAAGGAAGGAACGATACATCTGTCGTGGGTGTGGCGTGAGACATGGGGCATGGAGACTAACCATGATATATGCTATGCACGTTCGCGCGACGGCGGTAAAACTTGGGAGAAGTCGGACGGCAGCAAATATTCTTTGCCGATAACGGCAACCAATGCCGAATACGCATGGCGCATACCGCAGAAGTCGGAACTGATAAATCAGACTGGAATGGCAGCCGATGCCGACGGACATCCTTATATCTCTACTTACTGGCGTGAGAGTAACGACAGCGTGCCGCAATACCGCATGGTGTGGAACGACGGCAAGAAGTGGCACTGCCGCTGCGTGTCAGACCGCACTACGCCGTTCTCGCTCAGTGGGGGAGGCACAAAAATGATACCCATATCACGTCCGCGCATATTGGTCGACGGTCATAAGGCATACATACTTTTCCGCGACGTTGAGCGCGGCAGTCGCGTGTCGATGTATGAAGTTGACACCCGCAACGGCGGCAAGACATCGGTTGCCGACCTTACTGATTTCCCGGTTGACGCATGGGAGCCTACTTTCGACACCTGTCTTTGGACAGACAGCAGCAGGCTCAGCGTGTTTGTGCAGCGGGTGGGGCAGGGCGACGGCGAGCGCCTGTCGGACATGAAGCCGCAGCCGGTGTCGGTGCTTGACGTCAAACTGCGATAAGCTGTAACGGCATAGCGCAATGACATAAGCGCCTGAAGCATATCGGCGCACAATAACATAATATCAGACAAAACCTATAAGAACATTGATTATGAAATTACTAAACCGTTTTATATTTGCAGGAGTCCTTTTGGCTGCTGCATTGCCTGCGCTGGCAGGGAGCAAGGCCGACAAGGTGATAAAGACAATAGACAAGGTGAACAGCCACTGGCAGAAGAATCACACAGACCCCGGTACGGCATTCTGGCATAACGCCGCATACCATACGGGCAACATGGAGGCATGGAAACTCACCGGAAACAAGGCTTACTATGACTACTCGGAGAAGTGGGCAGAGCACAACAAATGGATGGGGGCACGCGGCAACGACCCGTCTAAATGGAAATACAGCTACGGCGAGACCGACGACTATGTGCTCTTCGGCGACTGGCAGGTGTGTTTTCAGACTTATGCCGACCTTTATACTGCCAAGCCCGACGAGGCAAAGATAGCCCGTGCGCGCCAGGTTATGGAGTATGAGATGTCGACAAAGAACAACGACTATTGGTGGTGGGCAGACGGCCTGTATATGGTTATGCCGGTGATGACAAAGCTATATAAGATAACCGGCAACACGCTGTATCTTGACAAACTTTACGAATACTGGACCTATGCCGACAATTTGATGTACGATGCCGACTCGCGTCTGTATTACCGCGACGCCAAATACATCTATCCTAAGCACAAAACCAACTCAGGCAAAAAGGACTTTTGGGCGCGCGGCAACGGATGGGTGCTGGCAGCGCTTGCCAAGGTGCTTCAGGACCTTCCCGAGGACAATGCCCACCGTCAGGCATATATCAACCGCTATAAGGCTATGGCTGAGGCTGTGGCAAAATGTCAGCAGGACGGCGGCTACTGGACGCGCAGCATGCTCGATGCCGACTTTGCTCCGGGATGTGAGACAAGCGGCACCGCATTCTTTACCTATGCGCTGCTGTGGGGCATAAACAACGGCATGCTCGATGCCAAGACTTACGCTCCAGTTGCTCTGAAGGGCTGGAAATATCTGTCGGAGGTTGCCCTTCAGGCTGACGGTTCCATAGGTTATGTTCAGCCAATAGGCGAGCGCGCCATACCAGGACAGGTGGTCAGCGCGGAGTCGACAGCCGACTTCGGTGTAGGCGCTTTCCTGCTTGCGGCATGCGAGATGGCAAGATATTGTGAAAGCCACTGACGTAAAACACGGTAAATCACATTATAAAAGGTATGCTTTTGCACTGCGAAAGGGCATCTTTCATCATGCAAAAGCATACCTTTTGTATTAATATCTCAATTGGGGTAAAAACAAAAATAGTTTTGTTAATAACTCGTCACTCGTCACATCTACATATAACTTTTTGATATTCAGTGCGTTGCAGTGTGATGAGTTGCTTTCTGAACTCATCACATCCGGCATTTCGGTCAACTTGAATCAGGACAAAACAGGCATTTATGAGCTAAAACGTGTTTATGTGATGAGTATGAAATTAAACTCATCACACAATAATCGGCTGATTATCAGAGCGTTACATGCCAATGTGACGAGTGATGAGTTTTTTACAAAAATAATATCACTTTATCACTGCATGCCGCCGAAACATCCTTAATGTACCGATGCCGGGGGCAAATGTCACTGCTCGGCGTCGTTACATTCAGTGCCCTTTACCCTTTTGAGATATTCAGACGGCGTTTCGCCAAACTCATCCTTAAAGCATTTGCGGAAGTAAGCCACGGTGCTCATGCCCACCATGAATCCGATTTCCTTGATGGTGAATTTGCCTTCGAGCAGCAGATGTTCGGCATAAGTCATCTTGAACTTGCGTATATACTCGTTGGCAGACAGTCCCGTGAGCGACTTCATCTTGCGGTAAAGCGTGCTGGCACTTATGTTCATACATTCAGCCAGATAGTTGATGTCAATCTTGTCGCTGCTGATGCGCTTCTTTATGTGCCCGTCAATGCTGTTAAGAAAATCCCTGTCAGCCTTGTCCATGGCGTTGCGCAGCATCTGCCGTTTCTTGTTCATGTCCTCCGCGCTGCAGTCGGCTGCCGGTGCCTTGTATGCCTGTGCGAGCAGTTCGCGCTGGCGCAGCAGGTTAGCCACACGGCTCGCTATGAGCGAACGTACAAAAGGTTTGGTTATGAACGAGTCGGCACCCGACTCATAGCCCTCCTCCTTCGACTCTGTAGAGCCTTTTGCCGTGAGCAGTATTATGGGTATGTGGTTGGTGCGTATGTCGGTCTTCAGCTGCCTGCACATCTCTGTTCCGCTCATGTAGGGCATCATAATGTCGCTTATGATGATGTCGGGAACATACTTGAATGCTGCCTTCAGTCCGTCTTTTCCGTTTTCGGCAGTAACGATGCTGAACTCGTTGCTGAACGAGTCGGCTATGTATTGGCAAATATCGTGGTTGTCCTCCACAATGAGCATAATCTTATGCTTTATGCCGTCATTGCCCTCCGTGCCGCTGTCTTCTGTAACAGTCTCGGGCTGGCTTGTTTCAGTGGTGTCGCGCCGCTGCGCCTTGTCGTATTGATTGTCGGCTTTGAGTTTTACGGTGAACGTGCTGCCCTTGCCCGCCTTGCTCTGTACGTCGATGGTGCCTTCGTGCAGAGCCACCATATTCTTCACGAGGGCGAGTCCGATGCCCGTTCCCGATGCCTGATGAGGGCCGCGCTCCTGATAGTAGCGCTCAAAGATATGGGGCAGAGCCTGCGGTGAAATTCCGTAGCCGGTGTCGGCAACCGATATTTCGAGAATATCCTCGTTGCCGTTGCCCTTGACGAGCGATACGCTCATGGTGATGCGTCCGCTGTCGGTGTATTTTATCGCGTTCGATATCAGGTTGTCTATTATTATGCCTATAACCTCACGGTCGAAATACACGTTGATAATCTCCTGCGAGGCGTTAAACACAATATCCACCTTGTCGTTGTTGTTAAGTTCGCTGTATTTGCGCCACATCTCCTTGATAACGGCCACGATGTTGGCACGGCCCACAAGCAGATGCCTGTTGCCGCTGTCCATCTTGCGGAATTCGAGCAGCTTGTCCACCAGTTCGTTAAGCCGCTTGGCGTTCTTGCGTACCAGTTCTATGCTCTTTCTCGTAGCGTCGCGCAGCGATTTGTCGGCGACAATCTCCTCCAGCGGACTTATTATCAGCGTGAGCGGCGTGCGCAGCTCGTGAGTTATGTTGGTGTAGAACGTCATGCGCTCGTTGTTGAGCTTCATCTCGTTGTCGAGATTCTTCTTGTCGGCCTCGTAAAGATAGCGCAGGCGCATGTCGCGGTTGTACAGGCGTATGAGAAACCATACTATGGCAAGGGCGCAGATGGCATAGATAGTCTTTGCCCACCATGTGAGCCACAGCGGCGGGTCGATTTCCACTATAATCTCCGCAATCTGCTTGCTCCATTGCTGGTTGTGCAGGCGGCTGCGCAGCTGAAGTTTGTATTTGCCGGGCGGCACGTTGTGGAACGTAACCTCGTCCTGCTGAGTTGTAACCCAGTCGCCCTGCATGCTTTTCAGCTTATACGAAAACTCCACCTTGTCCTGAATAGAGAAGTCCTGAGAGCTGAATCCCACGGTAAACGTGTTCTGTGTGTAGTCAAGCGTTATGTGGCTTATGCCTATCACCGACGCAATGCTGTCGCGCTTGTTGGCGGCGTCGTATATCGTCAGGCGCGTTATTGCCGGCTGTGGAGATATTTTGGGTTCAAGCACATACCTTGGGTTGAAATAGCACAGACCATTGTTAGAGCCGAAATATATTGTGCCGTCGCGGCCCTCGGCAACGCATCCCGACGTGAAGTTGCCCGTAGGAATGTTTTCCTTGTAGTTCCAGTTAAGGAACACCTCCTCGCCCTTGCGCTTGCAGCTTATGCCCTTGTTGGTGCTAACCCAGATGTTGCCCTGTCTGTCCTGCACGGCGGCACGTATATGAGTGTTGTCAAGATTGTTGCCCTTGTTGTAGACGGTGTAGCGGCTGGAGCCTTTGCCGAAATGAACCAGTCCTTCAGCGGTGCACACCCATATACTTCCGTCAGAGTCGGCTATAATCTGATTGACAGTGTTTGACGGAAATCCGTTTTCGGTCTTGAACGACTTAATCAGTTTCATCCCGGGCGAATACAGCAGCAGTCCGTTGCCGAAGGTGCCCACCCATACGTTGCCCCTTGCGTCGGTCATTGCCGCCCTTACAAGGTTGCCCGGCACATTATAGTGTTTTATGGCTTTAGATCCATTGCTGTCGGTAACATACAGACCATGGCTTGTGCTTATCCACATATGGCCGTTGCCGTCTTCAAAGAATGCCCTCACGTCTTCGTTGACGCCTATTGCCGTGACGTGCCTCATGCTTCCGCCTGCATACAGATAAGCCCCGTTGTTGAAACTTCCGAACCACAGTCGTCCGCGTGAGTCGCGGTAGGCGGCCTGCACCGTTACGCCTATGTCAGACAGCATGGTGCCTACGCGCTCCTTTTCGGGGTTGAACACATTGATGCCCTCGCCGTTGGTGCCGGCATAAATGTTGCCCTTGTCGTCGATGCACAATCCGAGTACGGTCTTGTTGGTAAGGCTGAACGGGGTGGTGAACGGAGTATAGGTAATCTGCATGAACGCCGTGTGCCTGAATGTCAAAAAGTCGACGCCCTCGCCGTAAAGGCCGAGCCATATATTCTTGTATTTGTCTTCGATGATGCTGCGCACGGTGTTGCCGCTGATTCGTCCGAAGCCCTTTACAAGATATGTAACAGGCGCGCTCAGCGTTCCGTCGGACGCGAAACCCAGCGTGTAATAGTCGATTACGGCTATGCCACCCTGTTCGGTTGCCACCCACAGCTTGCCGTCTGAAAGTTCCTTTATGTCGAACACCCTCAAGTTAAGCTTGCCGTTGTCGGTCATGTGATAGAACTTTCCGTCCTCCGAGTTGAACAGGTCGAGTCCGTGGTCTGTTCCAATCCATATTCTGCCGGCCCTGTCGCGGTAGATGCATCTTATGTCGTTGCCCGAAATAGAGTTGGGCTTGCCCGGCATATATCTATAGTTTACAGCCGTGTGATTTCGCAGGTTGATGACCGACAGTCCCGACCGCACATGACCTACATACAGTCTGCCTTTGCCGTCGTCGAGCACGCACCACACGCTGTTGTCCGGCAGTCCCTTGGTGTTGCCCGTGTTATAATGGATAAACCGCTTCGACTTTTTGTCAAAGAGGTTGATGCCCTGCCAATATGTTGCCACCCATATATTTCCGTCGGCGGCATTCTTCAGGTCGGTTACATCGTTGGTGCTTATGCTGTTGGCATTGTTATCGTCGTGCAGATAATATGTAAACTCGCCCGTGATGTAGTTATACGCGTTAAGTCCAGAGCGCTGCGTGCCGATCCACATTATAGGTTCGGTAGTGTCGTCGAGCAGACAGTTAAGTTCGTTGCCCGTTATGCCGTATCCCCGGTTACCTTTATATAATGTAAAGAAGCCCAGCCCGTCAAAACGGTTGAGTCCCTCCTCGGTTGCCACCCATATAAATCCGAATTTGTCTTTAGCCATCTCAGACACATAGTCGCACGAAAGGCCGTTGGCCATTCCCAGATTCTTAACGCTGATGTTGGCATAAGACAAATTGAATATAAAAATCAGAAATAGTGTAATCAGGTGTATCTTTTTCATGATATATAGTAAACATGTGTGCGTCTAATGTCGGTGATATTTGTCTCTATTGATTTTTATTAATACAAATAATAGTGCAAATATATGAAAAAATATGAATAATCGTTATAAATCATACTGAAAAAATGTTAGCACGGATTTAACATAAAAACGTTTAAAAATCTTTCATTTTGCGTATATATATCGTTTATGACGTATTTGTGACGCTATGGTGAATGATTTTTATATCCTGTCCTGCACTGTTTTTATTACTTTTGCCGCACTTTGCCGAAAATAACTGTTAATAACATAAAAAAACCTTAAACAATGAAGATGAAACAATTTATTAAGATGTTACGCAGACAAGCGCCACTATGGATAATAGCGGCGTTGGCGGGCTTTTCGCTGCAGTCGTGTAGCGATGAAGATGATTTCACCGCAGTAGACAACGGCCAGCCTGTCATTTCACTTGACACCGACCATCTCAGGGTTGAGATTGGTTCTGAGTTTACTATTAAAGGTAAAATCACTGACAACGATGGTATTAAGAGCATAACGTTGCAGAACAGCGACATGTATCTCGATAAGACCATCGACCTGTTGGAGATTTATAACGATTCTCTTATAACAAACTACGACTTGAGTTACTCTTACGACGCTCCGGCTGATTGGACAGAAGACATGAAGCTCACTCTTAACGTATCGGTTGAAGACGTTGTGGGCAACAAGTCAGAAACCACAATGCTCATCACTCCTGACGGCGACTTCACCGCTCCAGAGTTTACAGTGGCATTCCCGTCATCAATAACAGTGCCTTTGGACAAGCCGCAGCTGCATCTTGACTATACAGTTACCGACAACAAGGGACTGGAATATATCAAGGTGGCAATTCCTGACCTGAGCATTGCCGACAGCATTGTTACAGGCGATGTCAAGGAGTACACACTGTCAAAGGTTTACGACCTGCCCGGAACAAACAAGTCTTACGACATGTCGATAACCCTCTGCGACCAGTTCGACAACAAGACCGTAGTGCAGAGCGTGGTAACAGTTTCAGCCGATTATCCAAAGATGTATCTCGCTGACGTTACAGACGAATCGCAGCTCACAAGCGACCTCTTCGGTGTTCCTATGCTCATCGACCATCCCGAGGAGTATTATTATGTGGCACGTTACTACAACCAGAAACCTGGAACCGAGATATGGTTCATACCTCAGAAGACAGCGTTCGCACCTGTCAAGTTTGGTGTTAATCCTACTACAGGCCTGATAACCAACGATGTTTCAGTGGCACAGCCTATCGTGCTCAACGAAGTGGCTTACTATGAAATCGACTTCAACATACAGACAGGCGAGTACAGCGTCAAGACATACACCCCGACAGACGAGCCGTTCCCGCAGGGACAGATGTTCACTGAGAATGGTATAGAGCAGCCTTACGAGCTGAGTCTTGCCGGAGCAGGACTGCCCGGTGTCGGCAACTGGTCTACATCAGATCCGTATCTCCTCACACCTGACGCAAGCAATCCTTATCGCTTCTATGCCGAGATGAATCTTACAGCAGGTACCGAGATAGAGTTTACAATAACTCCTAAGTCGGCTTCAAGCTGGTGGCCGGAGCCATACTGGAGATTTGAGAATCCGGGTGACGGCGAGGAAGACTCGGGCGAAAACGAGTATAACACACGCAACGGAGGAAACAACATGAGCAAGGTTACGGTGAAGACTTCGGGCAAATATCGCTTTGAGTTCGATACACACCTCCTGCGTTCAAGATTTTACCCAATCAATTAATCATTAACCAGAATTATCAACAAAGATGAAAAAATATTTATTATCCATTATGGCATCCCTATTTGCCATAATCGTCTGCGCCCAGGACGTAAAAATTACCGGAAACGTAACGTCAAGTTCCGATAAGCTGCCGCTCATCGGTGTTACTGTCAGGGTTGCCGGTGTCTCAGGTGGCGCAATAACCGATTTGGACGGAAACTATACTATCAACGCCAAAGCGGACGCAACTCTCGAGTTCTCGATGATTGGATACGAGAAACAGACTATTAAGGTTAACGGACGCAAAGTGATTAACGTAACGTTAAGGGATATGGCTTCAGACCTTAACGAGGTGGTTGTTATCGGTTACGGTTCTGTTAAGAAGAGCGACCTCACCAGCAGTATCTCTGCCGTTAAGGGTGAGGACCTTGAGAAACTTTCTACAGGTAACGTTATGAACGCCCTGCAGGGCCAGGTAACTGGTGTGCAGATTCAGAATGCCGGTTCGCCGGGTTCTTCTCCACGAGTAATCATCCGCGGTGTGTCTACTGTCAACGGTTCAGACCCTCTGTATGTAGTTGACGGAATGCCTGTCGGCACAAACATCAACTTCCTCAACCAGAACGACATCGAGAGCATGCAGGTGCTCAAGGATGCTTCGGCTGCAGCTATCTATGGTACACGCGGTTCTAACGGTGTAATCCTTATCACAACAAAGAAAGGAAAGAAAGGCGGCACCAAGTTTACTGCCAGTGCAACAGTTGGTCTGCAGACTCTCAACAAGCCAAACATGGCAGGAGCAGCAGAGTATGAGCAGGTGTTCAAGGCACGCTACATCAACGACGGCAACGTACCTACATACAATGGCATTGAGAATATTACAGACGCACAGGGCACCGACTGGTGGGACGAGATAATGAACTCTGTAGCACTTCAGCAGAACTACGACTTCGGTTTCTCTGGCGGTAACGACAAGCTGATTTACAGCGCAAACATCGGCTACTACCGTCAGAACTCACAGTATAAAGTTGGTCAGTGGCAGAAACTTTCTGCACGTTTCAGCATGGAGTACAACTTCAACAAGGTTGTTAAAGCCGGTATCGATTTCACACCCCGTTATGAGAACTGGGACAATACTCCTTCTCTTATCGGCGACGCCATGGCTATGGACCCGACAACTCCGGTTTATAAGCCCGAAAGTGAATGGACAAGTAATCCTTACAGCAACTACGCACGCTCTAACAACAACCAGACATGGAACCCGGTTGCTAATATGTACCGTCTTGACTCAGGCGCAAACGAATACGGACTGCTCGCCACTCCTTACGTAAGCATCACCCCTATAAAGGGACTTACAATACGCTCACAGTTCGGTATGAACGCACGTTTCAGAATTACCGACACTTATAATGTTGACTTCTTCATAGACAACCTCGAGCAGAACGCCAACAACAATGCTGAGCGCAAGATGGAAAACTGGGTTGACTGGAACTGGACTAACACCATAACCTACATGACAAACATCGCTAAAGATCATAACATCAACATCATGGGAGGTTACACAATGGAGCGTTTCCAGGACTACTGGGCAAGTGCCTATGCAGAGAAGATACCTTCAAACGTTGACGAGATGAGATATCCGAGCGCAGGTACTGACAATATGAAGGCTTACGGTACAGACTCTTATTCTTCACTCATATCTTACCTTGCACGTGTTATGTATAACTACAAGGAGCGCTACTATCTGACAGCTTCAGTACGTGTCGACGGTTCTTCTAAGTTCTCTAAGGACAATCAGTATGCTACATTCCCTGCTGTATCAGGTGCATGGCGTGTAACTTCAGAACCGTTCATGAAGAATCAGAAATTCTTTGACGACTTGAAGATCCGTGCCGGTTGGGGTATGGTTGGTAACCAGAACATCAACAGCTCTGCATACATCAGCTCTATAGGTGCTGCCGACTATGTATTTGGACCAAATTCAGACCGTGTAACAGGTACAATGGTAAGCTCAATAGGTAATCAGGCCCTTAAATGGGAGACCGTTGAAGACTGGAACGTAGGTGTTGACATGACTCTTCTTGACAGCCGCCTGAAGATTACAGCCGACTATTTCCAGAAGAAATCTCACGACATGCTTATGAACGCCGACCAGCTGCTCATCCTCGGATACATGAACTGGAACTCACAGATGTGGCAGAACATCGGCAGTATCAGCTCACACGGATGGGAATTCAGCGTAAACTGGAACGACAATATTGGTGATTTCTCTTACGGACTGGGACTCAATATGTCACAGATAAAGAACAAGGCTGAGAAATTCCTCGGTCAGCCTATCTGGACAGGAAGCTATAACGGCGACTATATCGTGCGCAACGAGGAAGGCCATGAGCTGAGCCTCTTCTACGGATACAAGACAGACGGACTGTTCCAGAACCAGACAGAGGTTACATCTTATACAGGTGAGCACGGACAGCTGCTTCAGCCTAACGCTAAGCCCGGTGACATCCGCTTCGTAGACCTTAACCACGACGGTGTTCTCAACGATCAGGATAAGACATTCATCGGTAATCCTTGGCCGGACCTTATGCTTGGATTCAACGTTAACGCGGCATGGAGAGGATTCGACCTCGTTGCCAACTTCTACGGAACTATCGGCAATGACATCTTCAACACCAACTGGGGACGTTATTCAGGAACATCAGGACAGAACGTTTATGCCGGTACATACAATGACGCATGGCACGGCGAAGGCACAAGCAACAAGATTCCTCGTCTGTCAGTAAACGATTCAAACCAGAACTATACACGTATCTCTGACTTCTATATTGAGGATGGTTCTTACTTCCGTTGCAAGCTGTTGCAGATTGGTTACACATTCCCGAAGAAATGGTTTGACAACAAGTTCTCTGCACGTCTCTCATTCTCAGTACAGAACCTGTTCACAATCACAGGTTATTCAGGTGCTGACCCGGAAACAGCTTCAATGGGTAACGGAATCACTGAGACAGGTATCGACTGGACAGGTTATCCTAACCCGCGTACATTCCTCTTTGGACTGAATCTCAATTTCTAAAATAAGAATTTACTTTATTCGAAAAGATAATATTATTATGAAAAAATATATTTCAGGCCTTATGTTGGCCGGAGTGATTGCTTTTGGTACAGTTTCGTGCTCAGATTTCCTCGATGAGCCGTTGCGTGGACAGCAGGATCTCGAAAATTATTTTACAACCGAGGATGAGTGCAAGGATATCGTTACCGGATGCTATCAGAGTCTGGCGTATGACGACTGGTGGCAGATATATAAGATGTATAATGCCAGCGATATGTGCACTGATGACGAATGGATGGGCAATACAACACAGGATCCGGGCGAATACCGCGACTTGGCTCATTATACAGGTAACACACAGACTGCCGGCAATGCATGCCAGAACTTCTGGCAGTATCGCTACAAAGGTATTTTGCGCTGCAATATAGCAATACAGAACATCCCTTCAGTTGAGTTCAACGATACAACTCTGCGTACCCGTTATGTGGCTGAGGCAAGATTCCTTCGCGCATTCCAGTATTTTGATCTCGTTAAATACTTCGGCGGTGTGCCTATTGTTGAGCGTCTGATGATGCCTACAGAAATTCAGGGTATTACACGTTCTACAAAGGAACAGTGCTACACATTCATAGAGAACGACCTCAAGTTTGCCGTTGCTCACCTTCCCAAGAAGGCTGAATATGCAAGCGACGATCTCGGCCGTGCCACAAGCGGTGCTGCAAAAGGCCTGCTCGCAAAGGTTTATCTCTATCAGGAGAAATATAAGGAGGCTGAGGCCCTGTTGCAGGATTTGTGCTGCCGCGGCTCTTATTCAGGCAATACTCCCGAATATCGCCTGCTCGACAACTTCGGCGATGTTTGGAGCATGGATCACAACAACAGCGAAGAGAGTCTCTTTGAAATACAGACCAACAGCAATCTTACATATAATCTGGGTAATCGTCTGCCTGTCGTTGTAGGTTCACGTAACGATTCAGGATGGTCTTGGGGTATGCCTACAAGTAACCTTGAGAAGGCATTTGTTGATGCCGGTGACGAAGTTCGTCTGCGTTACACGATTCTTCACGACGGTCAGACCGATGTACCCGGTGATCCTACATGGAACGAGGAGAATCCTTATCCTATTAAGAGCAGCGACCATAAATCAGGCCGTGCAAACTTCAAACTCTACATTCCTGTAGAAAAACGTCCTGAGCCATATGATGCTCCGCACATCGCACTTAACTACCGTCTGCTCCGCTATGCTGATGTCCTGTTGATGTACGCTGAAGTTGAGAACGCTCTCAACAACGACAGCGAAGCACGTTGGGCACTCAATCAGGTACGCAACCGCGTAGGTCTTGACGATGTTACAGCTTCAGGTACAGCACTTCGTGATGCTATCCGTCTGGAGCGCCGCCTTGAGTTGGCTTGCGAAGGCAACCGCCTGTTCGACCTCCGTCGCTGGAAAGACGACAACGGCAAATATGCAATTCAGAACGTCATGGGTCCTAACGGCACCTTTGTTCGTTACAACCTCGAGGAGTCAACTGACGAGTATGAAATCAACAACCAGCAGGAAGCAAGCAATAAGGGCTATTATTTCACAGAAGGACGTGACGAATTGTTCCCGATACCTACATCAGAAATAACGATGTCTAACGGAAGCATTGTTCAGAACCCAGGATATTAATAAAATAATCTTTAACAATCTATTTCATTAGGGCCGGCTCCATTGGCATGTCGCATACGCAGACTACGGGCACATACAACCAATGGTGGCGGCCTTTTTAAAGGAATAATATAAAACAGGAAAATACATTTTATGGCTAACTTTAAATCATATTTGTTCTTGTTTGCCGCAGCAGCCATGACGGCGTGCAGCGAAGACAATACCTTTGTACCTGAATATACACTGACGGTTGAGGCTGACACAACTATAAATGTGAACATAGACGGTTCAAAGACATTTCAGACCATCGAGGGCTTCGGCTCTTCAGACGCATGGAACATGGACTATGTAGGCCGTTATTGGGACAACACTTCAAAAGAAGGCATCGCACGCTTGCTGTTTTCAAGTGAGCTTGACGCCAACGGCAAACCGCAAGGTATAGGCTTGTCTATGTGGCGTGTCAACTTAGGAGGCGGCACGGCAGAGCAGGGCGACGAAAGCGGTATAAACGACAAGCCGGAGCGCCGTGCTGAATGTTTCCTTAATTCTGACGGAACTTATAACTGGAATAAGGCTCCGGGTCAGAGATATTTTATGGAGAAAGCAAAAGAATACGGAGTTGATAACTTCGTATTGTTCAGCAATACCGCACCTGTCTATTATACAAAGAACGGCAAGGGCTATTCAGACAGCGGAGCCTACAGTAACCTGAAGGATGACTGCTATGACGATTTTGCTGACTTCCTTGCATCTGTAGCAAAGCATTTTGCCGACCAGGGCTATGGCATAAGCTATATCAGTCCTGTCAATGAGCCTCAGTATAACTGGAACAGCGGTCAGGAAGGCAGCGGATGGCAGAACAGCGAAGTGTCGCGCCTTGTAAAGGAACTCGACTCATCACTCAGCGGAAAAGGACTTGCTGACACACGAATCCTCGTCGGTGAGGCAGGAGCATGGAACTATCTTTATGAAACAGCCGGCGACGTAGGTCCCGAGCGCAGCAATGTAATATCAGATTTCTTTGATCCGTCGTCAGAGAATTATATAGGCAATCTGTCTCATGTTCCAGCAGAGATATGCGCACACAGCTATTGGCTCGACACATCATGGTCGCAGATGCAGTCAACACGCGGCTTGGCTGCAAGTGCTGCTCAGCAGTATGGTCTGAAACTTCATCAGACAGAGTGGAGCATGATGAGCGAGAATTATGAGGGCATAAGCAGCTACGACGCAGCATCTTATATGGATCTTGCGCTCGTTATGTCTCAGGTTATGTATAACGACCTTACCGTAGCCGGTGTCAGCTCTTGGTCATATTGGACTACATGTGACCGTGAACGCTGGTCGCAGAAGAGCCGTTTCTATCTGATACGCCTGCAGCCTCAGGGCGGTGATTACGGAGCTTTGACAGAGGGTGGAACCTATACTGCATCAAAGAATCTTTGGGTTCTCGGCAACTACAGTCTGTTTGTCCGTCCTGGATACAAGCGCGTGTCGGTTACATTGCCTGTTCCTGAAAGCAGAATGTTTGCTTCTGCATACATCTCGCCCGACAACGACCGTCTTGTCGTAGTATACACAAATATGAGCGACAAGTCGATAAAGGTTAACAACACAATCTCTGTGAACGGCCGTACCGCAGAGACTCCTACGCAGTATGTTACATCAGAGACATTAAACCTGCAGCGCTCTTCGAGCTACGAAGTTTCTGTCATACCTTCACGCTCGGTTGCCACTCTTGTTTACGATTTGAAATAATATGACAAAGAACGCCGGGAACAAGTTTGCCGCATCAAAAATATGTTCAAATAAAGCGAACATTCCGGCATCTTCTTCCTGGCGTTTTGTTTAGTATATATTTTAATCGCAAAAATACGAAAAATACCTCTTTTTATACGAAAAATAGAAAAAGAATTATTTATAAAACCTTAAATTTGCATAGAATTTTTTGATATTGTGTTTTAAATAAATATGTCTTATATAATCTTTTACCCGAGAGCATAAAAAGACAAATCGAAAAAATGAAAAGACGAATTATTATGTTGAGAAATATTATCTTGTCGGTTATGTCGTTTGTGGCATTGTCTTCATACGCTGCACCTGAAAATGTGCGGACATTCGTGGTGCGTACAGACCGGCCAAGACAGACTATTGAGCATTTTGGAGCTTCAGACGCATGGAGTATGAAATATATCGGGCTGTGGCCCGAGAACCAGCAGCGTCAAGTTGCCGACTGGCTATTCTCAACCGAAAACGACGCAACCGGCAAACCGAAAGGCATAGGTTTGTCGATATGGCGATTTAACCTTGGCGCGGGAAGTGAGGAGCAGGGCGACAAGTCAGAGATACAGCCCGGAACACGCACCGAATGTTTCCTCAATGCCGACGGCACATACGACTGGTCTAAGCAGAAAGGTCAGATACGCTTTTTGCAGCTTGCCAAAGAACGTGGAGTACCCTACATATTGGCATTTCTCAATTCGCCTCCCGTATATTTCACGCAGAACGGTCTCGCAACCAACACAGGCCGTGGCGGCACGCTGAATCTTCGCTCCGACTGTTATGACGACTTTGCCAAATTCATGGCATCTTCA
Organism: Prevotella sp. CAG:1185; assembly: GCA_000436695.1. Taxonomy (GTDB): domain Bacteria; phylum Bacteroidota; class Bacteroidia; order Bacteroidales; family Bacteroidaceae; genus Prevotella. Next base: position 30,357 of record HF992574.1, on the reverse strand, counting down.
ATTGAAGGAATAGAGAAAAATCACGGAATACATATAGACTATATCAGTCCGCTGAATGAGCCCGACGGACACTGGAACTGGCTCGGTCCGAAGCAGGAAGGCACTCCTGCAACCACGCGCGAAGTGGCACGCGTGACACGCGAACTCGACAAGCAGATAACAAAGCGCAAGCTTTCGACAAAGATACTTGTAAACGAGAGCAGCGACTTGCGCTGCCTTCTCGGCAAGCACATGACCGACTGGGAGAGAGCCAATGAGCTTGCTGCCCTTTTTACACCCGACAGCACAGACACCTATGTAGGCAAGTGCCGAAACGTTGTACGTGCCATAGCCGGCCACAGCTATTGGACAAACACTCCGCTCGACTTTATGCGAGACATACGCCACGCACTGCGTGACTCCGTAGCAAAGCTCGGCATTGACTATTGGCAGACAGAATTGTGCATAATGGGCAACGATGAGGAAATTGGCGGCGGAGGAGGCTACGACTTCGGAATGAAGACAGCACTCTACGTGGCACGCGTGATACACAGCGACCTTGTTGACGGCAATGCCCGCAGTTGGTCGTGGTGGCGCTCTGTTGGAGGTGACTACAAGGACGGACTGATACGCGCCTATAGCGTTGACGACATGAAGACGGGCTATCCCGTTGACTCAAAGCTTATGTGGACACTTGGCAATTACAGTCGCTTTGTGCGTCCCGGAGCCGTGCGTCATGATGTTGAGGCTCATGCAGCCGACGGAACAGTTGTTACAGACGGAGCCAACGACATGAAGGGCATTATGTGTTCAGCATACAAGAACAAGGACGGCAAGTGGGTTGTTGTGGCTATCAACTATTCAGAGGCCGTAAAGCCGTTTGACGTAGCATTGTCTGACGGAGAAAAACTCACGTGGACAATGTATCGCACTTCAGATGTGTCAGGTGAGAGTCTTGCCCCTGTAGGTTCAACCGGTGGGCACACTGAACTTACCCCGCGTTCGGTAACAACGTTCGTTGCAATGTAGCCATCTGCGGTTGCTTTGCCGTCTGTTATCCCGACTGCCTGACCGTAAATTAAGTCATGGCTCGTGCAGCTTTGGGGCGTGTGTTGCAGAACACCATTCAAGAGATAAAGAGAAACAATAATAAATAAAAGAATATTATGCAGAAATTATCAATTTTCCGTACATTAGTGCTGTCGTTGGCACTTCTTGCAGGTTCTGCCGGAGCATCAGCCGCTACAGATGGCGGCACGTTCACTGCCGGCAACAAAACCTTCCTGCTCAACGGCAAGCCTTTCGTGGTTAAAGCTGCGGAATTGCATTATCCGCGCATACCGCGTCCTTATTGGGAGCACCGCATCAAGATGTGCAAGGCTTTGGGCATGAACACCGTGTGTCTTTATGTGTTCTGGAACATCCATGAGCAGCGTGAAGACCAGTTCGATTTCACAGGTCAGAACGACATTGCTGAGTTTTGCCGTCTCGCCCAGAAAAACGGAATGTATGTCATCGTGCGTCCCGGTCCCTATGTTTGCGCAGAGTGGGAGATGGGCGGTCTGCCCTGGTGGCTGTTGAAGAAGAAAGACATACGCCTACGTGAGCAAGATCCCTATTTCATGAAGCGTGTTGAGAAGTTTATGGCAAAGGTTGGCGAACAGCTTGCGCCGTTGACAATACAGCACGGCGGACCAATAATCATGGTTCAGGTAGAAAACGAATATGGATCTTACGGTGAAGACAAGCCCTACGTGGCTGCTATCCGCGACATCGCGCGCAAATCTGGCTTCACCGACGTAACCCTGTTCCAGTGCGACTGGGCAAGCAACTTCACCCGCAACGGTCTTGACGATCTTATGTGGACGATGAACTTCGGCACAGGTTCAAACATCGACGACCAGTTCCGCCATCTGCGCGAGCTTCGTCCCGACGCTCCGCTCATGTGTTCTGAGTTCTGGAGCGGATGGTTCGACAAATGGGGCGCACGCCACGAGACACGCCCGGCTGCCGACATGGTTGCCAATATCGACGAGATGTTGTCAAAAGGCATATCATTCTCGCTGTATATGACTCACGGAGGCACATCCTTCGGTCATTGGGCAGGAGCCAACTCACCGGGATTTGCCCCCGACGTTACATCTTATGATTACGACGCACCCATCAATGAGTATGGTGTAGCCACGCCTAAATATTACACCCTGCGCGAAACAATGCAGAAATATGCCGACGGCAAACTTCCGTCGGTGCCTAAGCCTGCCGCGCAGCTAATAAGCGTTCCTAAGTTTGAACTTAAGGAGTATGTGCCCCTTGCTTTCGGTGTCGACAGCGTATGTTCTTCACACACGCCTATGACATTTGAGGAATTAAACATGGGCTGGGGTACTGTGATCTACAACACAACTCTTCCCGAAGTTTCTAAGTCAAGTGTACTTACGCTCAACGGTGCCCACGACTATGCCCAAGTTTATATCGACGGCCGCTATATCGGCAGAACCGACCGTGTGCGCAACGAGACCACGATGGCATTGCCGCCGGTTAAGAAAGGCAGTGTTATGACTATAGTGGTTGAAGGCATGGGACGAATAAATTTCGGACGCGCCATCAAAGACTTCAAGGGACTTACAGGCGATGTTACCATTGCAGCCGTTGTCGACGGCAATGACGTAACATGGAACCTGAAGAACTGGACAATGCGCACGCTCCCCGACAGCTACGAGAATTCTGTAAAGGCTCTTGCCGGAACTAAGGGTGAAGTGCCTGCCGAACTTAATCTTGCCACAGGTGCCGGATATTACCGTGGAACATTTAATCTTAAGAAAGTGGGCGACACCTTTATGGATATGGAGACATGGGGCAAAGGTCAGGTTTATGTCAACGGACATGCCATAGGCCGCTTCTGGAGAATTGGTCCGCAGCAGACTCTCTATGTTCCGGGATGCTGGCTGAAGAAAGGAACCAACGAGGTTGTAGTCCTCGACGTGGTTGGCCCTAAGAAAGCCGAGATATGGTGCCAGAAGAAACCTGAGCTTGACAAGCTGCAGCTCGAGAAGAGCAATCTGCACAACAATCCCGGCGACCGTCCCGATCTTAATTCGGCAAAGCCTGTAGCAACAGGCGAATTTACGTCAGCGCGCGAGTGGCAGACCGTTAAGTTGGGTTCTGTTGCCAGGGGCCGTTATATCGCCATACAGTGTCTTGGCGCTCATGACGGAGGCGACGTTGTTTCAATGGCTGAGATTTACGCACAGGATGCTGACGGCAACCGCATAGACCGCAATTCATGGGCTGTGAAGTATGCCGACAGCGAGAACGACGCAGCCGGAAACCACACGGGCGATAAGGCATTCGACCTTCAGGAGTCTACCTATTGGAGCACTGTTAGTGGTGTGGCATTGCCTCATCTGCTGGTCATCGACATGGGTAAGGTGCAGAATGTAGGTGCAATAGAATATCTGCCTTGTACTACTCAGACATCTGTCAGCGGAATAAAAGGCTACCAGATATATGTTTATTAACCCTAAGCCGAGGAGGAAACTTTTTATATGAGGTTTCCTCCTTATTATATGCCTTAAAGTTTCCGTACAGTACGGATTAATACTCTTTTTGTACGAAAAAACACTTTTATATTATACAGAAAAAAGCTAACTTTGCAAGTGGAAGATTAAAAAATCATTCGTAACAACAACTTGATAACCTTTGATAAAATGAAATATCGTATTCTTACATTATTCGCTTTAATAGCATTGGCAGTTAAGCCTGCGCTTGCCTCATTGGTAGACGAGAAGGATTATGCTGCCTATCTGTTTGTCTATTTCACAGGAAACAGCATTGACGAAGAGGCTATCCGCTTTGCCGTGAGCACAGACGGATACCAATATTGGGCACTCAACGACAACAAGCCGGTGATCGACTCTAAAGTGATAAGCTCTACGGGCGGCGTGCGCGACCCACACATACTGCGCTGCGAAGACGGCCACACATTCTATATGGTTGCCACGGATATGGTTTCGGCCAACGGATGGGACTCTAACCGTGCCATGGTGCTGCTAAAGTCGACTGACCTTATCAACTGGACTCATTCAGTTATCAACATTCAGAAGCGCTATCCCGGTCAGGAGCAGCTAAAGCGTGTATGGGCTCCTCAGACAATCTACGACCGCGAGGCAGGCCGTTATCTCGTTTACTGGTCGATGCAGTACGGCTCTGGTCCTGACATAATCTATTATGCCTATGCCAACGACGACTTTACCGACCTTGTAGGTGAGCCGAAGCCGCTCTTCATCCCGCAGGACAAAAAGTCGTGCATCGACGGCGACATAGTTTATAAGGACGGTGTTTATCATCTTTTTTATAAGACAGAAGGCCACGGCAACGGCATCAAGGTGGCAACAACCCGCTCGCTCACTTCCGGTCAATGGACCGAAAGTCCTGACTACAAGCAGCAGACTAAAGAGGCTGTTGAGGGAGCAGGAACATTCAAACTGATTGGTCAGGACAAATACATCCTGATGTATGACGTCTACATGAACGGCCGTTACCAATTTACAGAGACTTCCGACCTTGAACACTTTAAGGTTATTGACAGCGAGGTAAAGATGAACTTCCATCCACGTCATGGTACTGTTATGCCTATAACAGCTGCTGAACTTAGAGCGCTTACAGCCAAATGGGGCAAGCCCGAAGGCATTGGCGAACTGCAGCAGAATCCTGTTTTGCCCGGCTTTCATGCAGATCCTGAGATTCTCTACTCGAATAACACAGGCCGTTATTACATCTATTCAACCACTGACGGACAGCCGGGATGGGGCGGATGGTATTTCACAGCCTTCTCTTCTGCCGATTTGAAGAACTGGACTTACGAGGGTGTAGTGCTCGACCTCCGTTCTCCACAGGTGTCATGGGCCAACGGCAATGCGTGGGCTCCGGCTATAGAGGAGAAACTCATTGACGGAAAATATAAATACTTCTTCTATTACAGCGGTAATCCCAACGACAACTCCGGCAAGCAGATTGGTGTTGCCGTAGGCGACTCTCCCGTAGGTCCGTTTAAGGATATGGGCGCCATTGTTACCAAGTCGCCGGCAGGCGGCGGTCAGCAGATTGATGTAGACGTGTTTACCGATCCTATGTCGGGCAAGTCATACCTCTACTGGGGCAACGGATATATGGCAGGAGCCGAGCTTAACGACGACATGGTGTCGATAAAGAAAGAAACAATAAAGGTGCTTACTCCTAAAGGTGGTTCGCTCAAGGACTATCAGTATCGCGAAGCTCCTTATGTGTTCTATCGTCACGGCAAATATTACTTCATGTGGTCGGTCGACGACACTGGCTCAGCCAACTATCACGTAGCCTACGGAACTTCAGACAGTCCGCTCGGCAAAATTAAGGTGGCAAAAGATCCTATTGTAACCATACAGGACAAAGATAAGCAGATATACGGTCCGGCTCACAATTCGGTTGTGCGCAAGCCCGGAACAGACGAGTGGTACATCGTTTATCACCGCATAAACAAGAATTATATCGACAAGGACAAGCAGCCAGGTATACACCGCGAGGTATGTATCGACCGTATGGAGTTTAACGAAGACGGTACGATACGCCGCGTTGCCATTACTAAATAAGTTGTCCGAAGGTTTATACCTTTGTCAATTACGACATGTAAAACAACAGAGATGTCAATGATAAAATTGAAGAAACCTATAATACTTGTGCTCGCGGCAATGCTGTCTGTCGCTGTGTGGGCACAGACCGAGAAGCATCCTGATTTCAGAATATCCGTTCCGCGCGACTCTATCTTGCTCAGCGATCCGTGTGTGCTTGCCGACAGCGCCACGGCAACATATTATATGACGGGCACAGGCGGACTGATGTGGACAAGCAAAGACCTCGATACATGGGACGGCCCGTATGTAGTGGCACATCCCGACCCAGACTCATGGACAGGTGCCAAACCGCAGATATGGGCGGCGGAGATACATCCTTATAAAGGCAAATATTATTATTTCGCAACCTTTACCAACGATTCTGTAATTATCGATAATTTCAAGGGCTTGGCCATTCCGCGCCGCTCCACTCAGGTGTTTGTCAGCGACAAGCCCGGTGGTCCTTACCTTCCGATGAAGGGCGCGACATATCTTCCTGCCGACAAATGCACTCTTGACGGCACGTTCTGGCAAGACACCGACGGCAATCCTTACATGGTTTACTGTTGGGAGTGGATACAAAACTGGGACGGAACGGTGGAGAAGATGCAGCTGAAGCCCGACCTCAGTGGTTCGGTAGGACAGGCAAAACTGCTGTTTCGTGCGAGCGATTCGCCATGGAGCCGTGAGATAGTTGAGGGCAAGCAGCGTCCAAACCGTGTTACTGACGGCCCGTGGCTGTTCCGCACCGGCACAGGACGCTTAGGCATGTTGTGGACAAGTTGGATTTACGACGTCTATACACAGGGCGTTGCCTACTCTGAGAGCGGCACGCTCGACGGTCCTTGGGTGCAGGAACCTCAGCCAATAACGCCCCCGAATCATGGTCACGGCATGCTGTTCAGAGATCTTAACGGCCGATGGCTCATGTCGCTTCACAGCCATAAGGTGGTTAACGGACAGTATATACGTGTGCCACAGCTGTTTGAAGTAGACCTTTCGGGCGACAAACTCGTGTTGGGGCGCCACATAACAGGGCGTGCCGATGCGGCAAAGAAATAAAACATAGAATAAGCACATATCCGTGGCATGGCCAACAATGACCCTGCCACGGATATTATAATATATACCAAAACAAGAAATCTGCCATGAAAGATTTAAGACATATACTTCTTTTTTGTGCCTTTGCGTGCACATTGCCGGCAGGTGCCGGTGTTCACCGTGTTATGGCCGAGCCTGATTCGGTCAGTCTTTTTTCTTATTCCACGGCTGACGACGACGGCCGCAGCGGACTGCGTTTTGCTTGGAGCAGTGACGGCCGTCACTGGACATCCATAGGCAACGGCCGCAGTTATCTCAGGTGCGACTATTCGTTATGGGGCAGCGAGAAACGTATGCTAAAGCCCGAGATGTATCGCAGTGCCGACGGCATGTGGCATTGTGTGTGGCAGTTGCATGCCGGAGGCCGTGAGTTTGGCATTTCTTCGTCTGCCGACCTTACCGACTGGCGCCGTCAGACTTATTTCACCGATGCGCGCTTTACTGACCGTGTTCCATCGTCGTGGACACGTTATCCGCAGGCTGAGGCCGTTATTGGCGGCAAGTCTTATAGCGGCACAGTGGCTAAAGTGGCATGGACTGATGTTGAGCGGCTCATACGTTATGCCGGATATAATGATTATCGCCAGTCGCTCTATAACGAGTGTGCCGCAGAGGATGGTGTTCGCTTTGCCGGACTTCAGCCCGTCAGTCTTACTCTCACGGCACGTCCTGCTGAGGCCAAGGCCATAAGCAACCATCTTATTGGTGTGTTCTTCGAGGACATCAACTATGGCGCCGACGGCGGTCTGTATGCCGAACTGGTGCAGAATCGCGATTTTGAATATGCCGAAGGCGAAAACGGAAGCGTGAAAGGGTGGGGCCCTGCTTACGCGTGGACCGTTGAGGGCAGCGGTGCGTCAATGACTATAGGCACTTCGTCGCCGATACATCCCAACAATTCCCATTACGCAACCATTAAATCCGCTTCGGCCGGCACGGCTCTCGTTAATTCGGGCTATGACGGAATAACCGTGAGAAAAGGCGAAAAATACAACTTTTCTTTGTTTGTCCGTCTTGCCGGCTCACAGACAAAGACAGCGAAGATACGCGTTAGTCTGCGCGGAAGCAACGGCCGCGAACTCGCTTCTGCCATAGTGAAGGCTGCTCCCGGCGGTTGGAAAAAGCTTAAGGCCACGCTCACCGCATCAGAGGCCGACGCTAAGGCAAGTCTTGTTGTGGCTCCTGTGTCGGCAGGAACATACGATTTTGACATGATTTCGCTCTTCCCTAAAAACACGTTCAATGGCCGTGCCAACGGACTTCGTGCCGACCTTGCGCAGACTATAGCCGACATACGTCCGCGCTTTATACGTTTTCCCGGCGGATGCGTCGCCCACGGACAGGGCATAGATAACATATACCGCTGGAAAAACTCTATCGGACCGCTTGAGAGCCGCAAGCCCATGAAGAATCTTTGGGGCTATCACCAGACCATGGGACTTGGCTATTTTGAGTATTTCCAGTTTTGCGAGGACATCGGTGCCATGCCTCTCCCCGTGATAGCCGCAGGCGTTCCCTGTCAGAATTCGGCGTGCATATCCGGACGTCTGCTCGGCGGAGGCCAGCAGGAAGGCATACCTCTTGACAGTATGGAGGCATATATACAGGACATAATCGACCTTATCGACTACGCCAACGCCGACCCCAAGACCAACAAGTGGGCACGTATGCGCGCTGAGGCAGGTCATCCCAAGCCGTTTAATCTTAAATATATAGGTATAGGCAACGAAGACCAGATAACAGATGTGTTTGAGGAGCGATTCACCATGATATACGAAGCCATACGCAGTCGCCGCCCCGGCATAACCGTTGTGGGCACGGTTGGGCCGTTTTATGAAGGTTCTGACTACGAAGAAGGATGGGCACTTGCCGACAAACTGGATGTGCCTGTTGTCGACGAACACTATTATGTGGCTCCGGGCTGGTTTATACACAATCAAGACTTCTACGACCGTTACGACCGCTCCAAGTCGAAAGTCTATCTCGGCGAATATGCCGCTCATCTGCCGGGCCGTCCCAACAACATAGAGACAGCCCTGTCAGAGGCCCTTTATCTTACGTCTGTAGAGCGCAACGGCGATGTTGTTGAGATGGCTTCTTATGCTCCGCTGCTGGCAAAGAAAGGTCACACGCAGTGGAATCCCGATATGATTTATTTCGACAATGGCAGCGTAAGTCCTACGGTTGGATACTATGTCCAAAAGATGTTCGGCAACAATTCGGGCGACAGTTATGTTCCTGCCGACCGCACGTTAGACAACAGTCGCGCAGATGTAGACCTCCGTGTGGCATCGTCTGTCGTTGTTGACAGCAATACAGGCGACGTTATCCTGAAACTTGTAAACATGCTGCCCGTTGAAGTTAATACAACAGTCGACCTCTCGTCGCTCACCGACGGCGGCCGTGCCTTGCTTACAGTGCTGTCGGGCAGTCCTTCAGACACTAATGCTAAGCCTGTTGACAGCAGCGTTACGTTCGGCAGTAAGTTCAGATATGCCATGCCGCCTTACTCGCTAAGCGTGATACGCATGAGCGGTAAGGGCAAATAGCTAAATGATGCTGAGGCGTTGCAGCATGGTTATGCCAATAACTTGCAGGTAAAGTTAACGGGCATGGCAACGAAATGGCTTATGTAAGAATGACGTTAAGTTTGAGTTTAAATATCATACAACATGAAATTTGTAAGTTTAAGATTTGCGGCTGTTATGGCTTTTGCCTGTGTCTGCGGACAGACGTTTGCACAAGGCACGGCCGAAGACTATCGCCGCGCCTATGCGCTGCGGGATAAATACAGTGCTTCCAAGGTTTATTATTCGGGCGTGCGTCCGTCATGGATAGCCCGGACAGATAGTTTCTGGTATGTGCGCAACACGCCCGAGGGCCGTGTCTATGTGGTTGTGGATGCCGGAACTCAGCAGCGCACCGACCTGTTCAACCACAAGGCTCTTGCCGAAGCATTGGCCAAGGCAACAGGCAAGGATGTAAAGCCGGGTGCTCTCTATCTCGACCGCCTGTCGGTTGATAAGGCCGAAGGCTGCCTTAACTTCGTTTTCAACAATCACAACTGGCGTTATAACATTGCCGGAGACGGCAAGCTCGACGACTGCGGCGAACTGCCGAAGGTTAAGCAGCGCCACTGGATGGAGGTTGACGACGAGAAAGATGCCGAACCTGTGGCTTCGCCCGACGGCCGCTATACGGCTTTTGTGAGGGAGAACAATATCTGGGTGCGCGAGACTGCCACAGGCAAAGAGCGCCAGCTGAGCGTCGACGGCACCTTGGGCAACTATTATTCGGCATATATCAGATGGGCGCCCGACGGCAAGAAGGTGGCTGCATGCAAGATTCGTCCTGCCGAAAAGCGTTATGTCTATTATGTGGAGTCGTCGCCGTCAGACCAGCTTCAGCCTAAGCTGCACAAGCAGGAATATGCCAAGCCGGGTGACGAACTGCGCTTTAAGGTGCCATGTATATTCGATGTTGAGACGGGCCGTGCCATCGTGCCGTCTACAGAGCTGTTCGGCAGTCAGTATGACCTGTGGGGCCCCGACTGGTCGGCCGACAGCCGCAGCGTTACGTTTGAGTATAACCAACGCGGCCATCAGGTTTACCGTGTGCTCGAACTTTCGGCAGAGACGGGAGCCGTAAGAACATTGATTGAGGAAACAAGCAAGACGTATGTAAACTATCCCATGCGCTACCGCTACGACCTGAGCGACGGCCGCCACATAATATGGGCAAGCGAGCGCGACAACTATAATCATCTCTATATGTACGACCGCGCCAAGGGCAAGGCTGCATGGCAGATAACCAAAGGCAAATGGTATGTGCGCAGCGTGATAAAGGTGGACGAGCAGAACCGTCAGATATATTTCTCTGCAAATGGTGTCGTGCCGGGCGAAGACCCTTATCTGATACGTTATTACCGCATAGGATTCGACGGCAAGAACATGACTTGCCTTACGCCTGTTGGGGGCATGCACGAGGCATGGCTGTCTGACGATGCCCGTTATCTTGTTGACACCTATTCGATGGTGGACAAGGCTCCTGTGGCTGTGCTGCGTGACGCTGCCACCGGCAAGGAGATAATGCCCCTCGAAACGGCCGACATAAGCCGACTGCTGGCTGAGGGCTGGAAGGCTCCCGAGGTGTTTACGGCTAAGGGACGCGACGGCAAGACCGATATGTGGGGTATAATAATACGTCCTACTAACTTTGACCCGTCGAAGAAATATCCCGTTCTCGAATATATCTATCAGGGACCGGGCAACCAGTATGTGCCTAAGACATTTATTCCCTACAACTGGTATATGAGTTCTATTGCCGAGCTTGGCTTCATCGTTGTCATGGTCGACGGCATGGGCACGTCGTTCCGTTCGCGTGAGTTTGAGAATATGTGCTACAAGAATCTGAAGGACGCCGGACTGCCCGACCACATTGCGTGGATAAAGGCTGCGGCTCAGAAATATCCTTATATGGATGCCGACAATGTGGGCATATTCGGCTGTTCTGCCGGCGGACAGGAGGCTATGGGCGCCGTGCTGTTTCATCCCGAGTTTTACAAGGCTGCCTATTCTGCCTGCGGATGTCATGACAACCGTATGGACAAGATATGGTGGAACGAGTTGTGGATGGGCTATCCCGTAGGTGAGCAGTATAAGGAGTGTTCTAATGTTGATAATGCTCATCTGCTGAGCCGTCCGCTGATGCTTGTCGTAGGTGAACTCGACGACAATGTCGACCCGGCGTCAACCATGCAGGTTGTCAATGCGCTCGAAAAGGCAGGAAAAGACTTCGAACTGGTTGTTATTCCAGGTGCTCACCACACAATGGGCGAGGACTACGGCGAGCACAAACGTTATGATTTCTTTGTGAGAAACCTGCTTAAAAAGACTCCTCCGGCATGGAGTGAGATTAAGTAACGTTTGCATGGATATTTGATATTCTTTTATTTTCCATAATCTTCCTGCGGTGTGTCGATCGTTATCCTATTCGGCATGCCGCAGTTTCTTTTTTATCTGAAGTAGAAATATTAATTTTTTGTTTTTCCGTAATACATGTTTTTGTTGATCTTTTTTATTCAAAAGCGAATTATATTTTGTAAAATAATCAGATTTTCTCTTTCCGTTTAACGCTCTCAGAATCACGTTGCCCGTTATGAATCCGTCTTTTCCTCCAAAAATTCTCAATTTTTGCTCGTTTCTGTTAAGTCGTTGTCATACAGATATTTACATAAAAATTCATCCAAAATATCAATAGTTAAAAAACATTACTCGGCCGTTTACCACTCAAAAGTGCCCCATTTACGATGCGTTACCCATCGCTTTTCGCATCAAAAGCAATCGTTTTAGCAGTAAAAAACGATTATTTTAGCTTGGTTTTATGAGGTAAAAGTAAATATAAGTTAATATATCTATTGTGTAAAGGCTATTGTTTTAACTTTCGTTATAATTTAATTTTCTAGATTGAGAAAATATTTTGTCATGATTATTTACTGTGAAGTGGATGGAAATTCATTTTGTTATAGATTGTCAAGTAAATGTTTTTGAGTTTATTTATAGCATAAATTATTTGTAATAGAAATGGGATGATATATCCTCTTTTGTTAATGTGGTGTTAGTCAAATTTAACGATAAATGTCAGATTTTGATGTATTTACGTAGTTAGTAATATTCAGCTATTGTTTCATAAGTAGGCAGCTATGTTTGGCGTGTCATTTCAAGGATGATTTCTATGGTAAAAAAATGTGAGTTCTATATAGCAAACTGATACAGTGAGTTTGTTATTGTAATAATACTAATGTTTAAAGATGATTTTGGGGGTATAGGTGCAGTATGAATTTGGTCAGATGTTTCATGAAATGTTTATAAGAAAGCTGCCTGGGAGAATTCTTTTCACATGTGGTCGTATGCATAGCTGAGATAGAATGGCTTAAGGTTATGGCTGGTTTGGAACATAATTTAAAAAAGTATGCAACTGTAATTTATAATAATTTAACGGTCAGTTTCTGCTAAAGAAAATAAAATTTTATATTTTTGCAATGCAAATCGACTATCCGATAAGGGAATTACATTATCTAGGCAATTCAATATTAGAATATAAAGTTTATCTGATGTATTGAAAGTAATGGGACGGCTCTTTCCCTTTAAAAAACATAATTATTACTGTATCCCGTCTGCAGTATCTGGATCATTGACTTCAGGTAAACAATAAATAAAGACAGTAATAATTATGTGGAAAAACTATCATAAAATAAAGTTGTCCATAGGAAGATGGCAAGAAAAACCATCCAATCTACAATATGGTTCTGTTGTATGTTATACAGAAGCATTTGGAGATGGTTGATGATTTTAAAAAAAGATTTGCTAATTCCGGTCAAGTAGCTTAGTTCACTTGTTATTGGTAATTCAAGGTTTTATAAGATTTATAATTAATGTCACATAGTGGGGTATATTCACTTGCAAAAGCCTTATCTCTAATTTGATGTTTTACCCTTTGTTAAAATAAAATTATGAAACAGATGAAATCTATTTTAGCAACAGTAAAAGATGATGTGATAGCTTTTATTGAAAGCAATAGCGAACTGTTTTTTAATGAACGTGACTTTCAGATGCACTTAGCTGTATATTTACGTGGTCTCAATAAATATGATGACGTGGATGTGGAATATTATATACCGCATTCAGAACTTGACAACTATATATGGAAGAATGAACTACGTCTTGATATTGTTGTCCGTAATGGCAATGAGTTTGTGCCAATTGAGTTAAAATACAAGACTAAGGCTGTGGAAAAACGGCTACCACGTTTTGAGGAATGGCTGACTGTTCAAGTAATGAAAAACCAAGGGGCACAGGATTTGGGCATGTATGACTTTTGGAAAGATGTCCGTCGATTGGAAATGGTGCGTAACCGTTTCAAAAATGTTACTGGTGGATTGGCCGTGTTCTTGACAAACGACAAGGCATATCTGAATGCTCCTAAAGAGACATCCAATAATTATTTGTTTAGCATGTCAAGTGGTATTCATACTAAACAGAAACATTGGCAAAATATGAATAGTACTTGTGCAAGAACTCACATCAATTTCGAAGTGGAAAAGGATTATGAAATCGAATGGAGATGTAATGCTGTGGAAAATGTTGATATGAACTACTGTATTGTGGAAATCTGATATTATGAAACTATATGTCAAAGAAAAAAACAATCCCGGGTTTATCTTTCTCGCTTAAACGCGCTGTAGGTATATCCGCTTTCAAACAGAAAGTTGCACGCAAAACTGGTATCCCGACGACTAAAGCAGGACTGGAAAGAAAGGTTGGAGGTTTCATCCTCAAAAAGTTTCTCGGGAAATAATACAATAGAAAACAATTAAAACTTTTATAGAAATGGCAAATAATAAAATTAAAGTCACTGGTAGAGCTCAAAACAGCACTGCATTGGGAATTGTTCATGCCTATATACAGATGTTTCCAAAAACGACATTGGCAGATTTACGCAGAGCTTTTCCAAATGATATAGCCCCGGATAAGGGTGTGGACGAACTCTTCCTGCCTGTAGCTGAGGCTGAAGCTCGTAATGCTAAGTCTGACATGAGTCTCTATTTTGTGAAAGGTGAACGGCCTTTGAATCTTGCAGACGGAACTAAAATCGCCCTTTCACAGATATGGACAGCTAAATCGCTTGCGAATCTTGTAGCTGTAGCAGAGAAAATTGGCATTGAGGCTGAGACAAACAAAGATTCTGGCAAGAATTTTAATGCATCAGGATTCTTCATTGAGTATCTTAATGGTTGGAAGCCAGATGCTCCTAAAAAAGGGTGTTTGGGTATGCTCGCTTTACTGACTATGGTTGGTGGCGGAGCTGCTTGGTGGTTGATCGGCTAACTAAAAAATCAATAAATTATGGTTATACAACGTACAAAATCAGGGAAAATCGACAAACGCACAAAAGAGGGTAAGGCTATGTTGGAAAGAATGGCTAAAGCGCGTGCGGCTGCAGCAAAGAAACGTAAACAGGAAGCAAGTCTTATCGGAAGAATAAAACGTATGTTCAGTTAAACATTAAAATTGGAAAATAATATGAAATCAGATATAAAAAATGTTGCTGCATTCCTTGCCACTGCTATTTGGGCAGATGGCGTGTATGCTGAGGAAGAAAAGTCTGTGCTTGGCGAAATAGCAGAAGCGCTAAAAACCGATGCTGCCGAATTGGCAAAACAGGTGGATGAAGCATTGGCAGTAATAGAAGGAAAAGACGAAGATGGCGTGCAGGAGTATTTGGTTGAAAACGCATCTGCTTTAGATGAATGTGAAGCCAAAATACTGATGCAGTGTGCAATCGAAATAGTATTGGCAGACAATGTAGTGTCAGCAGATGAAGTACAGACTCTTTTTGATCTTGCTGATGCTACAGGAGCGGTAGAACACACTGATGTGGCTCTTATGCTTGCTGATTTGGTGAAATATGTACCAGAGATTGAAATTGAGTTTTAAAGATAACCAAAATATTTAATATTAAAAATAATAAACAATATGGCAGAATTTCGTATTGATAGTCGTATGAAGGTTAAAACCCTTAAGGCTAACTTTAAAAAGGCTTTTGGAGCTACACTTCGTGTATATACAACAGCTGCATGCAAGGCAAAGGCTGATGATGAGGCTACACTAGGTACACTGATGAGCGGTACAGCCAAGGGCGGTGAAATGACCGTAGGTGGAAACTTGCGTGTAGGCAACTTTGAGAAAAAACTTACTGAACTTTATGGTATTGGTGTCCAGGTGGCAAATTCTGCTGACACTAAGTTGAGCGACAATACCATCACACTTGTTGCTGCCGGTAAGGAATAAATTATAGAGTCTTTAAATGGCGCAATAGAAACATCGGTTGCGCCATTTTTGTTTATCAATTAATTCTAAGAATATGAGCAAAGAATACTATAAAAAACAGATTATTGATTTACGTGCCAGAATTGCTAGAGAGAAGGAGGCAAAGAAACGTGACAACGAGAGTTATGCAAGAATGATAAAGAGTGCTTCTTCACCATCTTCAAAGGCAACGTACAGAAAAGCGAAAATAGACAAGTCTGCATATCATGATCGCAACATCGCATCGTACAAGCGCCAGATAGAAAGTGCAAAGGCAGCGATAAAGCGTTGCTAAATAATTTTTTGATTAATCCCCATTCTTAAATTATTCGCTAAATGAAATCCAGCATAATCGACGTACCACGCCAACATCAGCAGAACGACCTGTTTGGTATACAGGTTTATCAAGATGCACTTACTAAGTTTATACAATATACTGATACCCCCATCACAATAGCCTTGCAAGGAGAATGGGGAAGTGGAAAGACTTCCTTGATGAACCAGTTGAGGTATAATCTTTGTGACGCGGATGGTGCTGCATATTATCCTGTGTGGATTAACACATGGCAATATTCACTTATGCGTACGCCAAGTCAGGCTATTATTGCCATTTTAGAGGGAATCATCGCTCAGATTGGTGAACTGTCTCCAAATCACAAATGGGACGAAAGTAAGAAAAAAATAGGGGGATTGTTTAAGAAAATGGCTGTCGTCGGGGCAAAGGTGGCAGTTGGAACCGTTGGTGTAGACGGGGAGGCTGTGGATGATCTTTTTGCCCAGAATGGAGGCGAATCTACCATAGTACAGCTGAAAAAAGAGATAGCCAAATTAGTTGAGACATCATTGGAGCAGAACCCGTCGAAGAAGGGCTTTACGCTCTATATTGACGACCTTGACCGTATTGATCCTCCTGTTGCGGTGGAGATATTAGAATTACTGAAGAATATTTTTGACTTAAAACATTGTGTGTTTGTATTGGCAATAGACTATGATGTGGTGATAAAAGGCTTGAAACCAAAATTCGGTGAGTTGACCGATAAGAACGAACGCGAGTTTCGCTCCTTCTTCGATAAGATTATCCAATTGCCTTTCTCCATGCCTGTAGCTTCTTACAATGTGGACACATTTCTTGTGGAGGCATTGAGTGAAATAGAATTTTTCAGTAAAGAGGAACTTGCCGATACCGTATTAGCCGAAAATCTATCGGAAATAGCTCGTCTGTCAGTTGGCTGCAATCCGCGCTCGTTGAAACGCCTTACCAACACTCTGTCACTCATTTCTATTATAAATGAATCGCTTGCTAAAGCATCGTCATTAACGCAGACAACCAAGGATAAAACGCTTAACTTTGCATTGGTATGTATGCAGATTGCTTATCCATATATATACAATCAATTGTCAGAAGAACCTGACTTCAAAAAATGGAATGAGAGTGTGGCTACCAAATTAAAATTGCGCCAGCTCACCGAATCAGAGAAAGAAAGTCTGGATGTAACAGATGAGTTTGATGATGAATGGGAAAAGGTGCTGTTTCGTATGTGTCAGAAGGAGATTTATTTAAGTAATCGTGTATTCAGCGTGTCCGGATTGTTCAACAAAATAGCGGATGTTGTGAATGACGATGAACATCTTGGTGACATTATCGCTTCAACTATCGAGTTGTCTGCAGTGACCAACTTAAAGGCATTTGATGCTCCTGCGAAAGTACCAATGAAATTTAATCGTGATTTGTCCAATTACCGGTTCAATAACAAGGTTTATGATAAAAAAGTTAATCTTGTACATGATCTTGTGTTGTATCATATTGACAAACATCCGGGTATAACTCATGCCCAATTGAAAGAGGACTTTAGGATTCAGAAAAACATGGATGCTGTGTTTATGCCTTTTGAGATGTATAAGCGCATTATGCAGGAAAAAGGTAAAGTGGAGTTCATGGGAAAGAACAAAACGTTGGAAGATACGATACAGCTCGCTGATGCCAACATTTTGATCTGTAGTAACTGGCCTACAACTTCACAGGGCAGACCTGCTCAGTTTTCTAAATTATTGGAGGTTGCAAAAAAATTAGGTTATGAGATAACTGCTTGTTAAACGCTTCTAACGTTATATTATTTTTGGCAATTAAGAACAACTTATTGCTGGAATATCCCATCGCTCTATTCAAATTAAAGTGTATATGAAAGCCAAACAAATAATACTGTTTATAATTATAACAATAGCTTTGACAGCTTGCGGTAAAAGTGCTTTTGAACAATTTAATGAGGCCCTAGCCGTAGGCGAACTATCTAAGGCACAAGAATATCTTGTGGAAGTTTCTGACAGAACAGAACTGAAGCAGGGGGCATTACAACTCATACGGTCCTATCTCAGTGTGGGAGAAGTGGATAAGGCTATTGAGGTTTATGAGAATGTTACACCTTGGCACAAAAGCCGGTATGATATGAAGTGGAATAATGGTAGTTACGAGCAGACAGTATGCAAACTATTGAGGAAACGTTTGTTAAAGGATGGTGACTATGAAAGGGCTTGGGAGTATTATCCTTTGGAATATAAAGATGAGAATTACTTTGAAAATGCACAAAGCCGTTATGCTTATCTGAGTGATGTAGTGGCAGAGATGTGTTCAAAAGGGAAACAGGAGGAGTGTCGCAGATTTATAGAAAATCAGTTGAGTTGGTTTGTGACATATGTAGATTCTTCGCAGGGCGAATATGTGGAGAACGTTAAAACATATTTCAGCAGCAATGTAGTAAGAGATAAATTGAATGCACAGATTGATAGTTCATATTAAATAAGAAATGAAGGCAAGACGGATCTTATGGGTATGTGCCATGGCTATATCCTTGCAACTTGCAGGATGTAAAAGTGAGGGCAAATCTGATGACAGTAACAGAATGCCGGAAATGGAGCAGTTGAGGTATGACAATACGTTGAAGAAACTCAATACTCTGTGCGAGGAAGCAAGTATGTCTGACTCAGAAGATGACTTTTATCGCATTAAAGAGGAATTGAATCTGCTCAGATATGATTTTAATGCCGAGAACATGGGCGAAGAAGCTCAAAAGAAATGCCGTGAACTGAAAGAGAGAATTGAACGATATAAAAGTAATCCGGAGGAATTGTTCAATGCTAAAAACTCTTTATCTCAAGGAAGTGGACGTGTTGGTACTCTCTTGTCGCGTAGAAATTTGAACGTGAAGGGAGTGAAACGTTTCCCTTATAGTCTGAATGCTGGTGACAATGTGGAGTTAAAATTAGATTGCCAAGGTACAATTAGCGTAAACTTCTACGATGTCAATAGGCAGAAACGTATTAAGCAATGGCAGGTAAGCAGCTCTATGGCAGATCATATTAATATCAGTTCTCAAGGAATCTATATGCTGGAATTGATAGTGGACAAGGGTACGGCAGTAGCTAATGTTTCAATGTCATATAAAGGGACTGACAATACGCTTCGCCCTCATGTGAGAGAAAAAATTATTGAATGTAGGGCGAATGATTTTTTGGCCACAAAGATGGATAGTATTTCTGTTAGGCCAGTGTTTGATTCTCCTAAGAAAGTGGGACTTCGTGGTAATCTGAAATCTGTGTTCTCGGGAAAGTCGCGTGTGGTAATCCCTGTGCCTGTGCCTAAGGGATGTGATGCTTTGGTCTATTCGCTTCGTATTTCCACTAATGAGAAGACAATATCATCTGATGGTAAGTTCTCTGAAAACTTGTCTTTGTACTCCAGTAAGATAAAGCTGTTTGGATTTAATGTATACGAGGGAAGCATCAGCAGTGGGGTTGTTGATCGCCTGCTGTTCAATACTCGTCCACCACGTGATGAAGATGCTTTCTGTAATATGTATGTGTTCAACAATTCATCACAGGCCAAAAAATTTCAAGATGGAAGTGCCTCATCAGGAAATTATAAATATGATATGGAACAATCGCAGATGGGTACTCAGTCTTGTTGTGGACAACTGCATCCTAATGGCAGAAAAGTTATCTACATAGGGGTAGAGAATGAGCGCATGCGCTATGATAACTATATTTGGATGGAAGTTGCAGCACTCTATCGTACAGCTAAATATGTGCGTCCTGTTTATATGACGAGATAATTACAGAATTGTTGTTGATAATACATACGGTAGGTAAACTATAAATACAATCATATGCCGTTTTCATTTTATGCAGTTGAAACAAATGTTGGTATTGACAGGAATACATTTTAATTAAGAGCGTATATTGTCTTATAAATTTGTCTTCTTGATCTTCCATATTGTTAAACTTATGTTTGAATATTTCTATACGGCAATGTCATACGATTAACAATAAGACGCAGACAATCGCCTACGCCTCTTGGCTCACCACAAGCCACAACACACTAAGCGAGAAGTCTGCGTCGAAAACGGACTCCTCAACGTGTGTTACAATAGCTCGTTCATATCCGAAGTGGTGATTCAGAGGCGATTGAGCTATGATATATCTATTTAAAATTTACCGAATATTTTCGGATTGGTGCAAATATACGAAAAAATATAGTGTGATAGAAAAGTTATATGATAATTTTATTTTGAAAGTGTGTTGGTTTTAGACTTTCTATTATTAAAGGTAACAAATTCTTATAGATAATTTTATAGTATAATAATCGTAGATTTAATAATTGTGGAAAACAATTTCAGAATTTTCTTTATTAAGTTTACATTCAGATATGGTTGGATATTATGTATACTTGTGAAAAGTTCGATGTTGTCTGATGGATTATTTGTTTTAGGGTAAATTTATACAAATGGTGGGACTTCTTACAGTCTTTTATGACACGTACGTTCTGAATGATTTTATAGAAGTATTTATTTTTATCAATAATTAAATGTTATTGTTTTAATTATTATATTATTGTGAGCATTGTATCAACATATTGAAAATACAATAATAATCTTTAATTGAAACACAACTTTTATGGGCAATATTTTTTTCAATTAACAGGCTCAAATTTTTATGATTTAATAAAAATAACAATAAATATTATTAAATATATATGTTGTTTTTTATATATCAGTTAGAGATATTCAATTTTTTCAAATAAAAATAATGTCTTCATAAAATATAATTGTATTATTTTATTATTTAGGCATTCTTAATGCGGAATCGCCTAAAATTTTTAATCGTCTACCTTACATCCTTTCCCTAACCATATTGGGGATATATTGGTTCTTCTTGTTTATGTCACCTAATCCAAGTCGAGGGTAAACCATTCCTCCAATTCCAGGAATAACTTCACTCCCTTGACGATCCTCATCAATAGCAAACGGCAAAAAGTAGAACTTGTTACTTATCTCCTCGGGAAATTCTTTCAACAGATTAGTTTTGGCATCTTTATACATTACAGGTGCCATGATGGCAATTATTTCGGGGCATACACGGTCAATTAGACGTGTTAGTTGAGTTTTTACTACACATGATGAGCTAATTATTGATTTAACTATGATCAACAAGCGACATTTTTTTATAGGATCTTCGTATGCTTTCACTATAGGTGATATCTCTATTTTATCGCCATCTTCTGACTGATACACAGTGTTACGGGTACTCCAATAAACCGAGATTGGCAATTTTCCTTTACCTAAGCCTATTTCCACACCTTTGGCCAACCAGTCGGCATCTTCTGAGGCACAAACTAACATTGTTTCCTCTGCTGGCACATCGTCCATCTTTTTAACCAATACATGTCCTAGTTCTACTCCAAGTGTTTCAAATGCGCAACGATAATCGTCCACACAAGTATTCTTGTCGGCCAGTGTATTTAAAGATTTGAGGATCACATTTTTATCCCCGTATTGCAAATTTTCATATTTTCTCATAATACAATCTTTTTATGATAATAAAGAAATCAGTTCCCATTTGTCTTTTGGATGTTGATTTATTATTTCTGTTTCAATCTCATCAGGCCAAGGGCAATTGCCATTCATACGACCAATGTTCCAATAAAACATTCTTCCGCTTATATGGTAGTCAAGACCATCAATAGCATCTAGTATTTGTTTGCATTGTTCGTTTATATTTACATCGGAGTAAATATTCAAATTTACATGTTTGAAGTTTTCAGCTTTATTAATTATGTATGCCAACGATATTTTGTCTTTTGAATTACATCCCTTCCAAACCCCAAGAAATACATAGGCAATGTTCGCTAAATCATCAGTTGGAGTTTTTTCTCCATTTGGAGTAATGCTCCTTAATACTTGTTTTAATGGTTCGTTTTTTATTATAAGACTATTTAAGTCAGCTGAATAATCAAAATATTCGGTTAATGTTTGTTCCTTTATCTCTTTTGGCATTTGTTCGTCTACTTTACTATCCTTTAGTGAATAGACTAATTTCAATGCAAATTTTTCTCCTCTTTCTTCACAGTCTTCAATCTGATGTGCAAAATCAAACGCAATATCACCTTGCTTATCTACTTTACCCCACGACAAAGACTGCGTGTTTTTTAACTGATGGTATATATTTTGTTCACTATTGGAAATTAACATATCATCTACAAAAGTATCCTCCAACTGAGTTTGAAATTTTACATTATCGAACGAATTTTTGTATTTTGGAATATACGAGACTATTTGATATACGGCGTAGTAATCTTCAAACAAACCACCTTTTTGATTATTTATGCCACCAAGATGTTTTTTTTGCAGATAAAATTTTATGTTATCAGTCCTTTCCATAAGCTTCTTCTTCAGTTATTTCCTTGAATCGTGAAATTTCAACTCCATCTATTACAACTGTTCCATAGAACGTTTTTTTGGACGTACTCACACTTTATGTTCACCATAGAGTGCTTGATAGATAATCACGGAATCAACTATTCACTATCCATACCTTCTGTCTGAATAATGTACTTACCACCTTTGAAGTGGCGATAATATTTTTTCGTTTCATCTATAGGTATAGAAATCAATTTTATTGAAATTTTTTGTGAAGATAAGATTTATTATTCGAATATGCAAATAAATTTATATATTTCAGAATTAATTATTAAAAAAAACTGCATATTATTATTTCAAATAAGCAAATTAATCAATTAAAACGCTATTATGTACTATATTCACTGCTGTCCGAAAAAAATACCACAGCATAATCTGCTTAGGACCATTAGCTATGAATATGTCTTGATTAAAAAGTTTTTTTGATATGTGTGTTTACAATAGACATAACCTGTGCAAATATTGTTTTTCCTTTGTTAATAGTTTGTTGAATTGACTGTTTATACCTTCATGCTAAGTTACGATTTCTGATCGAAAAATTATATTAATATTGTAACTAATTGAGTATTAATAATTGCTGCTTTGAGAAATTCCTTTTGGCTGCAGTGCCAATATTAAATGTCAAGTATATTTATTGTGGTATTATCTGAAGAGTAATGAAATAATCATAAATCTTCAGGCATAGGGATGACAAGTATAGAGTCGCTGCACCGTATTCCATAAAATACGTCGCGAACACGGCCCTGCTGTGGAATCAGAATGCCTTTCTCTATCAAATCTTTAATATCGCGTGCTGCCGTATCAGGCGATACCTTTACACGCTTTGCCCAATTCTTGGCTGTCAGTTTGCCGGGGTAACCGTCTAAATACATATTAAGAACTTCACGTTGTCTTTCAGACAGAATAGTTTCGGCATGGTTTTGCCAAAATATTGCCTTATTTAGCACCTTCGACAACGTTTCATCAGATTGCTCGACAGAACGTAGCAGGCAGTCAAGATACCGGACAATCCATTCTGTAATATCACAGTCTCCTTTTTGCGTTTCCTCCAATATGTCATAATATTGTTTTTTGTCTTTGTTGATTTGATGCGATATACTGAAAAAACGCATTTTTGAGTTTTCTGCCTGTGAAAGTGCCATATCAGCGATGGCTCGCCCGATTCGTCCGTTTCCGTCATCGAAGGGATGGATGCAGACAAACCATAAATGGGCTATTGCCGATTTTACATAGCCGTTATGGGTATCTGAATTGAACCAGTCTAGAAACCTATTCATTTCTTCGCCTATTCTTTCAGGAGCAGGTGCTACATAATGCACCTTTTCACGGCCGAACATTCCTGATATAACTTTCATTTCTCCGCTTCGATATTTTGCCACGTCTATTTTCGTAGGGCCACTCCAGCCTGTCGGAAACAGGCAGTTATGCCAGCCGAAGAGTCTTTCGTTGGTTAGAGGTTTGTTGAAATTAACGGTCGCATCAAGCGCCATTTCCACTACTCCGTCTATATAGCGGGAAGATTCTGTAGGATTCTGTATTTGTACTCCAAGTTTGCGGGCTACCGATGAGCGCACCTGCTCGCTGTTCAATTCCACTCCTTCAATTTCTGATGATGCAATGATGTCATGGGAGATTGATTCCACCACGGCGGACATCTTGTCGTTAAAGCCTATTACGCTGAGACGCCCCATTAGATAGCCCACGGCCTTGTGTACTTTGTTTAGTTCCTCGCCAACACGTTCTTTGTTCCACGAAAAGTGGGGCCATTCTTTATGTTCATATATATACATAGGCAGAATTGTTTTTTGCAAATATACAGTTTTGCGGACAATTAACCGCATATTTTGCGGCTTATTGTCCGCAAAAGGCGGCAAGGCATGTAATTTCTGCCGTATGATGGTGTGGTTGCGCTTATGCTAAGATGATATATCTTGTTGGTCTTTCACAGCAAATATGCTTTTATGCTAGGAAAAGAAGAAATTGCAATTTCCAAAAAAATATTATTGTTTGTATGGCAAACTGTAATCAGCTGAATGTTTAAAATTATGTATGAGTTAAGATAGGATGGTTATGCAGAAATGTTTGGCTAAATATTCAAATGTAAATTTTGTGTAGTAAAAAATGTTTACCTTTAGAAAGACAATGCTATTGCGAAAATTGAGCATATTTAATGCTATGAGATAACATGGAAAGTGTTAAATAATAAGCAGATGTAGTGTTAATTTAATGAATATTACCGCTATTATTTGGCAAATAGGAAAAAAAACTTATATTTGCATTGCTTAATGTAACTTTTGGGGATATGAGAAGAATTGATGCTCGAAGCTCTTAATCCGATTTAACTTAATTTTATAGTTAAATATGCCGGCTGTAAAAATAAATCAGCGGTGTAGAGACGGTTTGCCTAAGAGCGGCAGATCTTATATTTATAAGAACTTTCGTGTAAGGTAGATGTAAAGGCCGGATGTCAGAAGACAGAGATTGCAATGTTGTAACGTTAGAAAATTGCGCGGCCTTTTGACAAAAGCATAATAGAATAGATTTTTTCATGACGTAAATGTTTATGTCATGATACGATGTTGTTAAGATTAATTTTTTTGACTTATGAAATATTTGAAGATACTGTTGTTATTATTGTTCGTCGGTATGTTGCAGACAAAGGGAAAAGAGCCGACGGACAGCGTTATATTTAAGGTAACGTATAACGCCACATTTAAAACTAAGCAAGAAAGTAAGATTGAGCAAGACTTACAGGCGCTTGAGGTTGGAAACGAATGTTCAAAGTATTACAGCATTTAT
This sequence comes from Prevotella sp. CAG:1185, assembly GCA_000436695.1. Lineage (GTDB taxonomy): Bacteria > Bacteroidota > Bacteroidia > Bacteroidales > Bacteroidaceae > Prevotella. Next base: position 5,214 of record HF992574.1, on the reverse strand, counting down.
GATTATGAGTTTAAGCATATTGCAGATTCTTTGAGAAATGCCGGATTTAGCGATATGCAAGTGACATCGCAACTGTATGGCGAAAATGGTCCGAAGGGTGGTGACGATTATCAGGTTTTCAAGAATTATCCTACGGTAGGAAAACTGACATACACTTACATCTTATTTAATTTTCCTTATCTGTATGAAGAGGATATGCCTGCAATGAAATGGGATTTGGCCGAAGGCGACTCAGTGATAGGCGGATATGCCTGTAAGAAAGCCGTATGCGAATTGCGCGGGCGAAAATGGACGGCATGGTACACACTGGATTTGCCTTACAGCGATGGCCCTTGGAAACTCTGCGGACTGCCCGGTCTTATCCTTGCGGCTTCAGAAAGCGAAGGCATCTACAGTTTCAGTTTTGCAGGAATAGAGAAATGCGATTATCCCATGTCGTTCATCAACGCTAAGAAATATGAGCGTTGCACGCCCAAGCAGCTTCAGGATGATTTCTGTGCTTATTGTGAGAAAGGCAGTAATTGGATTTTGCGTAAGTCCATCGGGGTGTCTGTCCCGATGGGAGAACACGAAAAGTCGTTCACACCGTGTCTGATGGAATTTTATAAATAATAAATAATGGTGAAAACATTTTTAGCTGCGATATTGTCATTCATAGCTGCGCTCACCGCGACGGCCCAGACATATAAGGGTAAGGTGGTGAATGAAAATGGTAAACCGCTACGTTCGGCGAGTGTGGTTTTGCTGGCTGACGGCGGACGTACTACACTTAGCTTCACCCGTACAGCCGGCGACGGAAGTTTTGCTATCAGCGAGAAAGACAATGGCGGAAAGCGTGCCGTAAGCATGATGTTTTCTTATGTAGGATATGCGCGCGACACAATCAGGATAAAAGACTTTCGTCAGGGACAGACTGTTGTGTTGCACGAGAAGTCGGTGATGATAAAAGAGGTTAAGGTTAGAGCGCCGAGGGTGACACAGCGTGGCGACACGCTTAGCTTTCTTGTGAAAAGCTTTAAGCAAAAGCAAGACCGCTCTATAGCCGACGTTATAAAGAAAATGCCCGGACTGCAGGTAGGTGAGGACGGAACAATAACGTATCAGGGAAAACGTATTAACAAGTTCTATATCGAGGGACTTGATTTGCTTGGCTCGAAATATTCGCAGGCCTCAGAAAACATCTCGGCAGACAAGGTGAAGAGCGTTCAGGTGTATGAACGGCATCAGCCGGTGAAGTTGCTGCGCGACGTAACCTTCTCGGATCAGGCTGCGCTTAACATCGTGCTGACCGACGATGCGCGCAACGTATGGCAGGGACTGGCCGACATAGGAGCCGGAACCAAGGCACAGGGAGGAGCCGGCGCATTGGGCGACAGCCGTATCATGGCTATGATGTTTTCGCGCAAGATGCAGAGTATCTCGATGTATAAATATAACAATACGGGAAAGGATGTGATGAAGGAGGTGCACGACAGACAGACCGTTGGGAACGACGCTCCTGTTGAGAACAGCACACTTGGCGGAATAACCATGCCTGCGCCTTCGCTTGATCAGATGCGCACAACATTCAACAATTCTAACCTGCTGGCCACAAACTGGCTGTTCAAAACCAGCAAGGGCGACGACCTGCGCCTGCAGGTAAGCGGATTGCTGGATAAAACCACGCAGAGTCAGACCACGCAGACCGTATATACAGACCTGGCAGGCGGAAATGCCATTGTAGAGGATGTGGACGCCGCCCAGCATACAAGTGAGATTTCGGCCGAGCTGAAGTATGAGAAAAATCGTGATGACATTTATCTTGTGAACACGCTGAAAGGATATGCCGACTTTAACAGAAGCACCGCCACGACGATGCTTAACGGCATGGAAATGTATGAAAACGTGAAACCGCGCAAACAGTATGTTCAAGACTCGTTCACGATGAGCAAACGGCTGAAGAACAAGCGTCTGTTTTCGCTGAGCGCATATTTCTCTTATAACAATCTGCCCGGCAGTCTTTTGTTGTCAGACAGCACTATGGAGAGACTCGGCATGCAGTCGTTTTATTGGGGCGCTGAGACATATTTCAGTCATAGGGCAGGTCGGTTTAATTTCAGATATACTCTCTCGACAAACGGAAAGTCGCAGCAGCTATCAATAAATAATACAATGATAGACGGCAAGGACAAGTATGACGAATCAGATACACGTCTTACTCCGCAGGCGAATTATTCTCTTGGCTCATTCAAGTTAACGGCAAGTGTGCCTTTGGTGTGGCTCTTGCGCAGATTAAACAGCGACACACGCAACGATTTTCTGTTAGAGCCAAGTCTGAAAGCAAGTTTCAGTCCTACGGCTCGTTGGGACTTCTCGGCATCGTATTCTTATTCATATAATCCTCTCGACGTTTCGTTCTCAGGCAGTTTGCCAATTTTCACAGATTATATAACCATGAGACAGGGCGCCGGAAGATTAAGCAAGACCATGTCGCACGTGTTGAACGGACAGGTAAGTTATAAAAATACAATAAAAGGACAGTTTGCCACACTTTCAGTTGCGTGGAACAACATGTTCGACAATATTCTTTATTCAAGTGAGATGGTTGGCGATGTCTATAAGAGTTATGCGACGGACAAGACGTCAGACTCGCATATTCTGAGTGTCTTTGCACGTTTGGCGCAGTCGTTCCGCTGGTCAAGGCTGAATATTGGAGTTACGGCATATTATGCAGGCAGCGATTACGATTTGTTGGTGTCTGATGTAGTTACTCCGTTTAAGATGGACAACCTTGTTGTTTCGGCAGACATTTCCTTGCAGCCGGCAGAATGGCTATCGTTTGAAGCGTATTCAAGTTATACAATGTCAGGTTTGAAAAACAAAAGTAACGGTGAACACTTAATGCCGACTTTAAATTCGTTCAACCATGGCATAAAGGCTTTTTTGATGCCCGGTTATTGGCAAATAGAATGGGACAACGAGATTTATCACAGCAATGACAAGAGCGTGTCGTTCAATTATTTCTCAGACATCTCCGTGTCATACAGGCGCAAGACTTATGAAATAGGCCTTTCGCTTAATAATATCTTTGGCAACAACACATGCAGCAGGCAAACCATAAATACAACCGTATGCCGTTATCAGGTCATGCAGTTGAGACCAAGGTCGGTAATGGCAAGGATATCCTTTAACTTCTAATTGGGTGGGGTATTGTGTTATCAATTCTTTGCTTGTGTGGGATAAAAACAAAAAATCCTGATTTCAAAACGAAATCAGGATTTTGTTTGTTGAGTGTGGTACCACCAGTACTATTAAAGTTAAATTTCAGTCAAACGGATTTCATTTGTTTAGTTGTGAACATACTGTATATCAAGTATTTTCAATTTGATTAAATGCAGTATGATTTAATCCGATACAAGTTTTATAGGTAACTTTTGAAAAAACATAGTAACTTTGCAGCCGTAACATTATCCATTATTAAACGATTGAGTTATGGCAAAAACGCTTTCCAGATTCTATATCCTCAAAAAGGACGAGAACAAAGAAAAGGCCACCCTTTTTATAAGGGTGCAGGCTCCGGGCAGAAAGATTGACGTGCAGTTTACCACACATATTCAGGTCGGTGTGGCCGAATGGAAAGCAGCCGTTGCCGATGAAGACTCTTTGGCACGCCATCGCAAACAAAATCCCAAGTTGCATGACAAGCTGGGCAGGATAGAAGTGATGTTGGAGCGTGAAATGTCCGCACCTCAATTTGACAGGCAGCATATCAAGTCGGAAATATTGGCTATATCTGACCCGAACAAATATGAAATCCAACGGGCACAAAAAGAGGTAGAAGAGAAAGCGAGACTGGAAGAAGAACGTATCCGTCAAGAACAGGAACGGCTCATTCAGGAAGGCATCGAGGCAGAGAAGGCCAAGATATGGAATTACCTTTCACGGTTCTGCGCCGACATTAAATCGGGAAAACGCTTGAATAAGAATAACAGGTATTCAGCGGGAACAGTCAAGTCTTGGCACAGTTTCATGAGATTATACGACGACTTCGACAAGAAGCACCAATATACATGGGGAATGGTGAACCGTGAATTTGCGGCCAAATTCCTTGCCTATATGGAAAAGCGCCATTACATGATTACTGCACAAAACAAGTATTTGGTTACACTCCGGGCACTTGTCGGCTATGCCTATACCGATGGCATACACGATAATAACCGTGCCACTCAATGTTTCTCAAAAAAGAAAATAGACGAGAAAGACAAGGCTGCCGAGATATATCTGACATCAGCAGAGCTTCAAGCGTTGTATGAAATGCCGTTAACAGGATTACAGGAACAAGTGCGTGACATTTTTCTGGTGGGGTGTTACACTTGCCAGCGTGTGAGTGATTATAACAACATTTCTCCTGACTGTTTCACTACTACAGCCAAGGGTACACCCATAATCCGGCTTGTACAGCAGAAAACGCATACGGAGGTGAAAATCCCTATCATGAATCCTAATCTGCAAGCCATCTGTGAGAAATACAACTATAATCTGCCTTCCGTGGTTGACGTTATTCTCAACCGATACATCAAGGAAATCCTTAAAGAGTTATCCCAAACCGTGCCATCATTGGCTGTGAAGGTTCGGACCAAGTTGACCATGAAGCAAAAGAAGCAGGTAGATGATGGGAAAATCACAGTGGAACGTAACAGCAAGGGAGAGGTGATGATGCCTCGCTACAATTGTGTCACCACACATACGGCACGCCGCAGCGGTATAACCAATATGTATCTTACACACAAATACACCATTTTACAGATGATGCACGTGAGTGGACATAAGACACAAAAGACATTCATGGACTACATCAAGCTCTCATCAGACGAAATCGCAGACGAAATTGATGCCATAACCAACCAAACAAGAGTGGACGTGTTTTGAAAAATATGCTTCAAATATAATAGCAGATGTGCAAATTTTGCACATACTAATGTTTCGGATTGAGGTTGTTTTGTAAAATAGTGTTGCGCATTTCTTTTGCGCATCAAAATGCCTTTATTTTTGTCCTTTTCAAACATTCAATATAATAGTGAGTAAAAACGATAAAGTGTCTATGAAGGATAAAGATGAAGTGCAGGTATGGCTTGAAGCTCATCCGCAAAAATATGCCCAATTTGCAGCCAGGATGAACGAGCAAGGTATTTGTGGCATCACTACTGTCCAATAAAAGTTGGCTAATCGGTCTTT
>HF992573.1 GCA_000436695.1 Prevotella sp. CAG:1185 | reverse complement strand
CGAGCAGCGGGTGCTGTTTCTTGGCGGCTTCCATCTGCGCGTTGGTTGACGCCTGTGCCGCGTCGGCTTCAGCTCCGTCTTTCTTCAGTTCGAACTTGGGCTTTGCGGTCTCTGCCTGTGCTGTCATGGCGGTGTCTTTCACGGCTGTGGTGTCAGCCTCTTGTCCGCCGTTGGCCAGCATCTGGTCGATTTGTATGAGGAACGGGGTTACTTCTTCGCTGTTGTAAGTCTCCCAGAATTCGAGGTTCGCGCTGCCTTGGAGGAGCTTGCGGATGCGCTCGGGCTCCTTGATGCCTGGCATTTCCACCATTATTCGGCCTTCCTGTCCTTCGAGTTTCTGGATGTTGGGCTGCACGACGCCGAACTTGTCGATACGGTTACGTACTACGTTGTAAGAGTTGTCGATAGCCGACTGAACTTCTGCACGCAGTGCCTTCTCGACATCAGCATCAGAGCTTTGTGTGCTCACTTTACCCTTCAGCTGCTGTGTGGCAAAAATCTCTGCCAGACGATGTCCGGGTGCATTCTGATGATAATACTTAATGAAAAGAGAGATAAAATCACTCTGACTTGTCTCTTCCTCCTTCTTAGCCTGCTCCATTGACTTGACATAAGCCGGATCTGTCTTGTGATCAGCCAGCACGTCAACAACATCAGGAACAGAAATCTCGAGGATCACGTTCATACCGCCCTTAAGGTCAAGACCCAGACCTATCTGTGTCTCCAAGCACTTCTGGTAAGAATAAATACCCAGATACTTGACAGAATCTTTATAATTCTGCTGTTCTACAGGGTCTTTAATCTTAGCTGCCTGACTGTCGTAATAGTTTGTTGCGACAGAAAATGACAAATAGAAAAGGCTTGCAAGCGTCAGTAAGACGGCTGTAACAATTACAATTCCTTTGTTTTGCATTTTGTTGATTATTATTAATTTTTTTAATGTTTTTTCGAGTTTGATACTAATAGGGCACAAAGATAATTATTTTTTTAAACTTTGAAAAATTTAATGCCTCTTATTATTCATTTTAGCGGTTATTTTTATCCTTTTCCACCTTTTTGAGCCAACAATAAATGGGGTAATGGTCTGAACAGCCGATACTTCTGTCAACCTTGCACTTATAGGGCTTCCACAATTCAGAACACATAATATTGTCTATGCGCACAAAGATGGCATTGTGGTGATAGGATATGCCCGGCCCGTTGCCCGACTCTATATAGCAGTCGGTAAGTTCCTTAGCCAGAGTGCGGTGGGTGTAAGATATGGGGTTATCGTTAAAGTCGCCGCAAAGTATCACGTTCTTGCCGCATTTCCTTACATAACGGGCCACGGCCTCAGCCTGCGGCGCGCGTATTTTGGCCGACTCTCCCAGTTTTACGGCCAGGCGCTTCGACTCAATCCTAACAGTATCGCTGCCGGCATTCCCCTTCACCATATCCTTAAATCCGGCCCTGTCGGCAAGCGACAAGCCCGAGGTTTCAAAGTGGTTGTTGATTACCGTAACCGTCTCTCCGTTCATATTAACCTTAAACGCCGCGCTGACATTGTTTTTCGACTCATACTCAATGCGTTCACGCGATATTATGGGAAACTTGCTAAGCAGCACAAGACATTCTCCGCCGTTCTTGCTCTTCACCGAGTCGGCATAGTTGTAAACGCCCTTTACGGCCGTGCGCAGACTGTCGGTGATAACTGCCTCCTGCAGGCACACTATATCGGCATCTGATGCTATGATATAGTCAAGAATAGGATTAACCTGTCCTTCGGGCGCGTTGTCCCTGGCAAAATTATGAACATTGTAAGAAAGAACCTTTATTGAACCCGGCGGCACATCGCGGCTGATGTTGAGCGGACTATATGTGCGCACCGACGGATAGCTTATCAAAAATCCGGCGAACGATATGAGCATATACTCGCGCTTAAGCACCGCAAAAAGAACCAAGAAACACAGGTTTATAATGATAAACCCGGGAAATATAAGGCCGATATTAGCCAAAATAGGATGGTCGGCAGGGTTAATTCTGTCTGACAATCCTATAAGAAACATGGTGAAGGCCGTAACCACATTAGCCCCGGCCACCACCTGCAAAGTAAAGTCTTTAATTTTCTTCATTATTCTGCAAGCACAGTTATTTCGTGCTATTTACCCCCGTCAAAGAGTTTTCGCTTTTCTTCTTCGCTCAAGCTGTCGTATCCGCTGCGTCTCACTTTGTCGAGTATGCGGTCTATCTCGTCCTGCTCAGCCTTTTTGCGGGCATTGTAGTCCCAGTCTGATTCGTTCCTTGTACGGTCATAACGGCTTGCGTCGTCCGACTTGCGGTGCGAGCGTCGCTCCCAGTTGCTCTTCAGGTTGTCAAAGAACTGTTGTCCCCTAGACCGTCCGAAGTTGCCTCCACCGGGGTTGTTGCGCCAGTATCTTATCAGCAGCCAGCCGAAGAGCATACCGCCGAGGTGGGCAAAGTGGGCTACGCTGCTGTTAGAAGTACCGAGGGCAGAAAGCAGCTCAACCACGATGTATATGCACACAAACCATTTGGCTTTTATCGGAACAGGCAACGGGAATATGAACAGCCGCTCCTCCGGAAACAACATTCCGAAAGCAAGCAGCACGCCATAAATGGCTCCCGAGGCGCCAACCGTGGTCCAAAGATTAAGTATGGCGGCACTGTTGTGGGCAACCGTCATGACATCACCAAAGCCAAAGCCCGGAATCTGGTCGCTCGCGAGCATGTAAAACTCTCCGAACTGTGTCAGCAGCTGTATCAGACCGGCACCTACTCCACAGGTAAGATAGTAGAACAAGAATTTCTTTGGTCCCCATACATTCTCAACTACGCAACCGAACATCCACAAGGCAAACATATTGAAGAACAGGTGGGTTAAGCCGGCATGCATGAACATGTAGGTAAACAGCTGGTATATCTGGAAATCACGTGCCAGGAAAAAATGAAGGCCGAAAATATTGTTAAGATCCAGGCCCTGACGTCCGAAAACCCATGTGGCAGCGAACATCAGCACGTTGATTATCAGCAAATTCTTTGTTATTACAGGTATTCTGAACATATTCAAAATGATTTATCTAAAACAATAAACAATGGCAAAAGTACTAAAAATATCTGTTATACAGCATAAAGCAGGGCTTATAGCAACTTTTTTTCATTAAATTCTTCACTTTTTTTTATTTTTTGTTTGACAAATAAAATGATTAGGTTATATTTGCGATAAAAATAAGTCAGAATAAAATTATACTCTAATATTTTAAATAACATTTTTTATTATGAACAAAACAGAACTAATTGAAAAAATAGCTGCTGGCTCAGGTTTGTCAAAGGCTGATTCTAAGAAAGCACTCGACGCAACCGTTGCAGCCATAAAGGATGCACTCGTTGCAGGAGACAAAGTAGCACTTGTCGGCTTTGGCACATTCAGCGTTAACGAACGCCCGGCTCGCGAAGGTATCAATCCTTCTACAAAGGAGAAGATACAGATTGCTGCTAAAAAGGCTGCAAAATTTAAGGCTGGTGCAGAGCTCACAGATGCTTTGAACTAAAATAAAAGCCTCAAAAATATCAAGCCTGTGTCCATACGGATGCAGGCTTTTTTTATTATACCGCAGGCACGTACCTAAAGACATAAAGTCTAAAGATTATACACATTTTATATATACAGCCTGCCGATTTGATACCCAAGAGCGATGCAAGACAACACAAAAGCACATATTTCTTTAAATGACGGTTTCAGCATACGGCGCGGCGGCATAGTGAAAAATAAATGGTACTGCTACGAAATCAGCAGAAAAATCACAATGAAAATCTGCCTTAAGCCAAGGTCAATCACGCATTATGACATAAAATCAGTCAACGTATATAAAACAATAAGTTACAGGAAAACAAAATAATAAGAGGTATAAGTAAAAAGAAATAAGATTATAATAAAAAAACAAAAAGTCCAGTTTAGCTCGTGTCTTGATTTTCAACAGTGTAAATGATCTAAAAAAAAACGGGAGGAGACTACGACTTTCACAAGCCCAAATGTCTCCACCCTTCTGCAATCGACTAATTGGATATAATACATATTGATACACGGTTCATGTCATTCTCAGCAAACGGCTGAACCTCTGATCCCTTGTAAGAGGTCTTTATCTGCGAGGCTGACACACCGCATTTTTCTATCAGCATCTTCTTAACAGCCTCTGCACGCTCTGAAGACAGGCGGCGGTTTACGGCCGCTGTACCTGTGCCGGCGTCGGCATAGCCTGTTATTTCGACAATTGCATCTTTATGATTGTTTAAATATTTAGAAAGTTCCTCAACCTTTGCGCGCTCTGAATCGCGGATTACGCTTGAGTTAATCGTGAAGAATACGTCACGCTTCATGCCCTTCTCCTCAACTTTCTCCTCTACAGGCTCGGCTACGGGCTGTCTTTCCTCTACAACCGGCTCGGCAACAACCTGCTCAACCGGGGCTACAACAGGAGCCTCTTTCTTCTTGTAGGTCTTGCCCAGACGGATGGTTACGCTTGCAAGAGCGTTGAAATACCAGTCGGCATTGCCTGCCTTCTTAGAGTTATACTTGTCGGACATCACGTTGGCGTTGCCCTCGATTCCGAGGCTAACGCGGTCGCTCACACGGAAGTCGAACGACAAACCGCCGCGGCCAACAGGGCGCACCTTCGTGCCGCTCCAGATATAGCGCATGTCATAGCCTGCGTTAGCCAGTTCGTTGGCCTCGTCGTTACCGAAACCTATGTTGGCACCGCCGCCGATGAAAGCCGTAACGCTGAACAGACGCATTGGGTTATAACCGCAAATGGCATTAGACAGATTGAACATGAAGTCAATGCCCGGAGCTACATAATTATATTTATATGTAGTGTTTACGGCCTTACCGTTGAGCATGTAGCCGTTCCAGCCGCCTTTGCTCTGCCATGCGCCCACTGAAAGACGTGTGGCAAACCAGGGCGTGAACTGATATCCGGCTGCTACCTGAACGTTGGGAGATATAAGGTCGCCGAATGGCGCCTCGCCCAATGTGTACTGCGCTCCGCCGTGAACGCTTACAAACCAATGCTTGTTAAATTCGTACTCAGGCTCGCTTTCCTGAGCTGACACGTGATTTCCCAACAAGAGGAAACCTGCGGCCAATAAAAAACTTAAATAACGCATAGCTAATGGTGTTTATTTATTTTCAGTCATTCTTATAATTATTTTCTTGAGCAACTTTAGAGACTGTCAGATACCATTTACCACCTATACGAGTCGGATTAACCGAACATCTTATCGTATTAGGACGTGTATCGCCCTTAGGTTTCTCAAAAAACTCGATTGTGTAACGCACTTCGGTGTCGCTGTCGCTATATAGAAGAAGCTCGTCTATCTTATATGACAATACCGGGAATGTAGTCAGTGTCTTACGTATTTCTTTCTCGCGCTCAGCTGATAGAGGCAGAACCTTATTGTCTTTAACCTCATACAATTGGCTGATTGCACCGTCGATGTCGTTATTTTTCAAAGTTTCCAGGAACTTCTTTGTCATGTCGAGCAGCATCGTCGTATCCTTGCTTGTACGCGACATTGTCTGATCCATACGTGGATCTGTCGGAAGAATAGTTTCTTTCTTCTTTTTTTCGCTACATGAAGCCACAATAAGCAGAGCCATTGCAATTACGACATATTTAGCTGATTTAATCATAGAAACTTTATTTGTTTTTAAAAGAGCGCCCCTCAATATCACAAGGGGCGCTCCCAATTGAAGTTATTATTGTCTGTTATCAAATGCCTTAAGGCATTATCAATTCATTCATTAACGTCTTGCAGATGCAGGTTTCTGACCACGTGGATAAACAGGTATCTTAACGTATTCTGTCAGTTCACCATAAGCATACTTAAGTGTTACAGGAATGTAAACGTAGAACATTTCCTCAACGTTAGATCCACCATTGTTCTTGAATGTGATCTCGTAGCTATAGGCATCCTTGCTCAGTGACAGATTAACTGCACCATTAGTAAGCTGAACCAGTTTAGAAGCTGTCATAGCATCTTCATAAGACAGGTCATTGCTTGCAACTACGCTGCCACCATCAACAGCCAATGTATATCTTGCCTTGCTGAGATCGAATGACAATGAATGAATATCATAGTAACCCCAAAGTTTCGGAGCATACTTCTCAAGCTCTGATGAGCCGATGTAGTCTTTTGCTACAGCATAGCCGCGGAAGTCTGTTATTGAAACCAACTTGCTTCCATCAACCTTAGAACCGTCTACGATACCTTCCTCGAATCCACCTCTAGATTCAACATCAAGACGGATAGGAGCAATGAGGCATACATTATATTTCTTAACAAGAACCTTGTTGTAACCGTTAATCTTAGCCCATACGCTGATGCTAACCTTATTGTCGTGAGTTCTTGCTGGTATACCCTTCTCGTCAGCCTGTGCAAGCGGGTTGATCAAATTCCAGTTGCTTGACTTGTTAGCAGGAACATACAGATAAGGAGTTGCATCTGTATCGAATGTTGTACCCCAAGAATTTATACGGTTTGCCCACTTCAGATAAGCAGAATTATCACCAACATTTGTATTTCTCAAAATATATCCACCGAAGTTATTTACTGACTCGATATTATCAAGATAGCTTTCCTTTGATACGTTAACAGCATAGCCTGTCATCTGGTCACCATAAGAGAACTGGAGATCCCAAGTACCGCAGTCAGTCATATCCTTGATGAAGAAGTTATCATTGTTCCATTTTGCTGTATATCCAAATGCGCTTGTAAGGTTATTCTCATATCTTACTGTTGTGTAACCAACTGCAGCATCTGTACCATACTGAACAGGCAGAACATCATAAGTGTTGTACTTCTCGAACCAATATGTATCGAAGTAACCAGCGATAGTAGGCAGAGTAGGCAGCTTAACTGTAACATTCCAAGTCATCTTCAAGTCAGGATACTGAGCCGGCATAGAAGACTTGAATGTTATAACCTTAGTAAAGGTCTTGCTACCAGTAGCAGTAATATCACCAATAATGTCATCTGTCAGAAGCCATGTAGCAGCAAGAGCATCGCCCTGCTCGTTTGTTGTATTGTTGAATACAAGGATACCGTTGTTCTTGTCAGCAGCAGCATCATTTGCAGGAGTCCATGTTATATCAGCAAATGGATAAATCTTCTCGAATGTAGCCTGATCAAGACCCTCTGCCTGAACTTTTGCATAAACCTTAGTGATAAGCCAATCCCATTTCAGTTCAGCTGTTATACCCTTGCAGCCAAGAGTAAACTCGTCACTCTTACTATCAAGAGTTACATCCTCAAGCATCTTCTGAGTCCATTTAATCTTCATATACTTCTCGTCAAGAAGTCTGTGATTTACAGTATCGCAAAGCATTATGCGAACGATAGGCTCCTTGCCGACACAAGCCATATTGTTTGTCACACCATCAGGAAGTTTTGAAGAAATAACACCTTCAGGAGTTACAGTAGCAAACTGCTGCTGGTCTGTATTGTTGTCAGCATCCGTATTGTAAGTTTTTGTAGGAATTGCAAAGCGGAATGCAATACCATACTCCTTCAATTCATCCTTTGTAATCTGTGTATGATCGTCGTCAGCATTCAGATAGCAACCAGTTACGAGAGTAGAAAGATCCTTTGTCTCATTATAGTAAATCTCAGCTGCGATAGGATTCTTAACTTCATCATCCAGGTCAACGCTTGTTTTCCAGATGGTTGCACTGTCTGCATAGTGATGCTGTTTATCTGTAACATCCCAAGCGAGTTTAGCTATACGCGGAGTAAACAGAGTTTCAACAAGACGTGAATTTTCTGAATAGATATCAGTTGTGCTCTTGTCCTTATTATAACGAGGAACCTTCAAAGCAACGATGTATGTCTTGTTTCCACTAAGATTCAGAGATCCTTCAGTACTTGTTCTCTTAAGTTTAACAGTCATAAGACCATTCTGGAAACTCTTAATACCATTGAACTTAACAGGAGAGTTAGCCAATACTGATCTTACCTCAGCAGTAGCAGCTACGAAATCGATATTTGCAGAATCGATTCCTTCGATAGAAACAGAACTTGGGTTCAGTCTGTAAGTTGCTGTTGTCTGTCCGTTATCTACGCGAACAGGTTCTTTTGACCAATCAGCAACTTCGCCACTTGTACCAGGCATTACTGGACTATAGAACAATGTACGGAATTCGATAGACTCGATACCGTCAACATAGAGTTCCGGAACAAGAGCAATGCTGTTAAGCAGTTTCTCAACAAATACAGTAAGAGTGTTGATGTTGTCGTTAAGACCATTTTTACCGCTGATAAGCTCGTTCAGGTCATCAATCTGCTTCTGCAGAGCCTGCTCAAGTTCGTTTACGCTTGTAACAGTAGCATAGTCAGACAGTGAAGACTGTAAAGCTGCGATGGCATCCTCTGCGTCAGAAATTTTCTGTGCAAGGTTGTCGATGTCGTAAGCGTCAATCTTGTCTGCAAGCTCTTTCAGTTGGTCAGCTGTAGGCAGTGCAGCGATTTCTTCCTGCAGTTTGTCGATCTGGCCCTGATAGTCAGCATCAGCAATCTCCTGTTTGAAAGCCTCAAGAGCCTCTTTCTGAGTTTCAAGATCCTTCTCTACAGCCTCTCTTGCTATAGCAGCAATGTCAAGATTCTCAAGACCCTCAACTTTTGACTTAAGGTCGTTAACTGTCTGCTGAAGAGCTGTAAAGTCGCCTGTCATGGCTGTGATTGTAGCTAAAGCAGCTTCAACGCTTTCAAGTCTTCCGTCAAGGCCGGTGATAGCCTCATTAACAGCATCAATTTTTGTATTCAAAGCAGCCTCCTTAGCAGCGAGGTCGCCTTCCAAAGTAGCAACTCTTGCCTCGAGTGCAGTTACAGTAGCCTGATCAGCCTTCTGATCGATGGCAGCCTGAAGCTGAGCCTTGGCGTCAGAGATTTGAGTACTCAACTCGCTTTTTGCACTGCTCAACTCATTTGACAGTGTAGTCTGCAAGTCAGCCAACTGATTCTGTAAAGCAGTGATGTCATCTTTGTTCGCATTGATGTCATCCTCATAGTCTTTACAAGAAACGAACATGCCCATTGAAGCGCATAGGAACGCCACAAGGAGCAGGGAACTGAAAATTTTTCTTTTCATTTGATAAATTAATTAAATTAAAAAACTATATATATAAGTATTTCATTTGGTTTTATCAACATACTCTTTCTTACCAAGAGATAGAATTCCGATGCAAATATATGAACA
>HF992572.1 GCA_000436695.1 Prevotella sp. CAG:1185 | reverse complement strand
GACATCGACGCCACGGCGTTCGGCATACTGCAGGCTGCACGCCTGAGAACGTCGAAGACCGAATATATCAGCTGTCCAGGATGCGGCCGCACACTCTACGACCTGCGCTCTACGATAGCCCGCATAAAGGAGGCCACCAAGGACATGAAGGGCCTGAAGATAGGCATAATGGGCTGCATAGTGAACGGCCCGGGCGAGATGGCCGACGCCGACTACGGATACGTGGGTGCCGGACGCGGCAAGATATCGCTCTACCGCAAGAAGGAATGTGTGGAGAAGAACATACCAGAGGCAGAGGCCGTGGACAAACTGCTGAAGCTCATCGAGAGCGACCGCGCAGCCCGATAGACTGCCGGAAGACATACTGAAAACATAATATATCTGAGTTGTAAAACGGCATCGCCACCGCCTCGGGCGGCCTGAATGTGTGATGCAGTCAGGCATGAAGCGTATGCCTTTGTAACATATTGATATTCAAGACCTTGCAAAAGGCCGTCTTTTACACGTTAAAAGACGGCCTTTTACGTGCTAAAAGCATACCTTTTAGAGGCTAAAAGGACACCTTTTGCAAAACATGCCGCCGCGTGGCGTCCTGCAGCACGTGCCGGCTGACATAAGATACAGCCTAAAGAGATAAAATGGCCGATAATTAAGACCAACGGCCATAAAAAACTCCTGAAAGACAAATAATAACGCTAAAATTAGAATTTTATACAAAATATATTTACCTTTGCAATCAAATATAAACATATATGAAAACAGAATTAAATTATCTTGACAGGAACGAATTTAACTTCGAGCCCTCTCAAGAGGTAAAGGACGCAATTAAGAATTTTGATCTTAACAAGCTCTGTTTTTACACACGTATCTATGACCAGGGGAAGAAGAGCATATTCTCTGTATTCCTTTCAGAACAATACAACATCGACGAGAAGCAGATTGTGCTCGGCTATGGCGCCGAGGACCTGCTGAAGATGGCCGTTCACTATTTCCTCACCGACGGCGACGGAAACAAGACGATGCTCATCCCTAAGTTCTCGTGGTGGTATTACAAGTCGATAGCCGACGAGGTGAACGGCCGCACGCTGCAATATCCCGTGTATGAGACCGAGGACTCGTTTGCATACGACTTCGACGGACTGCGCCGCATGATATCTGAGGAAAAGCCTAAGATACTGCTCGTGGCGTCGCCCAACAACCCTACAGGCAACGGACTCACGCCAGATGAGCTGGAACAGCTTGTCGGCATGGTGCCTGCCACTACCGTTGTGCTCGTCGACGAGGCCTATGCGTCGTATGTAACCGGCGACACATCTTACATCAAACGGCTGATAGAGAAATATCCCAACATAATATTCTGCCGCACGCTGTCTAAGTTTTACGGACTGCCCGGCCTGCGTCTGGGCTTCGGATTCATAGGCAAGGGCGAAGCCATGGAGCGCTTCAGCCGCTACGCCAACAAGTATCTGGGCTACGACCGCATGTCGGAGGAGATAGGTATAGCCGCCATCAAGTCGGACGAGCACTACCGCGAGATAGCGCGCGTGATGGACGAGGCGCGCCGTATGTATACCGACGAGATTGGCTCGCTGCCGGGATTCAAGGTGTATAAGTCGATAGCCAACTTCATTCTGATAAAATATCCTATCGAACTGAAGGCCGCCCTGCAGCAGGAGTTTGCCGGACAGAGCTATAAGGTGAAGTTTATGGACGAGCCTGACATCAACTCACACATGCGCATAACCCTCGGACGCAGGGAGCAGAACCGCATGGTGGCCGACATAATACTAAAAGTTGCAAAGCGATGATAGCCGTAATATTAGCCGCCGGAATGGCGTCGAGGCTGCGTCCGCTCACCGACGACCGCCCGAAATGCCTGCTCCGTGTGGGCAGCAAGTGCATACTGCAGCGCACCGTCGACAGTCTTGTCGCAGCGGGAATAAGCCAGATAGTTGTCGTTACGGGCTATCGCGGGGGCATGATACGCCTCTTTCTCGAGGGCAACTATCCCGACACTGACTTCCACTTCATTGAGAACGCCGACTATCAGACCACGAACAACATATATTCTTTATGGCTCGCCAGGCCTTATGTGGCAGGACATGAGTTTATGCTGCTCGACAGCGACATCCTGTTCGACGGCCGCATAATAAGCCGCATGCTCGCCGCCGAGGGCACAGCCCTTGCGCTCAACAGCCACAAGCTGGGCGAGGAAGAGATAAAGGTGATAACCGGCGAAGACGGAAAGGTGAGCGAGATAAGCAAGACTTGCAGCATTGACAAAGCCATTGGTGAGTCTGTGGGCATCGAGAAGATGAGCGCCGGCTATTCGGCTGCACTCTTCAGCGAGCTGCGCGTCATGATTGAGGACGAGCATCTTGTCGACGTGTTCTACGAAAGAGCCTTCGAACGCCTCATTCCGCAGGGACACAAGTTCAGCGTGGTAGACACCACAGACCTCTTCTCGATAGAGCTTGACACGGTTGACGACTTCAACCACGCATCTGAGATAATACCCCGCGAGCTGTTCTGAAAAGCCCGCGGCTGCCGTTATTAACAACAATACATAATCCCAAAAGCTGTTATGGCCGAATATAACATACGCGAGCTGCAGCTCAGAATACTCCGGACGCTAAAGGCTGTCGACGCCGTATGCCGCGAGCACGGCCTGCGCTACTATATATGGGCAGGTACAATGATAGGGGCGGTGAGGCACAAGGGCTTCATACCCTGGGACGACGACCTCGACATTGCCATGCCGCGCCCCGACTACGACCGCCTAATTGAGCATGCCGCAGAGTGGCTG
>HF992571.1:5938-12758 GCA_000436695.1 Prevotella sp. CAG:1185 | reverse complement strand
CTAATTTGGGAACATGCGGACATTCATTAATTTTATTTTAGAAGCAAATCGTATTCGCCATAATAACAGACTTTATTGCCAAGTTTAGCAAACGATTAAAAAATCTTATTGCAAGAAGGCAACTATGAGTAGCATCATTTGTGACAAAGTGTAATATAAGTGTATACATTTTATGTTAAATAGCCAAGAAATTAATACATATTAACAATAACTGACCATAACGCAAAATAAATAAAAATTTAAATAACTTTGTTGTGAAATAGCTAACGGAAGTTTGTGCGCTGCGGCGCTACCGGCTTCGAACTTCTGACCTAATCTGCAATTGACTATCCGAGACTAAGCCGGCCCCGGGTATATAAAAAATTAATAATCAGAATGAAAAAATCAAATTTGATTGCCCGAATCATCAAGCCGGGCTTATTTTGTCTAAGTTCAATGATGTTTTTATCAGTAGGCCTGTTTTCATCTTGCTCAAGCGATGACGACAATGAGACAAGCGAACCCATCAATCTGGAAACTCCTGCCTACGAAAGCGTAAGTGCAAAATATAATGTAACTTCAGGGGGCGACGGCATTTCTTCAATCGAGCTGACCGAGAGCGGTGAGTATATCGTAATATTTGACAACGCATCATACGCACCGAAACAGAATAAGACAACCAAAAATATGTCAATGGGCATACTTAATGGCAACAAGATCTCAACACGTGCCTTCATAGGAAACATACACGGCAAATTCACAAAGAAAAGCGACAACGAGTTTATTCTTGACGGCTTCGGCACTATCGTAATAACAGGCTCAGCAGACAATGCCATTTCGATAAAAGTTACAACTGAAGACGGAGAGGAGTTAAATCTTAACGCCGAGAAAGCAGCAATATTGGCAGACACTGAAATGACAAAGGCTCTTTGCCGCACATGGGACATCAATACAATAAAGATGGTTGCAACATTCAACGGCAAATCTTTCTATGACAGCGGCGCACGTCCAACATCTGACTACAACGCCATTTACAGAGAACTGAACACTGCCATGCAGAAACTGTCTGAAAGCATTAACGGCGAAGAGGACAACGAGACTTATTTCACCGAGCCGGGATTTATTCCTGAGGATATAATTTTCACAAAGGCCGGAACTTATCTCGTAACAACAGAATCTGACCAGCTGAGCATATACAATTGGGCATGGCAGAACGAGAGCAAGGGTGAGTTGCGTTACACTTTCAAAAATGGAATGTTTGATGAGTACATCTCAAATACAGCAAACGTAAAGTTCAGCGGCAACACACTTACTATAAACGAAATCAACCTGAACGAATCTGAAGGCGGCATGAGCCTGCAGGTTTCAAGCGAATATAAATGCTCATATGTCAATGAATAAGCATTAAATAAAAATCAGTCATTAAGATTCAGCCGGATTGTAGTTTCAGGTTGAGCGGATTGCCATCTGCTTTCTCACAGGCATAGCGGACTATGCCCCCAAAAGCATACAGCAAAACGACAACAGGAAACAACAGTCCGGCTGAAAACATAAATATACAAAACAGCTAAAACTATATGTGACCTAATAATTGATTTTGGTTTAAAAATATGCCCAAAAACTGATTTGGATTTAAAGCCACGATATGCTGACAAATGCATTTTATTGCCTTATAAACGTTCATTATCGCGGTTATGACGTCCAATTATGTAAACTTTTTGTTTACAGAATAATTCACACATAAAACATAAAGTACACTTATACGACAAAAAATGCCAATCATCCTTTGTATCATGCATTTAAGTTAAAACTGATTAAGCATAAACCTTAAACGCAAAATAAAAATTTCATTACAAATTATAATGAATAAAGTAGCATCCTACAGCCTCATATATCAAAAATTAAAGTTTTAATATCAAAACACAAAGTATACATAATATTCATTTTTTGTATATTTGCGCATCAAAACAAGCAATATATGAAAAGTATACTTGACGGACGTCCCGCTTTAGAGGAAGAAATTAACAAAGTGGCCGAGGTGGCCGGATATCTTTGGCAAAAGGGATGGGCTGAAAGAAATGGAGGCAATATCACCGTAAATATCACAGAGCTGATTGACGACGAAATAAAACAAATGCCTGCCATAAGTGAAGTAAAACAGATTGGTGTCACTCTGCCCCATCTTAAAGGAACCTACTTCTTTTGTAAGGGTACAAACAGAAGAATGCGAGACCTCGCACGCCGACCAATGGAAAACGGAAGCGTGATTCGTATACTTGATGACTGCGCAAGTTATGTAATTATAGCAGATAATGCAGTAAATCCTACAAGTGAGCTGCCGTCACATCTTATGGTACATAACCATCTGATTGAAAAAGGCTCTACTTACCGCGCATCGCTGCACACTCATCCTATTGAGCTTGTTGCAATGACACATATACGCAAGTTCTTGGGTAAAGACGTGCTTTCAAAACTGCTTTGGAGCATGATTCCCGAAACAAAAGCGTTCTGTCCGCGCGGATTAGGCATCATTCCTTATCAGCTGCCAAGCAGCGTTGAGCTTGCTGAAGAGACAGTAAGACAGCTCGATGACTACGATGTGGCAATGTGGGAAAAGCACGGAGTGTTTGCCATAGACAACGATATCATGCAGGCATTCGACCAAGTTGACGTGCTCAACAAGAGTGCCCAGATTTATATCGCCGCCAAGAATATGGGTGAAGAGCCTGAAGGTATGAGCGACGAACAAATGGCAGAGATGTCGAAGGCATTTAATTTGCCGAAATAATAAGTTTGAATAAAAATCTTATCATTCTCAGATAATATTAGTTTAAGAGTCTATTTAGACGACGGAATCCTGATGCTGTGAAGCATTGGGATTCTGTTTTTTAGGCCGATTCCAACATTGTCCTGCTGCATCAAGACAGAATAATAAAATTATAAGATACAAAAGACACAATGCTCTTATTGTTTGAATGCAGCCCAAGGTGATATTCCGCTTCCTGGTCTGCTGCCAATACTTAAAATAACAATAATAAGGCTTTATTTTTTATCATCAAAACAACAAAGACAGAAATATCATATATGTAAAAGGTGGCATATTGCACCCTAAAAGGTGGCCTTTTACAATATGATTTGCCGCATATTACAACACAAAAGGACACAAACCAAAGCAAAACAAAATACAGCTATCATTACAATTACAACAAATCGCGAATGTGTGTCAACAGCTAAACTTGCTGTAAATAAAATATTCTGTATGATAAATATGAAGGAAATTCATACGGTAATAACTGAATATTTTTTTGCAAAAAACTCGTCACTCGTCACATCTCGACATAAACGGCTGACTGACAGACTTATAATGTGTGATGAGTTAAAAACTCAACTCATCACACAACGTCACACAATACGCGCTTTGGCATTTTCTAAATTTGGTTGACTTTAAAAAGTTCTTTTCATGATTAATGTTGACTCCGGCTAAACTTATAACTGTTATTGGTTGACTCTACCTTTTTTAATTACCATTGTTTACAATGTCTTAAGACAAAGCAATACTGTGACGAGTTAAAAAAGCAACTCGTCACACCACAACACACTTGTTATCAACAAGTTATGTCAAGATGTGACGAGTGACGAGTTTTTTATAAAAATATTTTTACCTAAAACTTATTTAAGCAACTGAGGAAGGAACGACGACACAACAAGAATCAATATACCGGCAACAAGCACGGATATTGTCTTACGCGAACAGCCTTTCCACTCTTTCAGTATTATACCCCATACGTTGCTGAACGTAACATTAAGTGCCATAAGTATGCACCATGAGAACGTTAGCAATACGGGCGAATCGGTCAGGAAACCCTTGCCGAGACTCAGTCCGAAGAACTGACTGTACCAAAGCAGGCCTGCCAAGGCACAGAACACTATGTTGTTGAGATAAAGACTTGTCTGTGAATAATCGCCCCATGTGTGGTTTTTGCCGTTCTGATAAAAGCAATAGACAGCGTTGGTGACAAATCCGCCGAGCGTTACCAACAATGTTGCCGGCAACGCACGGAACATAGGATCTGTGGCATCGCCGAAGTTGAGATGCTCGCCAAAACCGAGACCAATGCTGAAGCACGCGCTCATAAATCCGGCAAGCAGCGCAACTATTATTCCCTTGGTAAAGTTGAAGTCCTTAACGGCCTTGGTCTTTTCCTCCTCACTGAGCGACTGTGCCTTCATGTTGCCAGCCACGCCGATTACACCTATACCTATAAGCGTAACCACAACGCCTACGATAACCGGCATAGTAAGGTCTTGAGTGTTGCCTGTAAACACGGGCGTGAGTATTGTTCCAAGTCCTGCACACGTGCCAAGGGCAATACTCTGTCCAAGAGCCACACCGAGATAGCGCATGGACAGTCCGAAGGTAAGTCCGCCAATGCCCCACAGCACGCCGAAGAACATTGTCCACAAGGCTGCCGTAGGGTCGGCCATGTACACTTCCATAAGACTATGTCCAGAAGGCACAGCAAGCAAGGCTCCGAGCAGCGGAAATACGAGCCACGCAAAGATGCCCTGCACCAACCAATAAGACTCCCAGCTCCATCTCTTTATCTTGTTGATGGGCACATAACAGCTCGACTGGCAGAATGCACCCACCGCTATTATTATCAGTCCTATTATTATATCCACCATGATAATTAAGAAATAAGAATTATGAATTAAGAAGTATGAATTGTGAATTGTGAATTATGAATTAAAAAAGAGTTGAGAGATGCTCAACTCTTTTATTTAACCCTTACACAAATTCGATTATCCGCGTTTAGACGTTACGTCCTTTTCATACTGCTCAACGTCTGCAATGAAATCACGGCCTACGGGAACATTGTTGCGCAGGCAGAACTCATCGTAAACGGCATTCCACGGAAGAGCCTTTGCCTCCTCAAGCAGAGCCAGACGCTCAAAGCCCTTGCCCTCGTCTTCATATTTGCGCAATGTTGCCAGCGGCTCAAGCAGAGCGCGCAACATACATTTCTGTGCGGCACGGCTGCCAACCACATAAGCTCCGATGCGGTTGATAGAAGCATCGAAATAGTCGAGACCATAATGAACACGATTAAGCGCTCCGGCACGCACAATCTCGCTGAAGAGGTCGAGTGTCGGGTCGTCCATAATCGTAACATGATCTGAGTCCCAGCGTATTGGACGACTGACGTGCAGCATCAATTCAGGCACAAACAGCAACATGGCCGAAACCTTGTCGGCAACACTCTCTGTCGGGTGGAAGTGACCGGTGTCGAGTGTTATCATCTTGTTGTTCTGTGCGGCATAAGATGTATAGAAGTCGTTTGAGCCAACGGTATAGCTCTCAAGACCTATACCGAACACCTTGCTCTCTATGCAGTCCTTCATGTTATCATACTTGGTGGCAAATATCTGGTCGAGCGAATCTTTAAGCAGTTCACGGTATTTCAGTTTGTTCACTGTCATATCCTTGCTTCCGTCGTGTACCCAAAGGTTCATGATACAAGCATCGCCCTGAGCCTTACCCATCTCCTCGGCAATGGCACGGCAGCGCTTTGTGTGCTCTATCCAGAAGTCGCGTATGCTCTTGTCGGGGTTTGCAAGAGAAAGATTGCCGCTCTTAGGATGAGAGAACGAAGTAGAGTTGAAGTCGAGCTTCATGTTGTTCTCACGTCCCCACTCAATCCAGCTTGCAAAATGTCTTGGCTCAACCTGGTCGCGGTCAACGGCCTCACCCTTGAAGTCGCCGTAAATCTCATGCAGGTTCAGGCGGTGGGTTCCCGGAATAAGCGATTTTGCCTTTATTATGTCGGCTCTTACCTCATCGATATTGCGCGCACGTCCGGGATAGTTGCCGGTAGTGGCAATACCACCGCTGAGCGAGCCTGTAAGATTTTCAAAACCTATAACGTCGTCGGTCTGCCAGCAATGCAGGCTAAGATGAAAATCCTGCATCTGTTCCAACACCTTTTCTGTATCCACGCCAAGTTCGGCATAGCGTTCTTTGGCTATCTCGTAAGCCTTGTTTACCAGTTCTTCTTTCATGATTATATTATTAAATTTGATTTGTTTGTCTTTTCTTTATTTGTTTTCCTTTGATGCCACCACTGCAAGATACTTGTCGTAAGCAGCATCCCATTCAGCCTTGTCTTTTGGCTCAAAGCGCTTCATGCTTATGCTGTCGGCTATGATGCGGCGCATGTCGAATATGTCATTCATTTCGCCCGCAGCCTTCGCCTGCAGCATGATGTTGCCAAGAGCCGTACATTCCTGCGGACCGGCAAGCACTGTAACGCCTGTGGAGTTGGCAGTAAACTGATTGAGGCAGTCGTTGCGCGAACCTCCTCCGATGATGTGCAAAGTGTCGATGCTGAACGGAGCCATGTCTTTAAGATAGCCGAACACCTGACGATAGCGCAGAGCCAGACTGTCGAGTATGCAGCGGCATATCTCGGCATAGCCCTCGGGAACATGCTGCCCTGTAACGGCGCAATACTGTTTTATTGCAGCCTGCATGTCATCAGGATTGGCAAACATCTCGTCGTCGGGATTGATGATGCTGGCGAACGGCTCTGCCTTCATTGCGTCGGCTATCAACGTGGCGTAGTCAGAAGGGGCACAGCTGCCCCACTCCTTGCGGCAACGCTCCAAGAGCCACATGCCGCAGATGTTTTTCAAAAAACGTGTTGTGCCTTCCACTCCGCCTTCATTAGTGAAGTTTTTATCATAGCTTTCACCGTTTATT
The DNA here is from genome assembly GCA_000436695.1 of Prevotella sp. CAG:1185. Taxonomy (GTDB): domain Bacteria; phylum Bacteroidota; class Bacteroidia; order Bacteroidales; family Bacteroidaceae; genus Prevotella. Next base: position 6,019 of record HF992571.1, on the reverse strand, counting down.
ATCGCGTCTTTTGTCTCGATGCCCATAAGACTCCACGTGCCGCTGCTCAGATAGGCAAATTTCTCGTTGGCGGCAGGCACG
>HF992571.1:0-5903 GCA_000436695.1 Prevotella sp. CAG:1185 | reverse complement strand
GGCAGCCACGGCGCTTGCAGTGTCGTGTCCGGCAACGGCAATCACCGGCACGGCTCCAAGGCCTGTCATCTTCTGCACTTCCTCTGTAAGCACACCTATTTTATATCCCGGCACAACCATCTTTCCGAACTTGTCGCGCGGAAGTTCAAGACTGTCGAGCAGCATTCCGTCTAAGTCTTTTGTAACAGGATTAAGCATCTGGCTCGTCGAAGCTATGGTATATTCGCACACGGCTTCGCCCGTAAGCATCCAGCTGAGCGCGTCGGGCATGAACAGAATCTTGTCGGCATTCTTCAGCGCCGAGTTGCCGTCGCGCTTCATTGCATAAAGCTGAAACAGCGAATTGAAGTTCATAAACTGTATGCCCGTGGCATTATATACTTTTTCTTTTGACACCTTCTTGCTGAAATACTCCTCCATGGCGCCAAAGGTGTGAGGGTCGCGATACGAAAGCGGATTGCACAGCAGCGCGCCGTCGTCGCCTATGCATACAAAGTCGACACCCCAAGTGTCGATGCCTATACTTGCAATATCCATATTACGTCCTGCAACAATCTTCAAACCTTTGATTATCTCGAAATAGAGCGCGTAGATATCCCAATAGAAATGTCCGCCTGTTTCAATCAGATTATTCGGGAAACGTGTTATCTCCTCTAACTCTACTTTACCGTCAGAGAGTGTCCCTACAACAGTTCTGCCGCTTGTTGCCCCAAGATCGACAGCAAAGAAACATTTTGAATTGACCATTTAGTATCTTAGTATGTTTTTTAACGTATTAAATTATTTTCTGCAAAGATAAAGATTATTCCACTTGGAATATATGACAATTTGATTTTTAGACAATAAGATTTGAGAATAAAATATTGCTTAACACTTTGAAAGAATTATTCAACGCACATGCCAAGACCAATAGCTGGCCTCAAAGAAAATACGACACACATCAATAAAAAAACAGAAACATATATTTAGTCATTAAAACAAATATAGTAAAATCAAGCCACAAAAAGGTATTTTTCGGGCAATTGCGGATTGGTGTTGAAAATAATTACTAAATTTGCACGTTAAAAAAATAAGCTAATCTTTAATAATTAAAAAATGTCAACTTTAACACTAACTATCGTAACCGTGTTTATCCTCGGTTATCTGTGCATCGCCCTTGAAAGTTTCACTAAGGTGAACAAGGCGGCAGTGGCCCTGCTTATGCTTGTGGCCTGCTGGACTCTATTTATGTTTGATCCGGGAAGTTATCTGCCTGACATCGCAGGCGACAAAATCTCGATTGCAGTAAACGAGATTATCGAGAAACATCTCGGAAGCACATCAACCACACTGTTCTTCCTCATGGGAGCCATGACCATCGTTGAGGTTGTTGACCAAAACGGCGGATTCAACTTTGTGCGCGACATGATGAAGACAAAGAACAAGAAAGCCCTGCTGTGGAGAATTACGTTCATGACATTCTTCCTCTCGGCCATCCTCGACAACCTCACAACAAGTATCGTGATGATAATGATTCTGCGCAAGCTCATACAGGAGCGCAAAGACAGACTCATCTATGCATCGCTTGTCATCATAGCGGCTAACTCTGGAGGAGCATTCTCGCCAATCGGCGACGTTACCACCATCATGCTGTGGAACAAAGGCCTGATAACGGCAGCAGGTATTATCAAGGAACTTATTGTGCCGTCGCTCGTTTCGGTGGCCCTGCCGGCATACATCCTGTCGCTGTCGCTCAAAGGCGAAATTGCAGCTCCTGCCATTGCGGGCGGAACCGTAACCGAAGCCAACGAACTGACAAAGAAACAGCGCAAGACGGTGTTCTTCATCGGTGTAGGCGGACTTATCTTCGTGCCTATCTTCAAGTCGATTACCCATCTGCCTCCGTTTGTAGGCATACTGCTTGTGCTCGGCATTCTATGGACCGTAACCGAACTGTTCTATCGTCATCTGCACAAAGATGAGGAAAAAGGCGGAATGCAGAAGCGCGTTGTCAACATTCTGTCGCGCATCGACATGAGCACCATTCTGTTCTTCCTCGGCATACTTATGGCTGTTGCCTGCCTCGAAACCATAGGAGTGCTGGCAAGCATGGGCCAGGGCCTCAACACCGTATTTGACGGCAACCACTATCTTGTTACAGGCATCATCGGCGTATTGTCGAGCATCGTTGATAACGTGCCGCTTGTTGCCGGATGTATGGGTATGTATCCTATTGCCGAAGTTGGCGATATGGCACAGGACGGCATCTTCTGGCAGTTGCTGGCTTACTGCGCAGGCGTAGGCGGCTCTATGCTCATCATCGGTTCTGCTGCCGGAGTTGTCGTAATGGGACTCGAAAAGATTACTTTCGGCTGGTATATGAAGAAGATTTCTCTTGTTGCCTTTATAGGCTACCTGGCAGGAATACTGATTTACTGGGTTGAAAAATCATTCATCGGACTTTAACCCTATATGCGGTCTAATAACCGATTTTGGTTTAACATAAACGCCTCATGCCGTAAATGGCGTGAGGCGTAAAAATAAATATTGAGGGAGAAAACGCGCAACGAGCATGTTTTCTCACTCAATATTTTTATCTCTTCCCTATTCTTATTCTAAGTCCCACATATATAAATAGGTGTGCATAAGAACGTTTGTCGACAGAATAACATCACCATTACAACGGCATGCCATTACGTAATCTAAGTTTTCTTTATCTTGTTCCGGCTCTGTATTCGCTCGGCTTACATCCAATCTTAACCTTAAACTTGCTTGAAAAATAATCAGGCGAGTCAAAGTTAAGCCTATAGGCAATCTCCTTTATGCTCATATCTGTCGAAGACAGCAACTCCTTTGCACGCTGCAGTCTCAACTCCTGCTGATATAGAGCCGGCGACATACCGGTGTATTCCTTAAACAACTTGCGGAAGTTGGAATAGCTCGAACCAAGCTCTGCGGCTATCTCCTGCACTGTTATCTTCGACTCCACTCCTTCGCGTATGCGCAGACGGGCCTTGTTAATCATGTCAACATATCCGCCGCGGCGGTTAAGCTCCATGTTGCGCTCAAGGGCATACATGTGTCCGAGCAGATTGTTCACTATTCCTGCCAATATCTGCTGCGAATAGGCAGCCTCTTCCTTTGCAGCCTTTATTGCAGAATTATAAAGATACACAATGTCGCCGCTGAAACCTACATGATATACAGGCTTGTCGAGCGACAGAAAATGATATTGCATACGCTCGTCCATATTACGGCCCTTATAGCCAATCCAGTAGCTTTTCCAAAACACTCCCGGAAGAGGATGATACGTATGCCATTCACCGGGAAACAACAAGAATATGTCGCCCGCCTTAATATGAACGTCCTTTACGTGCTCTGACGAGAACACGCCTTCGCCTTCAACGAGATAAAGCATCTGATACTCGTCGAGTACGCGGCCGCGCTCTGTATCAAAATAATATCCGTCGCCGTGTCCCCTTGTGGGATAGTCGTCATCCGGCCCCACCTCATCATATCCTACAGTGTTAACTACGAGCCCCCATTGGGCATCACGTTCGTTAGCAACCAAATATTTACTGTCCTGCATGCGCTAAAATAAATATCATTAAAAAACATACTGCAGATGCTTCATGGGGTGTCCGCCCCATGTGTTGTCGTTGGCATATTCAAATCCTACCCTGCCGTAAAGTTTCTCGGCTTTGGGATTGTTCTTGTCAACAAGCAGTCCTACAGCCGGCAGCCCCATGCCACGCGCTCTGTCTATCACAGCGTTAAGCAATTTGGTGGCAATGCCTTTGCCACGACACTTTTCAGACACTGCAATGCTGTCAATATATAATTCGCCCGGCCCTGTCTCATCGGGAATATCACTGAAGTCGCGTCCGAAATTGTCTTTCATAGCCTTGACAAAAGCCTCACGTAGCGAATGCAGCTGTCCGCCGTCGTAAGACACGCAGACACCGCACACCTCACCGTCTTCGTCAACGGCGACAAGAGTGTTTTTATAACTGTACTGAGAGTTATCTGAAAGCACCAGACCGGTCAACACACATTCAAAATCGTCGAGTGTATTGCCCGGACCTGCAAAATACAGGCAACAATCATAATTCATTGCCTGCATAATAAGCCTTGCTATCGACTGTGCATGAGATTTCTGAGCAGATTGTATTTCCATTGCAAATGATTGTATCGTTTGTTGCAAAAATACGGAAAATATAACAATCGGCAAAATCTATGGCACAAAAACAGCCGTAGCTTAATCTTTCTCTTCCTTTATTTGTTCTTTTTTCAGCGTTACGAGCACCTTGTCGATACGCACACCGTCCATGTCGACTATCTCAAACTTAAAGTCGTTCCACTCTGTCTTCTCACCCGACTGCGGTATGTGCTTCATCTGCTCTATGATAAGACCGGCAATGGTGTTATAGTTCTGCTGAGAGTTGTCATAAAGGTCCTCACGGTCGAAATATGAAAGGAAATCATAGAACGAGCATTGACCGTCGACAAGCCAGCTCGACGAATCTTCGCGGGCTATTATCTCCGGCTCGTTGTTCACCTCGTCAATGGTTCCGACAAGTCCCTCAAGTATGTCTCTTAGAGTTATTACGCCTTGAAAGCTTCCGAACTCGTCGCATATAAAGGCCTGAGTCAGGCGTTTCTCCTTCATCTGTTCAAGCGCCTTATACACGCTCATGTTCTCATAAAAATAAGCCGCAGGGCGCATTATATCTTTAAGATTAAGAGTATTGCTGTCGAGACGGAATATAAGATCCTTGAGCGAAACCACGCCCACGATGTTTTCAAGACTGTGGTCTATCACGGGATACGACTCGTAAAGGTCGTCGTTGAGCACTTGTCTTATCTCGTCCTTTGTCATATTCACGTCGAGTGTCACCACTTCCGAACGGTGAGTCATAAGCGAATTAACCTTCAGGTCGCCAAGCATGAACACGCGCTCAACGATGTCCTGCTCAACTTCCTGCACCTCGCCGTCTTCCTTGCCTTCCTGTACAATCGACTTTATGTCTTCCTCAGTAACCTTGCTCTCCGCATTCTTCACGCCAAGCAGATTGACAATGGCCTCGGTGCTCTTTGACAACACCCATACAAACGGACTGGCTATGAGCGACAGCACATACATTGGGCGCGATATTGTCTTCGACACGCGCTCGGCAACGCTCATGCCTATACGCTTAGGAACAAGCTCGCCAAGAATAATTGTCAGATATGTAACTACGACAACTATTATTGTCTGTGCCACGGGATAAGCCCATGATGCAGACATACCCGCATGCTCGAGCACTCCGGCAAACTTGCCGGATATGGCTGAACCTGAATAAATACCTGTGAGAATGCCGATAAGCGTGATGCCTATCTGTACGGTTGATAAAAACCTGTCGGGGTCGTTGGCAAGCTTCAAGGCCGTCTTTGCGCCCTTGCTACCCTTCTTCTCGTCGTTTGTTAATGTTACTTTTCTCGCTGATATAACTGCTATCTCGGACATTGAAAATATTCCGTTGAATAAAATCAATAGCAGAATAATAATAATTTCTTCCATTAATGGTTTAAAACGTATTGTTTCCGTTGCAAAGATAATGCATGTAAAGTTAATTTCAAAATAAATAGGCACATTTTATTTAAATTGAAATACATTATGTGAAGAAAGAGTAATAAGTGAAGAAACAAAGTTCGATACGTGTCAATTCAATTGTTGCATTGCGACAAAATGTTGTACAGATGTAAACCGGCACAACATTTTAATTAGCCATGTAAATGAATATGTAGCCACAAGACTAACGTGCCGGCTGATTAGTCTTATGACTACATATCTGGCACAGGATTTTTCTGTATATGCGTTATCTGTGCGTTAAAACTCAAGTTCCCTAGTGGCTGCATATCATGCGCAGGCATGCTGTGCCGCA
>HF992570.1 GCA_000436695.1 Prevotella sp. CAG:1185 | reverse complement strand
AAATTCGCTTTATTCCGCGTTTTATCCTATTATTTTCTAATAAAACAATGTTATCAGAATACCCTCCATTTGTATTTTTTGAGGCAAGAAAGTAGAGAAATGCGAATGTAAAGATGATACCGGTAACGATACCACCTACATAAATTAATATAGATTTAGTACGTGTATTCATAATTTTATTTTTTTAGTGTTTATTTATTTTGTTGCATATTTTTATATTCTGATTTTGTAATAATTCCTTCTTTTGCTTTTTCTATACTTTCTGCATCTTTATAGAAAATCCAGTGGATAATAGGTCTTGAACCATATGATGAGGAATATGCTTGTTGAAAGTTCCAACCTCTTTGCACCATATAATTTGCGGCATCAACCATGCTGTTAAATTTAATTTCATTTCCGTTTTCGTCTACAAATTTAAGCTTGCTGTTTAAATCTCCCCACATATTGTAGGAAGTCTGTGTTCCAAAATCAAAAATGATTTTTAATCCTGATGTGATCTCTTTTTCAATACCTTTAACCTCACAATAAAATCTTTGTTGAGAATATAAACTCTCTGTTAACATAATAAAGAAAAAAGTTAACAGGTATTTTCCAAATATACATATAATGTGTCTCATAAACTTTATTAAATTATGGATTTCCTTTGGTTATAATATTCTTCAATTTCCTTAACAGCTGTGATTATATCTTTCTGTTTAGCACAACATGCATATTTATATTGGTCTAAGATGAAGTCATAATTAGTTTTTACAGATGATTTAATCCAATCATCTGCAGAGAAGTGCAAAGATTCTTTTATTTGTTTTTTTATTGTGAATAAATCTTGTAATGTAACACCATATCTCCTAATAAATATAAGTTCACTAAAACCTCCTATGTATCCCCATGCCCATTCATAATAATCTTTATCCTTTACTTTTAACTCTTCTGCATTCATACTTTTGTATTTGCCAAAGGTTAAATTGTTATTTTCATCAAGACAATTCCATTGTAATGAATTAACATCTTCTATAAGGTTTTCAATAAGTTCCCAATTTCCGCAGCCACAACAATCTATTAATTCTTCATGCTGATTATTAATCTCTAATTTTCCATCTTTTAATCTATATCCATATGCTTTACCATATTGCCTTTGGGGAATCACTCTTGTTACTTTGTAAGATAGATGATACCATCCGTTTCTTCTTACAACAAATGGAGTACCTTTACCTAGAAATCTCCATATATCAAAAATATTATCGCTTTTCATGATATTTATTATTATGGTTAGAGTTAGATTATGGTCAATTGCAGCGAGAAACATTAAAAAATCATGTTCGGCCTGTGAAATTTTCATTTGAAAATAATATTGCAAATTTACCATTTAAATTTTGAGTGACCAAAAATTATATGACGATATTCTAAATTTGTTTTATAGTATCTTTTATTTGTTTATCTTTTTTAGAATATATAAAGTTGATTAATTTTAAATGGAATAAAAGTCGTGAAATTATATTTGATGGTGTGTTAAATATCGTTTTTAGGTACTAATAACTTGCTTTTAGTTAAGCATCATGGAATATGATGGTGCAACCAAAAGTCTTATGTTTCAACTCTTGGATGCACTTTTTCCTTTTGTAACAACCAACAATCCTCTCAAACCTTTCGTAACCTGCAGCAATCTGCAAACGCGAAATTGGTTGTTGTATCTTTGCAATGTCGAAAGGAACAAGGCGGCACGGACATTAAAGCCACAGCCGGCAGGCGGAAATGAACGTAGCGGTAGTTCTGGAAGGTATGAGAGATAATAAACAAATAATGTATAACAACCAAAAAGAAAGGAAAAAACATGATTAGGTACAAACTTTATCAGAACCACAATTCAAACAGTAACACAAACGGTAAATGGTATGCCCGCGCGGTGTGCGAGGAAACTTACGACACAGAGAAGCTGGCGGCTCACATGTCATCACACAGTTCGCCGTTCTCGGCCGGTGTTATCCACGGCGTGCTGAAAGACATGATAGCATGTATCAAGGAACTCGTGATGGACGGCAAGAACGTGAAGTTGGACGACTTAGCCATCTTCTCGGCAGGTTTGAGAACATTGCCGGCAAATAGTCCCGAAGAGTTCACCGCCTCTGCCAACATCGACAGCGTTCGTCTGAGAGCGCGCTCAACAGGAGTGTTCCGTACATCAGTGCTGACACGTGAGGCAAAGACCAAGCAGTTCTCTCAGTATACAGTAGGCGAGGGCAGCGAAGTAGAGATGCCGTAATACAGTAGATAGAAACTGACATAAACCTTTCAAGAAGCTTACTTTCATTGTGTTAATAATGTTGACGGGCATTGGCCGCGCTGATTTAAGCAGGCCGGTGCCCGAAATTTTTGTTAATAATACGGAAGTTTGTCGTGGAGTATATCTTGTGACAGTCAGACATTTAACATCGGTTCTGGCTGATTTGAACAATCTGAATGCTTGAATTTTTTATCGGTGCATTGGTATTGTTTACATCTATTTTTTATAAATTTGCCAATTGAAACACAAACTTATGTTTTATGATAAAGTTTAAGGATATAACAGAAGACGACAAGGAACTGATACAGAGTTTTACGCTTTGGGGCGAAAGACAAAACTGTGACCTGTCGTTCTCAAACTTGATAAGCTGGCGCTTTCTTTACAATACACAGTTTGCGATAGTTGACGACTATCTTGTGTTCCGATTCTATATGGGCCACCACCTGGCTTACATGATGCCTGTGCCGCGGCCTAAACAGCAAGAGGACGGAACGTTTAAGGTGGAGCCGTGTGACGAATGCTCGGTGAGCGTGATACGTGCAATACGCGACGACTCGATAGCAATGGGACATCCGTTCCTGATGCTCGGTGTCTGCAACTATATGCGCGACATAATTGAGAGCCGTTTCCCCGATACGTTCGACATAAAGCCCGACCGCGACTTCAGCGACTACATCTACACGCGTGACAAACTGATAAATCTTTCGGGAAAGAAACTGCAGAGCAAGCGCAACCATATTAACAAGTTTAAGAGTCTTTATCCTGACTATAGTTACCGCGAGCTTACGCCCGACCTTATTCCGCAATGTCTCGAACTGGAACGGCAGTGGCGCCGCACATCTAAAGACGACAACGGCGAAGTGCCCGATGAAGATTTGTCTGAGGAACTGCGCTCAATGACGCGGGCATTTAACCGATGGGATAGGCTGGGACTTGTGGGCGGAACAATATTCGTGGGCGACAAGCTTGTGGCTTTCACCTTCGGATGCCCGATAAACCAGTGTACGTTTGACGTGTGCGTAGAGAAAGCCGACGTAAACTATGAAGGAGCATTCACGATAATAAACCAGGAGTTTGTGAAGCATCTGCCCGAGCAGTATTATTACATCAACCGTGAGGAAGATATGGGCGACGAAGGACTGCGACGCGCCAAGCTGTCGTATAAGCCCGACATTCTGCTTGAGAAGAACGTGATAATGGAGAAACATCCGTTGGCTGCCTTTGAAGACCAAGACCGCATAAAGGAAGAAACACGCGAGATATGGAAACAGGTGTTCAACGATCCCGACAAGTTTATCGACCTTTATTTTTCTCGTGTCTATCGTAGCGAGTATAATGTGTGCTGCCAGATAGACGGAAAGGTGGTGGCAGCGTTGCAGACCTTGCCTTACACCATGCTTTGCGACGGACGTGAGGTTAAGACAGTATATGTAAGCGGAGTGAGCACGCGCCCCGAATATCGCCGTCAGGACATAGGCAACAACCTTATGCGCCAGGCACATTTTGGCGTATATTACAGAGAGATAGTTTTTGCTTCTCTTATTCCTGCCGAAGACTGGCTATATGAATGGTATGAGAAGTGCGGATATGCCCGCGTGATAACATGCACGCCTCCGCCTGCTGATGCCATGGCTACGTCGTTTGAAGAGTTTGACCGTATTCAGCGCGCAAAGCGTTGTGTGCTTCTGCATGATGAAGAAGGCTATGAGGTTATACGCGAAGACATACGTCTGGCAGGTGATGAATATCGTCCGCAGGCCAATAACATTCAGGCCATGTTGCGTGTGATAAATGCCAAGAAGGCTCTGGAGATGTATGCCGAACTTAATCCTGACAAAGATATGGTGCTGAGGGTTGAAGGTGATGCTGACATTCCGATGAATAATGCCTACTATGTAATAAAGAACGGAAAGGTGCGTCAGACTGATGAGCCTTACGCCGATGCCTTGAAGCTGACAATAAACGGCTTGGCAGAATTCCTGTTTGATGGCGTAGGGGCAGAAATGAACCTGATGCTGAATTAAGTTAAACCCAAATCTGTCATTAGACCGCATATAGCTTTATCTATTTGTGCATTCATGCTTTCAGTCCGTATTTTTGTCTCTATTGGCGTCTTTTTGTTCGCTTTTTCTTGACATAGCCCGCTATGCCTGCGAAAAATCTAACGAAAATCCGCTCAATATAAAGCAAAAATCCCGGCTGAATACTAATGTCAGATTTGGGTTAAAAGTGAAAAGATAAAAGTGAAAAATCCATTAGCCTTTTGGTTTTGTAATAAGACTAATGGATTTTTCACTTTTCACTTTTATCTTTTATCTTCTTAGAGTTTCGTTTTCAGTTCGTACAGTTTTGTTGAATTGCTGCCTTTGATGAGTATGCAGAAGCCTTCGGGCTTGTTTTCGTCAATGGCTTGTTTAACCTCCTCAACATCGTGGAACTTGCGGAACGGGCAGTCGGCCGACTTGAACTCGTCGCCTACGAGCCATACTTGCTCTATGTCTGAAGCTTTCAGCATGTCGGCAATTTTCTGATGTTCTTCGTCGCTCACTTCGCCAAGTTCCTTCATCGCGCCTATTATAGCCATCTTGTGGTCGGCCTTTATCTCTCTGAAGTTCTTCAGTGCAGCCTCCATGCTTGTCGGGTTGGCGTTGTATGCGTCGATAATCAGTTTATTGCTTGCCGTAACCTCCAGTTCCGAGCGGTTGTTTGTCGGAACATAGTTGGCAAGCGCATGGCATATCTGTTCTTCCGTAACGTCAAAATAAAGACCTATACATGCTGCTGCGAGCATGTTGTATATGTTGTAGCTGCCAATCATGTGAGTCCTTACCTCGTTCCACTGACCTTTGCCGTGGCGCCATCTGAAATTGAGGAATGGGTCGCACGATACGAATTCGCCGCAGGCGTTAAGTTCGTCGTTGTCCACAGTGCCATATTTAACAAGTTTAAGTCCTCCGGCTATCTTCAGTAGATGCTCGTTTTCGTTGTGTATGAACACCGTGCCGTTGTGCTCGCGCAGATAGTCGTAGAGTTCGCCCTTGGTGCGTATCACACCTTCAAACGAGCCAAAACCTTTAAGGTGAGCCTTGCCCACATTGGTTATTATACCGTAGTCAGGCTCGACGATGTTGACCAAAGTCTTGATCTCGCCCGGATGGTTGGCTCCCATCTCTATAACGGCAATGTCGTTTTCGGCCGTGAGGCGCAGCAGCGTCTTAGGCACGCCTATGTGGTTGTTGAAGTTGCCCTGAGTGTAGAGCACGTTATATTTTTCGGCCAATACGGTTGCCACGAGTTCCTTTGTTGTGGTCTTGCCGTTGGTGCCGGTTATTCCAATGATTTTAGTTCCAAGTTTGCGGCGGTGATAGTTGGCCAGCTGCTGCAGCGTGGTCAGACAGTCGTCAGTAAGAATATACCTACTGTCGCCTTCAACGGCAAACTCTTTTTCGTCGATAACGGCATACGAGCAGCCCTGTTCGAGAGCCTTGGCGGCAAAGGCGTTGCCGTTGAATGATTCGCCTTTCAACGCAAAGAAAATAGAACCTTTTGGGCAGTCGCGGCTGTCTGTGGTAACCTGCGGATGCTCGGTGAAGATTCTGTATAATTCTGATATGTCCATGTGTGATAGTTTTATTGGGTGCAAAAGTACATCAAAAAATCGTACCATGACAATTTTGCGGCCAAATAATAATATGTTCTGCACATATTTTCTTACCTTTGTGATTCTGTTGGTACAGAAAGAATTATTAATGAAACAAAAGATATATTGTTATAATTGCTAATCCGAAACTCTTTTAATAATATGAAATACGTAAACGAAACAGTGCGTCGCCAGGACCGCCTGCTTGGCGAGGAGCGTGCCTTGCAGCTTATTAGAGGCTGTGAGTATGGAGTGTTGTCCATGGTCGCTGCTGACGGTGAAGCCTATGGCCTGCCGCTGAATTATGTTTGGGACGGTGCTCACAGTCTGTATATACATTGCGCTCCTGAAGGAAAGAAACTCAGGGCCTTGGCGCACAATCATGATGTGTCGTTCTGCATAGTTGGCCATACTAATCTGTTGCCGTCGCGTTTCACTACCGAATATGAAAGCGTCGTTATGAAGTGTCATGCCGTAATTGTGCTTGATGATGACGAAAAGAGGCACGCGCTTCATCTGCTGATAGACAAACTGGCACCTGAATATAAAGAAGCCGGAATTAAGGCTGCCGAAAAATCGTTTCATCGTGTAGGTATAATACGTCTTGACATAATTGAGTTTAGCGGTAAGTGTAAGTCTGTTCCGTCGGCTCATTGATGTTTAAGCCCAAATATCCCGATTTGTGGTAAGTATATTTTCTGACTTGTTTTTATTCTTGATAAAAAACGTCAAAAATATAAAGAGTCTCGATATTTATGAGTATTTTTGCCGTCTGTAGAGATTAATTTTATTCTTTAATTTATATTGTGAAAGGCTTTATTCCTTATATATTGAACGTCAACGGGCGACTGATGGATTTGTCAGAGCCTTGTGTTATGGGCATTCTTAATGCCACTCCCGATTCGTCTTATGCCGGCAGCCGCAAGCAGACTGAGGCTGAAATTGCTGCGAGGGCCGACCAGATAATGGCCGAAGGCGGCAAGATTATCGACGTAGGAGCATTCTCTACGCGTCCCGGTGCGGCTCATGTAACCGAGGATGAAGAAATGGAACGCATGCGCATGGCCTTGAAAGCCGTAAGAAGCGTGCAGCCCGATGCTCCTGTTTCGGTAGACACGTTCAGGCCCGAAGTGGCACGCATGGCTGTCGAGGAGTTCGGGGCAGGCATAATAAATGATGTATCTGAAGGCAACATTAACGGCGCTTTCGGCGGCAGCGGTAATAATAGTGCTGATGCTGACGGATGCAACGGCGACGGCGAATGCCCCGAAATATTCAAGATGGCAGCCCGTCTTGGTGTGCCTTATATATTAATGTCTACCAAGCCCGACATAATGAGCATGATGAAAGCCTTTGCTCATGAGGTGCAGACATTGCACTCTCTTGGCGTAAAGGACATAATATTAGACCCGGGTTTCGGCTTCGGCAAGACGCTTGAGCAGAATTACGAACTTCTTGCCGGACTTGACAAGTTGCGCGAATTTGAGCTTCCGCTTCTTGTCGGCGTGTCGCGCAAGTCTATGATTTCGCGCCTGCTCGCCACCGATGCCGACCATTCGCTCAACGGCACGTCGGTTGTCAACACCATTGCCATGATTAATTCGGGTGCGTCAATTCTGAGAGTACACGACGTAAAGCCGTGCGTTGAGGCTGTAACCATTGTAAAAGAAGTATTTAAGTATGTTTGAATTTGGCATAAAAGATTTTGTCGATATATTTTGCGTGGCCCTGATGCTGTATTACATTTACAGACTGATGAAGGAGTCGCGCTCGCTCAACGTGTTTATCGGCATCATGGTGTTCATCGTTGTCTGGCTTTTCGTGAGTCAGATTCTTGAGATGCGTCTTCTCGGAAGCATCATGGACAAGCTGGTCAGCGTGGGAGTGATAGCAATAATAATATTGTTTCAGGAAGAAATACGCAAGTTCCTGTATACGCTTGGCGCTCACCGCCGCGTGAACGGAATAATACGGCTGTTCTTTTCGGGCGACAATAAGGACAAGGTTGACATGGAGTCGATAATGCCTATTGTGATGGCCTGCATGAACATGGGTAAGGCGCGCATCGGAGCACTCATTGTCATAGAGCGAATATCGTCGCTCGACGACATTGTTGAGACCGGCGACATCATAGACGCCAATATAAACCAAAGGCTTATAGAGAATATCTTTTTCAAGAATTCGCCGTTGCACGACGGAGCCATGGTTATTTCAAAGAAACGTATCAGGGCTGCGGGATGTATTCTGCCTGTGAGCCACAGCATAGATATTCCGAAAGAACTCGGACTGCGCCACCGTGCCGCAATGGGCATTTCGCAAGACAGCGACGCAATAGCCATAGTGGTGTCTGAAGAAACTGGACGTATTTCAGTGGCAATCAAGGGACAGTTTCATCTGCGTCTGTCGGCAGAGCAGCTTGAAAGTATACTTACGCGCGAGCTTGATTTCTGATGCGTATAAGTTTTTTTGCCACGCAAAGCATTTTATGTTATTGCTTTGCGTGGCTTATTTTTTGTTCGTTTCATATTGCCGCTAAAGGTTTTCCGGCTTATTACATATCATAGTGACGGTTATGTGCCGTATGATTGTCATCTTGTATTGTTTTTGAATTTATTGTTTAACATAGTGTCAATAAAGATACTTTTAATATTGTAAAATGTAATTCAAATAACAAAATAAGTTAATAATTGTGAGCTAAAAGCGAAAAAGTATTAAAATTTATAATTGTAACGCATTTTTAATACCTTGGATTTTTATTATTAAAAATAAAAGACTATATTTGTGAAGTCTCAATTTATAGTTTATTTGTCATGATTGATTTAAAAAATTTCTCAGCTATTCAAACTTGCCTCGACGAATATATGTCGCTTAAGGGCAAGAGTGAAATTAACGACATGGAAGCCAACCGTGAATTGGCCCGTGCTGGTTTGTTGAACGATTCTCAACCAAATCCGGGCAAGCTTTTAAGAAACTTGCTGGCTGGTTTGAGAGATTCTAATCTTTTACCTCAGAATATAAGGCAGATATACGGAACATGGGTTATCAAATTGTCTACAACAATAGCTAAATGTCCGTTGGTCAATCAGTTCCAGTATTGCTGATCAGTCTACTTGAAAAGTATCTTTGGAAAAGATTAAATAACTTGGTTTCAATGCACCTCATGTCCCTTGTTTTAGGATATGGAGTGCATTGAATTGTGTTAACGGTTATTTACTTTATAGACTTATTGACGTTAAATTATGCTAATGGCATTCAACTTTAGCATGACTTATGCGTCTTATACGTAAATTTGCAACAAATTATAACCTAAAAAATAAACGAAAATTTATTATGAAGAAGAATTTATTGATTATCTCACTCGTTGCAGGATGCTTTATGGTAAGCAGCTGTGTAAGTAAGAAAGATTTGGAAAACTGTCAGCTCGAGAATAAAGAACTGACTAATAAATATCAGGAAACTCAAGGCAAACTCTCTGACGTTAATTCAGAACTTGCAGCAAGCAAGGTGCGCGTTACAAGTCTTGAGGAGCAACTTGCTCAGACTAAGAGTGCTTACGAGTCGCTGCAGAGCTCACTTGACAAGAGCCTCACCGCAAGCAACCAGACAACTGTAAATATCTCTAAGCTGGTTGACCAGATCAACGAGTCTAACCAGTACATCCGTCACCTCGTTGAGGTTAAGAGCAAGAGCGACTCTCTGAATCTTATCCTCACAAACAACCTTACACGCTCACTCAGCAAGGAAGAGCTTAAGGAGGTTGACGTTCAGGTGCTTAAGGGTGTTGTTTACATCTCTCTTGCCGACAACATGCTCTACAAGAGCGGAAGCTACGAGATTAACGACCGTGCCGCCGAGACTCTGAGCAAGATTGCAAAGATTATCAAGGACTATAAGGATTATGACGTGCTCATCGAGGGTAACACCGACAATGTGCCTGTAAACACATCTTCAGCTGCGATGAAGAACATCCGCAACAACTGGGATTTGTCTTGTCTCCGCGCTTCAAGCGTTGTTCAGGCTCTTATCAATCAGTATGGTGTTGACCCGAAACGTCTTACTGCCGGTGGACGTGGCGAATACAATCCTGTAACATCTAACGACACTGAGGTTGGCAAGCAGCGCAACCGCCGCACTCAGATTATCATCACTCCGAAACTCGACCAGTTTATGGATCTTATCGACAAGGCTCCAGAGAGTGCTGAATAATTAGAGAATAAGCATTATATTAAATTTAAATAAAGTCGCAGAAATGGTTTCATTACCGTTTCTGCGACTTTTATTTTATCCATACATCTGGCTTCTAACTCTTATATTGTTTCTATGTTGGTGTCACTTTTAGCCTTCGGTCTTGTCTTCTATATCATTAGTGTCCCGTTAAAATAGGAAGAGATATACTTATTGAGGGTACGTGTCGATTTGAATGGTTCTTTTGCGTGTTGTTGTGTATGTGTCGTTGGTGCCGTAGATAATTTTGTTGATAGTTAAGACATGGAAAGTTGTATTTTCAGATTAAAAATTTGTTTATTTGCGCAATTATTGCGTATTTTGCAGTGAATTTATTATTATGCGCCTTATACTGCTATTTAGGCACGACTTTTGTTGTCTGAATATATGGGCAGATATACTTGTCTGCCGTTGAGGTGCAACAAATTAATTATAAATATTATGACATTATATCCAAAACTGATAATGGATGCCTTGGCCACCGTAACTTATCCGGGAACCAAGAAGAATCTTGTTGAGAGTGAGATGGTGGCAGACAATCTCAGAATTGACGGCATGAAGGTGTCGTTCTCGCTGATATTTCCGCGTGACACCGATCCTTTCATGAAGTCGACGCTTAAGGCTGCCGAGGCTGCCATACACTATCATGTAAGCAAGGACGTAGAGGTTACAATCAATGTTGAAACCAAGTCGAAACCGCGTCCCGAGGTTGGCAAGATGCTGCCCGGCGTTAAGAATATCATTGCCGTAAGTTCAGGCAAGGGTGGAGTAGGCAAGAGTACTGTTGCCGCCAATCTGGCCATTTCTCTTGCACGTCTCGGCTATAAGGTCGGACTGCTCGACACCGATATCTTCGGTCCGTCGATGCCTAAGATGTTTGGCGTGGAAGACTTCCGTCCGTATGCTGTACACAAAGACGGACGCGACCTTATTGAGCCTGTTGAGAAGTATGGTGTAAAATTGTTGAGCATAGGTTTCTTCGTTAATCCTGATACAGCCACACTGTGGCGCGGAGGCATGGCGTCGAATGCTCTTAAGCAGCTTATTGCAGATGCCGACTGGGGCGATCTCGATTACTTCGTGCTTGACACTCCTCCCGGAACAAGCGACATACACCTGACACTGCTTCAGACATTGGCTATAACAGGAGCCGTGATTGTAAGTACGCCTCAGAAGGTTGCCTTGGCCGATGCGCGTAAGGGTATCGATATGTACAGAAATGATAAGGTGAATGTGCCTATTCTCGGACTTGTTGAAAACATGGCATGGTTCACTCCTGCCGAATTGCCCGAAAACAAATATTATATCTTCGGTAAGGAGGGATGCAAGAATCTTGCTAAGGAGATGAACGTTCCTTTGTTGGCTCAGATTCCTGTAGTGCAGAGCATCTGTGAGAGTGGCGACGACGGCAAGCCTTCTGCGCTTAATGTTGACACAATGACAGGTCAGGCATTTATTAATCTTGCAATGGCTGTTGTAACCGTTGTAAACCGCAGAAATGCAGAGCAGGCACCTACAAAGATTGTTGAGGTTAAGAACAGCTGACGCACAGTTCGGCTGAAAGAATAAATAAACGGAAGTTTGCCATGATATCATGTCCGGCAGACTTCCGTTTTTTGCTAACTTATTTTATTCTACACTTGCGTGTCGTTTGGATGTCATTCGTTTCTGTCTTTTTAATCCTTTTCACTGAGGGTTTCAGGCACTTCTGTTTGTTCTTCTTTTAGTTCGGCCCTGCGCTGTTCAATATCCTTTCGTCGTGATTTTATTATTTGGCGTCTGTACAGAAGACATGTTATAAGGAAGTAGACAAATGTCTGAATCCATAATGCCCTGTATTCAGGCAATACATCACCGAGGCGTGCCTCCATGCCGTTCATGCGTATAAATCCGCGTATGCCGAATGTCGAAGGTATCACGCTGGATATCCATTGCCAGAAATCCGGTATGGCGCTTTGTGGCCATGATACTCCGGATATGAACAGGAATGGCAGTGATGTGAACACAACCAGCAGAATGACGTTCTCGCGGTATCTTACGGCACATGATACAATCATTGCAAAGAATATGCACGACAGAATATAGGGAAGCATGAAACAGAGCAAGTCGCCCGGATGCAGCAATGACGTGAAGTTGAACAGTCGCGGCACAATAAGAGTGATGTATGCTGCCATTACGGCATAAATCATGAGATAGCACAGCGATTTGCCAAGCACAATACGGAAGATGCCGTTATAATGCTTGCTAACAGGCACAAGTTGCTTAAATCTGTTCTTTTCTCTGGCTGTTCCTGCCGACAGACCTATGCCAAGGAGCAGCGTCTGCTGCAGAATAAGAATGAGCACGGCAGGAATAAGAAAGTTTCCATAGCCTCCTGTTGTGTTGAATATGGGCACTTCATCAAAATCCAACGGCTTTATTGTTATCTCATTTTCTCGGTCGGTCCAATTGCCGGCACGTTCTATCTGTATCTCAGAGTTGATGCTTCCCGCAACGGCTGTTGCGGTCTGGTATATAGCCTTGTAGTAAAGCATGAAGCTCATGTCACAGTAGATGCTCACCTGACTTTGCTCCATTCTGTTTATGTTAGTCTGAAAATTCTCAGGAAAATAAAGCACACCCGACGCAGCCTGGCGTCCTATGAGGTCTTTAGCTTCGTCAAGGTTGTTGCAGTGGTATGTTACCTTTGTGTCGGGAGATGCGTCAAATTCTCTTATAAACTGTCTGCTGAGACTGCTATGCGACATGTCTACGACAGCCACGGGCACCTCACGGGCAACTTCGTTAGTGTAGATCCATGAATATGCAAGCGGATAAAGCAACGGTACGAGAATAAAGAAAATAAGCACAC
This sequence comes from Prevotella sp. CAG:1185, assembly GCA_000436695.1. Lineage (GTDB taxonomy): Bacteria > Bacteroidota > Bacteroidia > Bacteroidales > Bacteroidaceae > Prevotella. Next base: position 16,994 of record HF992570.1, on the reverse strand, counting down.
CTTCGTCTTTCCAGGTGGTTTTAATTTCTTCCGCCCAGATGTAGCACATGTCGTGTATGCCTTCGTTTATATGCTGTAGCAGTCCGTTTGCCTTTTTCATCAGATATAATCCTTTTCTTTATTTCTTTTCATTAATAATCGCCATTGCCGATGTGCGGTATCTGTATTATGGCAGATATACATATTCAAGTGCGGCTTTCTTTATCCTGGCTGTTACAAACACCGGCAGCATTATGAAGCAAACCATAGCAGTAAGGTTTATCCATGAGTAAGATATCGGGTAGCCGTTGAATACGTTGAGCTGGTATATCATATAATAATGCCTCAGAGGGAACAGCTGGGCTATGGCCTTTAGTGCCGGCGACATGGCTGAAAGCGGAAAAGCCGTTCCTGACATAGAGAAACTTAACACTGCCCACAGGCTGCAGATGCTCATCGACATTCGCAGCGAAGGCGTGAGTCCGTAAACAAATATACCGAATCCCTGAGCTGACAATACCGCAAGCAGTCCGAGAAGGAATATGGCAGGAAGTCCGCCCGGATGGGGAAAATGTAATATGCCGAACACGTATGCCATATAGCCGTAGAATATGATGAGAAACACTATTGTCTGCGGCAGAAGCTTGCCTGCCAGAGCTACAAAGATGTTGTTTCCGGCTTTGTCCATCCATTCCTTAGATGTGCCGAATTTTTGTTCCGTTCCCAGTGAATAGGCTGTTATCAGGAATATGAACAGCATGAGACATCCGGGAATTATCATCGTGTTAAGGTAAATACTGTAGTTTACCGAAGGGTTGTTTATTGTATGAAGGTTGGTTACGATGGGTTGCAGAAAACTCATAATCTGACTTTCTGTAAGTCCCTTTGCCGAAAGAACGGACGATGCTGCGCCGGCAGAACCAAGCATTGATATGGTTTTAAGGTCACGGAACAGCAACGCGCCGGCTGTAAGTGATACAGAACTGTAGTAAAATGAAATCTTTGGCTGGCGCATTGACATCAGGTCTGATGTAGTGCCTTTAGGGATATAAAGAAATGCATATATTTCATTGCGCTGAATGGCGTTGCGTGCATCATTCACGTTCGTATAGTGTCCTACAACCTTTGTTGTCTGAAAGGCATCAAGTTTTCTTATTATGTTACGTGTTGTAGAAGTGTTGTCCAAGTCAACCACACCTACGGGCATGTCAGTAGGTTGACCGTTGCTCATAAGTGAAGTGAAGAATATGGTAACGATAACGGGAAATACCAGCATGCAGAACAGATACATCGGATTTTTCTTCAATATACTGCATTCTCTGCATGCCACATTGATGATGTTCTTTAAGCTGAGAGTATTGCCCACGTTTAAGCTTTATCAGTTTTTAATTATTAGCGACATACCAGGTCTGAGTCCGTCGAGTTTTGTTACAGGACGTGCTTTTACCTCGAAAGTCTTTAAATCATATTGTCCGTTGCTTTTAGTAGCTTTCCATACAGCATAGCTGCCTTCGTCCTTGATGTAGTAGACCTTCATTTTCAGGTCTTTGCTGAATGCCGGGCAATATGCAGTGAAGGTGTCACCATTCTTAAGTCCGTTGAGCTGATCTTCGCGTACATTGAACGTGCCCCAAAGATCACTCATTATAGATATGCTCATTATTGGAGAACCGGCTCCTACAAGTTCGCCGACTTTAGGATATATGTTGCTTACTTCACCTTCAACCTGTGCTATCTGTACGGTTTCGTGTATATACGAGTTTACTTCCTGCACAGCGCCTTTTGCTCTGTTAACCTGTGCCGCTGCTGCGAGTTTCTCTTCGCGGCGTGCGCCGTTTACAGCCATGTCATATTGGCTCTTGGCAGCCTTAGCCTGAGCTTCGAGAGCTTTATAGTTGGCAAAAGCCTCATCGCGCTTCTGTGCGCTCATCACGCCCTCGTCGAACAGACGCTGCACACGCTCATACGATTTCTTTGCAATGTCAAGTCCGGCCTTTGCCTGTTGCCATACTTCAAAGGCTCCGCGTATCTGTTCCTGGCGTGCGCCCTTGTCGGTCATTTCGTTAATGGCTGCTGCCGCGTCTTCAGCGCTTAGAGCCTGTTTCTGTTTTGCCACAACGTCAGGTGCGTCAATTATGGCCAGCGTGTCGCCCACCTTTACGTAGTCGCCTTCCTTGACTCTGAGTTCAAGTATGCGTCCCGGAACCTTGCTGGATACTCTGTATTCAGAAACCTCAACTTCACCCTGTATAGTCTCGGTGGTCTTGCCAAAAGCCACGAAACCGATAACTCCCACAACTATTACAGTTATGGCGAATCCCAGAATTGCAAGTAATATATTGTTATGTTGTGATTTTTTTGTCATAATTCTAATATAATGATTCTCCTAGAACTTTCTTTAAATTGAGTTGTGTTAATTTAACGTCAATCTCTGCGTCAATTTTCTGTGAGCGTGCCTGCAGCCATGCAGTCTGTGCGGCCATTACGTCGCTTACTTCCATAACACCCTCTTTGAAGCCAAGGTTGGCGCATCGCAGATTTTCGTCAGCGCGTTCTGTATTCTTGTTTGCCATGTTGAGCCGTTTGTTTGCTTCGCTCACCTTGAATGAGCTTTGGCTTACCTGCAGTTCAATCTTTTCGCGCGCTTCGTCGAGTTCGAGCATTGCTATTGTCGTTGCGGTCTTGCTGGCCCTTATCTTATATGTGCCTTCAAACCAGTTCCATACGGGTATTCTCATTATAACGCCAATATTCCATACTCCTGAGAATTTCTTTTCAAATCCGTTATATAAGTTCGGGTTTGTTACAAGATATCCTGCAGTCAGTGCTACCTGAGGCAGATATGTGGCTCTTATTATGTTTGTTGTCTGCTTGCTTATGTCAACCGCATTTTGCAGTATTTTCAGTTCCGCCCGGTTCTCTTTGGCCGTTTCTGCATTGCCGCTAGGTGCGATGCTGTTGTCTGTCAAAGCATCTTCGCGGTCTTCATCTTCAAGCTTGATGTCCTTGTTTATAGGCATTCCGCATAGCTGGCACAGCAGCATCTTGGCAAGCGACACACCGTTTTCTACTTGTGTGAGCTGCATTTCTGCCTCATTGACCTTAACGTCGACTTTCAGTCCGTCAGCCCTTGTAGCCACACCTTCCTTGATCATTTTCTGTACGTCGTCGCTTAACTTTTTCACAAGGTTGAGATAGCTGTTTGCAAGTTTCTCTTTATGCTTTAGCGATACAATAGTCCAATATGCGTTGTCTATGTCGTATATTGTGTTTTGGGTTCTGCTTGTTATCTCGTTGTCAGTCAGCTGTTCGCTGATGTCTGCTATTTTGTTTGCCGCAACAATGCCTCCGCCCATGAATATAGGCTGACGCAGCATTACCGATGCCGTGAATATGTTACGTGTGTCGGTTCTGAAAGCATCGTTGATGGATTTGCCTATGGCATTGCCAGCATTCTGTATTCCAGGTACAAGTTTTCCGGCTATGTTGCCAAGGGCTTCGCCGGTCTGCGGTGATATCACGCCCTGGCTTACCATGTCGGTTATAGCCGACGACATGGTGTTGCCAAGTTCGCCTGCAGCTGTTGTGCCGAGACTTCCGAGTACACCTTTCTGCTCGTTGTTGAGGATAGATATTTCCTTGCTCATAAACTCGTATCCTCCGAGCACGTCGATGTGTGGCAGATATTTTGTGCGTGCGGCTTTACGGGTGTTTGTGGCAACATCCTTTTTCAGCCGGGCAATGTTTATCTGCTTGTTGTTGCGCAGAGCCATGGCCCGGCAACTGTCGAGCGACAGCATCTGCTGCGCATCCGACGGCACGGCTGAGCATAGCAGAATAAATATGGCAGCAACATTTTTCATACACAAAAATTAATAAACGTCTTCTTTTATCGCTTTAAGAACGTCCTTTGGCTATCAGTTGAACGAGAAGTTACGAGAGCCTATCATATTGCCGTCGGCAAATATGCTTACGTTGTAAGTACCGTTGCTCAAGAATTCGTTTACTGTCCAATATGTCGTTACAGAAGTTTCATTTCCGGTGTATTCAATGTCTCTCTTCATTGAATATTGCAGACTGCGGTTTTCATAATTGAAAGTTCCGCCATTTGTGAGCACTGAGCCTGTAGGAGTTGTTATGCGCACATATATAGTCTTCATTCCGCTTTGTGCGGTTACGTTTTTGGCTATATTGAAGCTAACCTGAAGAGTCTTGCATTTTTTCAGGCTCTTTGTGGCTTTTCCTCTCTTGTTCTTTGCTGTCAGTGATATTCCTGTGGCGTCGAGCTGTGCGGCAATGGCCACTTTCTGTGAGAGTGACTGCTTGTCGGCGTTAAGACCTTCAATCTGTCTTGTTGCCTCGGCATATTGTCCTTTCACACGTGTATTCTCCTCAGTGAGGTTCTGGTTCAGACGGTTAAGCGAGTCTATTTCCATAATATAGCTTCTTATCACGGCGCGACAGGTAGCAAGTTCTCTTTTTAGTCGTGCTATCTCTCTTGCGTCGGTAGCTTTTACGTTTTTGAGTTCTTTGAGCAACTGCTCTGTTTTCATCTGCTCCTGTGTGAGCTGTTCTATAATAGAGTCGTTGTTAATCTGAGTTTTCATCTCACTGTACTGATCGGCAAACTGCTGATACTCATTCTCCATTTCCTTTTTGTCGAGTTCGGCGAGTTCCTGCATATCCTTGTTTGCCTGCTTTTGCTGCTGAAGGCTTATTGTGAGATAAACTATTCCTCCGATGAGGAGCAGTCCTATGATGGCTGAGATTATAACAATTTTCTTGTTCTTCATTTTGAAAGTTACGTTAATTTAATGATGAATATTGAATTACATGCTTGCTAAGCATAAATTACTTGCAAAATTAGATTTTTTATCTTAAAAGACAAAGCATTTAATGAAATAAAAGAACTATAGTTGTCAATTTTGCCGTGTTTTTGAACAAAATTAAAAATTAATGTGTATTTTTGTTGAAATTAGTTTTTACGATGTCTGTGTCAGATTTACATTTTGTCGCTGATATTGTGTCGTGAGTATTTATTTGTGCTGTTAATTTAATATTATGAAATAAAACGTATATGTTACGCAAGATTTTCGATTTCTATTATACAGGTTTCAAGTCTATGGATGTAGGAAAGAAACTTTGGCTTGTCATAATAATTAAGCTTGTGATAATGTTTTTTGTCATCAAGCTGTTCTTTATGCCCGACGTGCTCAGTCAGAAAGCTAAGGGTGGCAGTAAGGCCGATTATATTAGCAGTCGAATGACAGATGTAAATTAATAAGATTAATCATCATTAAATTTTTAAAACGTATATGACAGATTTTTTATTGAACATTAGTGCAGGGACCGTAGACTGGTCGAGGGCTCAGTTCGCACTTACAGCCATATACCATTGGCTCTTTGTGCCGCTGACGCTCGGACTTGCGCTTATTATGGGAGTAATGGAAACGTGCTATTATCGCACAAAGAATGTTTTCTGGAAAGACACCGTGCGCTTTTGGCAGAAACTGTTTGGAATCAACTTCGCCATGGGCGTTGCCACAGGACTCATTCTTGAGTTTGAGTTCGGCACCAACTGGAGCAACTATTCATGGCTCGTGGGCGACGTGTTCGGTGCGCCGCTTGCCATTGAGGGCATCGTGGCATTCTTCATGGAGGCTACGTTTGTCGGTGTGATGTTCTTCGGATGGGGCAAAGTGTCAGACGGATTTCATCTTGCGTCGACATGGCTTACAGGTCTTGGCGCAACCATTTCGGCATGGTGGATTCTTGTTGCCAACGCATGGATGCAGTATCCTGTCGGACAGGTGTTCAATCCTGACACAATGCGCAACGAGATGACTTCGTTTGCTGATGTTGCCCTTTCGCCTTTCGCCATTGACAAATTCTTCCATACGGTTATTTCTTCGTGGATTGTCGGAGCGGTGTTTGCCGTTGCCGTAAGCTGCTATTATCTTATCAAGGCAAACAACAAGAAACTGCCTGAAACCGTTGTGGGCAAGACAAGAAAGTTTGCTGTCAGCAGCATAAAGATTGCTTCGATTGTGGGACTTGTAGCAACGTTGCTCGCTGCATACACCGGCGACAACTCTGCCTATATGGTAGCTAAGACACAGCCAATGAAGCTTGCCGCAATGGAGGCTCTTTACGACGGAGAAGAGGGTGCTGCGCTTACAGCCGTGGCAATGATAAATCCTTTCAAACAGCCCGATTATGCAGCGTCTGAAGAATTGCCGCTTCATGTGTCGATACCTAAGATGCTTTCAGTGCTTGCAACGAGAGACCTTAACGGATATGTGCCGGGCATCAATGATATTATTAAAGGTGGCTACACTCAGCATGACGGCACTACAGCCTTGTCGTTTGACGAAAAGTCGAAACGCGGAAAGATTGCCATCGACGCCATTGGCAAATACCGCGAGGCTAAGAAAAACGGCAATACAGCAGAGACCGACAGGTATGGCGCACTGATTAAGGACAACGTTAAATATATAGGTTACGGATATATGAACAATCCCGACCAGATTGTTCCTTACATACCTGTGTGCTTCTGGTCGTTCCGAATTATGGTTGGCCTTGGCATGTTGCTGATACTTGCTTTTGTAGTAACCCTGTTTATAGTTTACCGCAAGGACATTCAGCGTATGAACTGGCTGCATATTGCATGGCTCGTGCTTCTGCCGCTGGCTTATGTGGCAAGCGAGTCGGGATGGGTATTGGCCGAATTAGGCCGTCAGCCTTGGGCCATACAGGACATGCTGCCGACATGGATTGGCGTGTCTGACATCAGTTCAGGCTCGGTTATCCTGACTTTCTTTATGTTCCTTGTGCTGTTCACTCTTCTGCTTGTGGTTGAAATCAACATCATGTGCAAGGCAATAAAGAAAGGTCCTGAGTTTTCAGATGTTGCCGTTAAGCATTGATTGCGTCAATAATAAACATGAACGATAAAAACAAAGAAAATTATGACATATCTTTTTTTGCAACAATATTGGTGGTTCCTGGTGTCACTGCTTGGAGCGCTGCTTGTTTTCATGATGTTTGTTCAGGGAACAAACTCTGTTATCTTTTCTCTCGGGCGCAACGATGTTGAACGCGGAATGTTGGTCAACTCAACCGGCCGTAAGTGGGAACTCACTTTCACCACGCTCGTAACGTTCGGCGGAGCCTTCTTCGCTTCGTTCCCATTGTTCTACAGTACCAGCTTCGGTGGAGCTTACTGGCTGTGGATTGTCATCCTGTTCACCTTCGTGCTTCAGGCTGTCAGCTATGAGTTTCAGAAGAAGCTCGGCAATCTTCTCGGTGTTAAGACCTTCCAGACATTCCTCGTAATCAACGGTTGGCTTGCCCCGTTCTTTATCGGAGCTGCCGTTGCCACATTCTTCACCGGCTCTAACTTCATTGTAGAGAAGGCCAACTTCACCAACGGACTTTCGCCTGTGATAAGCAGATGGGCTAACGCCAGCAACGGTCTCGATGCCCTTCTTAACGTGTGGAATCTTGTCCTCGGACTTGCCGTTATGTTCCTTGCAAGGATTACGGGACTGCTTTATACAGTGAATAATGTTACCGACATATATATGCGCCAGCGTTCAAGAAAACTGATGCGCGTAAGTCTGGTGCTGTTCCTCATAACGTTCCTGGCTTTCCTTATTTATGTTCTTGTGAAGGACGGATATGCTTACGATCCCGCAACAGGCAACATCTTTGTAGAAGAGGGCAAGTATCTTTCTAACTTCCTTACCTTGTGGCCACTCGCCTTAATGCTTGTAGTAGGCGTAGTGCTGTTCCTTTACGGCACGGTGCGTACGGCTTTCGACTCATGTTTCAATTCCGGAATATGGTTTGCCGGCATTGGCGAGGTGCTTGTAGTGCTGAGTCTGCTGCTCTGTGCAGGACTTAACAACACGGCATATTATCCTTCTGCTGTTGACCTGCAGAGCAGTCTGACCATACAAAACAGCTGCAGCAGCGAGTTCACTCTCGGTGTTATGTCGGTTGTATCTATTCTCATTCCGTTCGTGCTTGCATATATAGTATATGTATGGCGCGTAATCGACCGCCACAAGATTAGTCGCGAAACAGTGGAGGAGGGCGAATAATCATCGCCGTTCAGTAATATAGATGCGGAATGGTGGTTTGTTAAAATCATGTTTCGCATCACATCAACAATAAAGGCCATATCCCGAATGTCATAGTGGGGTATGGCCTTTATTCTTTTATATGTGATGCCCGCAGGCATATGTTTATTCTTTATGCGTTATCTTAATATTATTCCGCTGAATATTCTTCCTGACTCCGTGCCGAGTTTCCGTGCAGAGAAATAGTCGTCGCTGTTGTTATATGTGCATATTCCCGACATGGTTATGTTGCTCTCCTTCAGTCCCATTGCTGCCAGCTGTCGACGGTTACATTCGGGCAGGTCGATGTGCCATTTGTCTTCCTTGCGGCTAATGTCGGCCATATTGAATCCGGCAGACTCAAACTCAGCGTAAACCTCATCGCCAACCTCAAATGCATCAAGCGAAATGCCCGGACCTATCACGGCGGCAAGGTCTTCGGGCTTAGAGCCGAACGACACCTTCATCGTAGCTACAGCCTTGCATGCTATGCGCTGTACGGTGCCTCGCCATCCGGCATGCACTGCCGCTGCGGCATGGTGAGCGTAGTCGTATATTAATATAGGTATACAGTCGGCAGTCGAAACGCCTATACATACCTCCTTGACATCAGTAATCAGCGCGTCGACACCTTCGAGAATCATGTCCTTTACAGTTTGAGGCAGCGACAGAAAGTCGGCTCCTATCTGCATCACCTCTATGCCGTGAGTCTGGTGCGGCATTATTATATGGTTCTTGTCAACGCCAAGCTCTGCGCACAGCAGGTCGAGATTCTTGCCGATATTCTCCTCATTGTCGCCGCAATATCTGTTGATGTTCATTTCGGCGTAGTTGCCCGTACTGTGTCCGCCGTGGCGCGTTGTGCTGAATGCCGTCGTGTCGGGCGATATGTCATAATATGTAATCTGTGGCTTTGTCATAGCTGATGCGTTTTTTATTGATATAAAAGAGCCGCATGCTTGCCGTTGCGGCGTGTCATGCGGCCATTGTGTAATGTCTCTTATTTATCGTCGTCAACGTCAAAATATTCAACGTCGTCAAGATCCTCGTAATCATCAACGTCCTCAATTTCGTCGTCGTCGATGTATTCAATTTCGTCCTCGCCCTCGCTGAGCAGTTCCTGAGGCAGCGTGTTGAGGTCTTTGTCGCGGTGAACCAGCGTGTCTTCTGCCGTTATTTCCTGCAGCTTGTTGCTCTCGCTGTTAAGTTCTTTCCACAGCACGTCCTTCAGTTCGTTGATGCCCTGGCCTGTTACGGCTGATATGAACACCACCGGGATGTCGTCGGGCGTGGTCTCGCGCAGCATCTCTATAAGCTCGTCGTCGAGCAGGTCGCATTTTGTTACGGCCAGCACTCTGTGCTTGTCGAGCATCTCGGGGTTGAAGTTGCGCAGCTCGTTGAGCAGTATATCATATTCCTTCTTTATGTCGTCAGTGTCGCCGGGCACCATAAACAGCAGCAGCGAGTTGCGCTCTATGTGGCGAAGGAATCTCAGACCGAGTCCCTTGCCCTCGCTTGCGCCCTCGATAATACCCGGTATGTCGGCCATTACGAACGACTGTTTGTCGTGATAGCTCACAATGCCGAGCGACGGTTCGAGCGTAGTGAACGGATAGTTGGCTATCTTGGGGCGCGCACTCGACAACGACGACAGCAGCGTACTCTTGCCCGCGTTGGGGAATCCTACAAGTCCCACGTCGGCGAGCAGCTTAAGCTCTAATATTATCGTCATTTCCTCCATCGGCTCGCCCGGCTGAGCGTAGCGCGGAGCCTGGTTAGTGGCGCTGCGGAACTGGAAGTTGCCAAGTCCGCCGCGGCCGCCTTTCAGCAGCAGCACCGTCTGTCCGTCGTATGTAACGTCGCACACATACTTTCCTGTTTCAGCGTTATACACCACCGTTCCGCACGGCACGTCGATATATTGGTCCTTGCCGTCGGTGCCGTGACATTTGTCACGTCCGCCGTTGCCTCCGTGTTCGGCAAACACGTGTCGCTGATATTTCAGGTGGAGCAGCGTCCAGTAGTTGTGGTTGCCTCGCAGGTAAATGCTTCCGCCTTTACCGCCGTCGCCTCCGTCGGGACCTCCGTTGGGGTTGTATTTCACGTGGCGAAGATGCATGGAGCCTCTTCCGCCTTTGCCTGAGCGGCAGTAAATCTTCACATAATCTACAAAATTGGATTCCGGCATGTTGTTATTGTCTTTGTTAATATTTTGCTGCAAAAATACGAAATTATTGCAAAACGTGCAATATATAAGCGGTGCAGATGATAAAATTAAGTATTCAGTTGCCATTATCTGTTGTTTGCACAGCCTTCTTGCTGAGTGAACGTTGCGTTTTGACTTTCTGATATGTTATTGTAGCTTTTTCCTTCCATCGTGATTTTCGTTGACGCTCCAAAACGCGTCTTTTTTGAAATCAAAAATATTTGTGCGTAAATACTGCCAAAATCGTGTGCAAATATAAAGTCTTGTCATTCAGCATAATATCGGCATAAATCATAAAGTGTGCAATTGTTTTCGCCATAAACGCCCACAAAAAGCCAGGATTTTGCCTTAAAAACAGCCTTTTTGTGATTCAAAAACGGCCCGTTTTCACCTCAAAACCGATAGGTTTATCATCAGAAAGTGCCCCATTTTCGCGTCTTTGTAAACATCCTTTACCATTTTATGCGCTTACGTCCGTATTGCTTTTCTATTTTGAAAGAAAATCCAAACATTTCAGAAATATCATATTGTAAGGCTGTTTGGAAAATTTACTTACTAAAATTAATTTTGAAATCAAATAGAAATAAGTTTAATTTAAATTCAGCCTTAATTGATAAGTTCATTTTAAAAGCGGCTTTCTGCATATAAACTTAATTCTATGTTTCTTTTACTTTTTCGGAAGTGGCATATTTTATATTTGCCAATCGCTAAAACTGTAGTATTTTTATCTTAGATAGATTTCGTTATAAATAAAAATATCTTAAATATAGTGTCTTTATATATTCTTAATTCAATTCTTTTAAGTTATTAATCAAGCATACACTTTTTAGATACTTAATCAGGCAAATTTACAAAAAGAATTTCGGTTGTCGAATATAATTCACTATATTTGCATAATATAATTGCATCTAAAAATATAATTAATAGAATAAAGGTCGTTTTATCGGAGAAAGATGTTTAAAAACTTGGTTAGCGAAAAAACTGGATAGGAGCTTCAATATTGTTAACTCGTATGCTTGTAACAGAATCCATCTTAATTTGGAGACCTTACAGCAATTACTGAATTTCTTCAGTTGACATAAAAGATTTGATAACAGACAAGAAGAGCGGCAACAGTTCTTTATAGATGTTATTATTTTCTGTATTCAACTTCCGATAATATAAAAATATAGGAATATATGACACCAGAAGAAAAAGCGAGGCAAAAAATAGATCTGTGGTTTAGCGATGCTGGTTGGAAGGTGGTCGATAGAGATAACTATGAACCAAACTGTACTGCAGTTGCTATAAGAGAAGGACTTTTAAAAGGTAACCTTGAGGCTGATTATTTCCTTTTCATTAACGGAAAGGCTGTTGGTGTACTTGAAGCTAAAAGAGAAGAGATTGATCCATTTTCTGATAAAGTTTGTGAACAAGCTGTCGTATATGCCAGAAATGTTCCTAAAATTTATCAAACATATCAGAAACCATTGCCTTTCATATTTACTTCAAATGGAAAAGACTTGTATTTTTGTGATTTTCGCAAACAAGATTCTTGTTTCAAGCAAATTATGACGATTCCAACTCCTCATGAATTGGTTAAATTATTGGGGATAAATGATTATTTTGCCGGGCTTCCAACTTTGCGAAGAAAAGGACTACGGGATTGTCAGTATGAGGCTGTTACAGAACTGGAAAAAAGTTTCAGAAGTGGCCAGAATCGCGCCTTGATGGTATTGGCAACAGGTGCAGGTAAGACATATACCGCATGTCTTGCGGCATATCGTTTTCTTTCATATACCCCAATGAGAAGAGTGTTATTTCTTGTGGACAGGAATAATCTCGGGAAGCAGGTAGAGGGAGAATTCGGAACTTTTCGGCTGACAGAAAATGGAGATGCATTCAATACAATATTTACCGTGAATCGTCTTCGTTCTTCTTCTATACCATCTGATAGCAATGTCGTTATTTCAACAATACAGCGTCTTTTTTCTTTTCTGAAAGGAGACACTATCGAGGATAATGACAACGACGATGATAATGAACCTACAGAAGAAGTTGTATTACCTCCGAATCCAAATTTGCCACATGATTATTTTGATTTAATTATCATAGATGAGTGCCACCGCTCCATTTATGGGAATTGGCGTAAGGTATTGGAATATTTTGACACAGCCAGACTTGTTGGATTGACAGCAACACCAATTCCAGAAACAATGGCATTCTTTAACAATAATCGTATAGTCAACTACACATTGGAAAAAAGTATCGTTGATGGTGTAAATGTAGATTGCCGCGTATATCGAATCAAAACTCAAGTTACAGAAAATGGCGGCGCTATATTAGAAGGGGATAAAATCAAAGAAGAAACACGTTATACCGGAGATGTAAAAACTATTTCCAATAAAGAAACGAAAACATATACCAATAAGGAGTTAAACAGAAGTGTCATTAATCCTGCGCAAATAAAACTTATTCTGTCTACTTATCGTGATGTAGTCTATACTGAGTTATTCAATGATCCACAGCGTGAAGCCAATTTTGACTATTTGCCAAAGACTTTGATATTTGCGCTAAATGAGACTCATGCCAGTAATATCGTACAGATAGCTAAAGAAGTATTTGGACGTACAGATGACCGTTTTGTGCAGAAAATAACTTATTCTGCAGGCGATAGTAATGAATTGATACGTCAGTTCCGGAATGATAAAGATTTCAGAATTGCCGTAACTTGCACCTTGGTTGCAACTGGTACAGATGTAAAGCCTCTTGAAGTATTGATTTTCATGCGTGATGTAGAATCTTTACCTCTATATACACAGATGAAAGGACGTGGTGTGCGTACAATCGGAGATGAGCAGTTACGGAATGTCACCCCAAATGCGTTCAGTAAAGATTGTTTTTATTTAGTTGATGCCGTAGGTGTTACTGAACACGAAAAAATAATACCTACGATAACGGATGGGCCGACAACAAAGATTATTACTCTTAAAGAGCTGTTGGAACAGATTACTCATGGTTACCTTCCTGATGAACATCTGAAACGTCTAGCTGCAACACTTTCCAGAATATATAACAAAGCAGATAATTCACAGAGGAATGAATTCGTACGTTTGGCTAATGACGACATGAAAGAACTTGCTTCAAGAATTTACGAAGCTTTTGAAAACAATATTCTGCCGCCATTTATAAGTACCGAAGAGCCTAACAATGAGCGAAAGGGTTTAGTTGCGTCACTTGCAAATCACGCTGATGCGCGCAGGTATCTGCTTATTCTTGCTGCAGGATTTGTCAATACTTTGATACCTGGCGAGGACACACTTATATCTAAAGGATTTTCAATAGAGGAAGCTAAAAATACAACAGAAGCTTTTGAAGATTTCTGCAAAGAACATAGTGATGAAATAGAAGCTCTACGTATAATTTATAATAATGAAGGTGAACCAATTACCTATTCAATGCTAAAAGATTTAGAATACAAACTCAAGATGGCTAACAATCATTTTACTTCCAAGCAATTATGGAACTCATACGCCATTCTGAATCCAAATAGCGTTCGACGTTCTTCTACGAAAGAAGAGAGTGATGCTTTGACCAATATCATACAGCTTGTACGTTTTGCTTTACACCAGATTGAGCGGTTAGATAGTGTTGTTTCCACCTCTAAACAGTATTTCAATCTATGGTTAGGACAAAACCAGCGCGAAATAACAGATAAACAACGTGAAGTTATCAGTCGTATTGTAGATTATATTGCTTCCAACGGAGCTTGTACAGTCAAAGAGATTCGTGAAGATGATGCAACTCAGGCAGCGCAGATGATCCGTGCTTTTGGCAATATGCAGAAAGCCAATGAAGCTTTACAGTCTCTATACACATTTGTAGTTTTAAGAAAAGCAGCATAAATTTATGGCAACAAATAATATAACAGAGCAATCGCTCACCAAAAAAGTTTGGAATCTGGCAACTACTCTTGCCGGACAAGGTATAGGTTTTACAGATTACATCACGCAGCTCACCTATCTTTTATTTTTGAAGATGGACGCAGAGAATGTAGAAATGTTTGGAGAAGAATCTGCAATACCATCTGGTTATCAATGGAGTGATTTAATTTCTCTTGACGGTCTGGATTTAGTAAAGCAATACGAAGATACTCTGAAACTGCTGAGTGAGCAGGAAAATCTCATCGGCACAATTTATACAAAAGCGCAAAACAAGATTGACAAGCCTGTCTATTTAAAAAAAGTCATTACTATGATTGATGAGGAGCAATGGCTGATTATGGATGGAGACGTGAAAGGTGCTATTTACGAAAGTATCCTTGAGAAGAACGGACAAGATAAGAAAAGTGGTGCAGGTCAATACTTTACTCCACGCCCGCTCATCAAAGCAATGGTAGATTGCATAGCTCCACAAATTGGAGAAACGGTTTGTGATCCAGCCTGCGGCACCGGAGGTTTTCTCTTGACCGCATATGATTATATGAAAGAGCAGTCTGCCAGTAAGGAGAAACGTGATTTCTTGCGTAACAAGGCATTGCATGGTGTAGATAACACTCCATTGGTTGTGACACTTGCTTCCATGAACCTATATTTACATGGTGTGGGAACAGAACGAAGCCCAATTGTTTGTGAGGATTCCTTGGAGAAAGAGCCATCCACTCTTGTAGATGTAATATTAGCCAATCCTCCTTTCGGCACTCGTCCGGCTGGTTCTGTTGATATTAACCGTCCGGATTTCTATGTAGAAACGAAGAACAATCAGTTGAATTTTCTTCAACACATGATGTTGATGCTCAAAACCGGAGGTCGTGCAGCTGTAGTATTACCAGACAATGTCCTTTTTGAAGGTGGTGCGGGAGAAATAATTCGCAAGAAGTTGCTTTCGGACTTCAATTTACATACGATACTTCGTTTGCCTACAGGTATCTTCTATGCACAAGGTGTAAAAGCAAATGTATTATTCTTTTCCAAAGGTCAACCAACGAAAGAGATTTGGTTTTATGATTATCGTACTGGTATCAAACATACGCTTGCTACTAATAAATTAGAGAGACATCATTTGGATGATTTTGTCACATGCTATAATGCAGGAAATTTAGAAGGACGCAAAGAGACATATGATGCAGACAATAATCCTCAAGGGCGTTGGCGTAAATATCCGGTAGACGATATTCTCACTCGTGATAAGACAAGCCTTGATATAACTTGGATAAAACAGAGAGGAGAAACTGATGACCGCTCCTTGGCTGAATTGATGGCTGATATAAAAGAAAAAAGTAAAACTATTAGTTCAGCAGTAGCAGAACTTGAGAAGCTGCTTGCAAACATAAATGAAGATTAAGCGTATGAAGAATAATAACATTGCAATATCAATAGAACAACAATTCGGAGAAATCATAGATATTATTCTCCAACATAAAACTAATGCTTCAAGAGCTGTAAACGAAGAATTGTTACTCACTGCATGGCATGTAGGCGGATATGTCTCAGCTAAACTAAAGAGCGAAGAATGGGGAAGTAAGGTCGTCACGCAACTGTCTGAATATATACGTTCCCAACGTCCTGACATCAAAGGATATAGCAAAAGAAGTATCTACAATATGGTAATGTTTTATGACGTGTATTCGTCAGAAACTTTCATAGTAACAATAAGACAATATTTGAATACTGAATTTGTGCAGCCAAAAACTGCACAAATTGAAGCGAGCGATCATAAACAGGAAGTACCTGTAATTGTGCAGCCAAAAACTGCACAATTTGTCCAGCCAGCAGTTGGACAAATGCCTAAGATATTGGAGTTAACGACATTGACTAATCACATAGAAATTTTATGCCGATGTAAAAGCGACGAAGAACGGTTGTTTTATATACTCTATGCCAATAAAGAGCATTTAGTAAAACGTGAGCTCCAACGTTGCATTTCTAACCAGACTTATGCAGGATTATTAGGAAGCAAGGATAATATGTCAAAAGGATTGCTTGAAACATATCCTAATGCGCCAGTCATGTTCAAAGACACCCTGTTCGTAGATTTTCTCAACCTGCCGAAAAAGCATAGCGAAACAAAACTAAGGAACGGCCTAATAGAACACATGAAACAGTTTATACTTGAACTAGGAAAAGACTTTATATTCATGGATCAAGAATATCGCCTTAATATTGGTGCATCTACATTCAAGGCTGATTTACTATTTTTTCATCGCGGCTTACAAGCATTGGTCGCTGTAGAATTAAAAAAGACAAAGTTTCATCCTCGTGACCTTGGACAGTTGGAATTTTATCTGGAAGCACTCGACCGCGATGTAAAACGCTCAAACGAAAATCCGTCTATCGGTATCATTCTTTGTCCTGAAGCAGACCGGGTAGTAGTAGAGTACGCTATGAGCCGAAGCATGAGTCCTACCATGATTGCTGAATACAAGCGTATTCTCATTCCACAAGAACGCATGCAGCAGCAACTGAATGAGTTTTGCAATCTATTCTTAAACAAAGACTAATTCAAATGGATACAAAGAAATTACGTCAAAAAATACTAGACCTCGCCATTCATGGTAAACTTGTTCCACAAGATCCGAATGACGAACCTGCATCCGTATTACTTGAACGCATTAAAGCAGAGAAAGAACGTCTGATAAAAGAGGGAAAAATAAAGCGTAGCAAAAAAAGAACTAAAACTTCTGATACGCCCCATTATGGGAACGTGCC
>HF992569.1 GCA_000436695.1 Prevotella sp. CAG:1185 | reverse complement strand
GGGTGACACGTTGACGAAGTCAGGAAAAACATGCATAAAATTTGGTTGTTTAAAATAATGTTCGTACATTTGCGAACAATAAAATGATTATATGGACGAAAAAAAAGACTATACAATAAAACAGGAACAGATAGCCAGGTTTGCAAAGGCTTTGGGCCATCCAGCCCGAATAGCTATCATAAATTTTTTGGCTAAACAGAAGACATGTTATTTTGGTGATATCAATGAAGAGCTTCCTATAGCCAAGGCCACTGTTTCACAGCATTTGAAGGAATTGAAGGATGCAGGGCTTATTCAGGGAGAAGTTGAAGCTCCTAAAGTGAAGTATTGTATTAATCGTGAGAATTGGAATTTGGCTAAGTCTCTGTTTTCAGATTTCTTTGGCCAGTGTATATGTAAATCAGGGGAATGTTGTGGACGATAGTCCCCTTTTTTATTATGTATGTTCGTTGTTTTGCGAATTGCGTTTAACAAATAAATATTATAAAAATGGAAATTAAAGTATTAGGAACTGGCTGTGCAAATTGCAAAGCACTTTATTCATCAGTAGAACAGGTAGTTAATGAACTTGGTTTGCAGGCAGACTTAGTTAAGGAAGAAGATCTGATGAAGATTATGGAGTATAACGTTATGACACTTCCGGCTCTTGTTGTTGACGGAAAAGTTGTTGCTAAAGGCAGAATTTCTAAGGAAGAGATAAAGAAAATATTGACAAAGTAAAAACAGCTAAGGTTATGAAAAGAATCTTTTTGCTTTCATTCTTATGTTTGTTTGCTGCCGTTGGATGGGTTAGCGCACAGACAAATAAGTACGTTGAAGTTATGTATTTTCATGGCAAACAGCGCTGTCTGACCTGTCGTGCAATTGAAAAATACACAAAAGAAGTAGTGTATAATGATTTTGCCAAGTTGGTAAAGAGCGGCAAAGTGCGTTATAAGGAGATAGATATTTCTACGCCTGAGGGAGAAAAGATTGCTGATAAATATCATGTCACTTGGTCTTCCCTTTATGTTAACGGATGGACAAACGGTAAGGAAACACGCAATGATCTGACTCGCATGGGCTTTAAATATGCCAGGAGCAACACGAAACAGTTTAAGAGTGAATTGAAAGGAAAAATAAACCAGTTGCTTAAATAGTACTTGCTTATGGAATATTTGCAAACCTTGTTGGACAACAGTGAGATACCTGTTGTAACAGCTTTTCTGCTCGGCTTGCTTACTGCTGTAAGTCCGTGTCCGCTTGCAACCAACATAACTGCAATCGCTTTTATAAGTAAAGATATTGATAACAGAAATCATATCTTTCTGAATGGCATTCTGTATACTGTAGGCCGCATACTTGCCTATTCCGTTCTAGGAGCCATACTTATAGCTTTACTTAGAGGCGGTGCAGATATGTTTTTCGTCCAAAAGGGTGTAAGCCAATGGGGCGAAATACTTTTGGCTCCTGTTTTGATATTGATAGGTGCGTTCATGCTTTTTGGTGATAAGTTGAATTTGCCAAAGTTCGGTTTCAAGGCGACGGAACGTACAGAAAAGCTAAAAGGAGCATGGGGAAGTTTGTTACTTGGCATTTTGTTTGCCATGGCATTCTGTCCTACAAGTGGATTGTTTTATTTCGGCATGCTTATCCCTATGTCAGCAATGGAGAGTGAGGGATATTTTCTACCTGTTGTCTATGCTCTTGCAACTGGTCTTCCTGTTGTTCTTGTGGCATGGATGTTGGCGTACAGTGTGTCCGGAATAGGAAAATTTTATAATAAGATACAGATATTCCAAAAATGGTTTAACCGCGTTGTTGCTGTTATTTTTATATTGGTGGGAATTTATTATGGTCTAATGAGTTATAATTTGATATGAAAATTTTGATACTATGTACCGGAAGCAGCTGTCGTAGCCAAATGGCACATGGCTTTCTGCAGTCGTTTGATGATAAACTATATGTACGTTCAGCCGGAACACATCCGGCTGAACATATAAATCCGATGGCTGTATCTGTGATGAAAGAGGCAGGAATAGATATAAGTGACCACATTCCTGTTGACGTAGAGAATTATATTGATGAGCCTTGGGATTATGTCATTACAGTATGTTCTAATGCTGATGCAACATGCCCTTCATTTAAGGGCAGGGTAGGGAAAAGACTGCATATAGGTTTTGACGATCCTTCCAAGTTAT
>HF992568.1 GCA_000436695.1 Prevotella sp. CAG:1185 | reverse complement strand
CGGCGTCGCTCTTGCTGTGCCGCCGTTTCGCCATAGTGCTAACTTTCGGCTTTATTATGTCGGGCTTCTTTCTGCTCGTTTCGCACATCAGCCAGATGGATCCTCAGATAACCCACATCATGCCTGTGCTTGCGTCGCCGCTGCTCAGCATCCATGTGTCGGTTATAATGGCGGCCTTTGCCCTGCTTTCGCTCACGTTTGTCTGCGGCCTTATGGCGCTGTTGCTGCGTTGTGTCATGGGCAGCCGTGCGCCAGGTCTCGGCGACAGGCTCTATGCATTGCGCGCTCTGTCGCAACTGTTCTATTATCCTGCCTTGGCAGCCCTTGCCGTCGGCATATTTGTAGGTGCGGTGTGGGCCAATGTGTCGTGGGGCACTTATTGGAGCTGGGACGCAAAAGAGGTGTGGGCGCTCATCACTTTTATGGTATATGCAGTTGCAGCCCACAGAGTGTCGCTGCCGTTCATGCGCGGTCCGATGGCATGGCATGTATTTATGGTGGCAGCCTTTGCCACAATATTGATGACATATTTCGGCGTAAATTATTTTCTTGGGGGCATGCATTCTTATGCATGACTCTTTTTTGGGCGAGGCCTGTCTGACATGTTGTGCCGTCAGACAGCCTCGCCTTATTTCTTTTGATTTGTAAAATATTACGAATAATTCTGTTCGTTTGACGCTCTCAGAATGGCGATGCCCTTCGTGATTACGCATTTTTACGCAGAAATGCCACAAAAATGGTCACTTTGGTTAAGTGGCTGTAATATAGCGCTTTACATCATTATAATACAGAAACGCTAAATGTTAAAAAACATAACTCGGCCACTTTTGGTGCAAAAGTGATAGGTTTACAACATGAAAGTGGTGCTTTTGTGTGATTAAAAGCATCGTTTTAGACAATAAAAACGGCTGTTTTAAGGCTGAAATCGAGTGATAATGTGAAGTAAAGTTAATAAAATAAGGTCTGGAGACGACTTTGTTTAACATACGTTATATGTTGATTTTCTGGAATGAAAAATACTTTTGTAATGAGTTTTTACCGCCATCTGAAAGTCATACTTATCTTTTCTGAAGCTAAAAGACTGACTTGATATGTTTAACCTCACTCGGTCAATTGTTTATGTACCTGTGCAAGCAGGTGGATGTTTCACTAGTATTCTTGTTCTTTATTGTAGCATCATTGTCAGCTTATTGTTTTACATGGCCCCATGCATCAGCTAAAAGAAAGACGGAAGTCCGTCAGAATATTATTTACCGTGTTCAGGTTTGAGTAAAGACAAAACAATAACGGGAAGTCGCTTCACAGTGACTTCCCGTCGGTTAACTTAAAACAATCAATAAAAGAAATAGATTGTCACGTTAAATTTAGAATACGGTGGCTTCAGCGCGGCGCACCTGCCGCGGTCAGCCGGCCAATATATTTATGTTTGATTATCTTATGAACAGCAGTTCGCGATACTTAGGCAGAGTCCAAAGCTCGTCGGCAACGGTAAGCTCCAGCTTGTCTATGTGGTAACGTATCTCCTCCATCTTAGGAGCTACTGTATCGTGATATGCGATAGCCTTTTCACGCTCGTTCTCAATCTTGTTGGCTACCTTGCGTGCGTTGATAAGCTCGTCAACGCCGTTCTCAATGATCTGAGTACGCTCAGCAATCTCCTCGATAATCTTGATGTTGCGTGAGCAGAGCTTCTCAACCTTCTCTTTCGGGAATATCTGCAGCATGTTCTGAACGTTCTTAGCCAGCTGGCTCTGATAGTGAGTTGCAACAGGTATGATGTGGTTCATTGACAGGTCGCCCATAACACGTGCCTCAATCTGGATGCGCTTTGTATAGGTGTCCCATTTAACCTCATTGCGTGCAGCAAGCTCTTTCTCAGTCATTACGTTCATATCCTCGAACATCTTGATAGAGTCGGCGCTGAGATAGTTGTCGAAGATAACCGGGCAGCTGGTCTCGCAGTCGAGTCCGCGGCGCTTAGCCTCCTCAACCCACTCGTCAGAATATCCGTTTCCGTCGAAGCGTATAGGCTTGCAGGTCTTGATATCCTCACGCAGAACGTCGACGATAGCGCTTGTCTGATCCTGTCCTTTGGCGATAAGAGCGTCAACACGCTTCTTGAAGTTTGTAAGAGCCTCTGCCACTGCAGTGTTGAGGGCTATCATTGCTGATGCGCAGTTAGCCTCGCTACCTACGGCACGGAACTCGAAGCGGTTACCTGTGAAGGCGAATGGACTTGTACGGTTACGGTCGGTGTTGTCGATGAGCAGTTCAGGAATCTCAGGAATGTCGAGTGTCATGCCCTGCTTGCCGGCCATGTTGAACAGGTCTTTGCTGTCGCTATTCTCGATGTGGTCGAGCAGTTCAGAGAGCTGTTTGCCGAGGAATGAAGATATGATTGCTGGAGGTGCCTCGTTGGCTCCCAGACGGTGAGCGTTGGTTGCGCTCATGATAGAAGCCTTGATAAGTCCGTTGTGCTTGTAGACACCCATAAGAGTCTCAACGATGAATGTAACGAAGCGGAGGTTAGCCTCAGGAGTCTTGCCGGGAGCATGCAGCAGCACGCCTGTATCGGTAGACAAGCTCCAGTTGTTGTGCTTACCTGAACCGTTGATGCCTGCGAACGGCTTCTCGTGGAGCAGAACGCGGAATCCGTGCTTGCGTGCCACCTTCTTCATGAGTGACATCAGCAGCATGTTGTGGTCGGTAGCCAGGTTGGTCTCCTCAAAGATAGGAGCAATCTCAAACTGGTTGGGCGCAACCTCGTTGTGACGTGTCTTGCAGGGGATTGACAGTTCGAGAGCCTGTATCTCAAGGTCTTTCATGAAAGCCTGAACACGGTCAGGAATTGTTCCAAAGTAGTGGTCGTCCATCTGCTGGTTCTTGGCTGAGTCGTGGCCCATCAGTGTGCGGCCTGTCAGCATGAGGTCAGGACGTGCGCTGTAGAGTCCTTCGTCAACGAGGAAATACTCCTGCTCCCATCCGAGGTTGCTGGTAACCTTCTTTACATTCGGGTCGAAATAATGGCAGACCTCTGTTGCGGCTGTGTTTACAGCGTGCAGGGCGCGCAGCAGCGGAGCCTTATAGTCGAGAGCCTCGCCTGTGTAAGAAATGAAGATAGTAGGAATACACAGGGTGTCGTCCATGATGAACACAGGTGATGTAGGATCCCAGGCAGAATATCCGCGTGCCTCGAATGTGTTTCTGATACCGCCACTTGGGAAAGAGCTTGCGTCAGGCTCCTGCTGTACGAGCAGCTTGCCGGAGAACTCCTCTATCATGCCCCCCTTGCCGTCATGCTCGATGAAGGCGTCGTGTTTCTCGGCAGTGCCTTCTGTCAGCGGCTGGAACCAGTGAGTGTAGTGAGTAACGCCGTTCTCCTCAGCCCACTGTTTCATGCCAGCGGCAACGGCGTCGGCGATAGAGCGGTCGAGACGTGAACCGTTGTCGATGACATCAATGAGCTTGTCATAGACATCTGCAGGCAGATACTTGTACATTTTTGCCCGGTTGAAAACATTCTTGCCGAAGTACTCGGACGGGCGCTCCACCGGTGCGATAACTTCTACCGGTCTTTTTTTGAACGCCTCTTCAACAACCTGAAATCTTAAGTTCATCATTGTTTAATTTTTTATTTGTTACGTTTAAATTTGTTCTTTATCAGAATACGGGTGCAAAGATAATGCTAAATTTCATTATGACACCTTTTTATTGAATAAATGTTGCTTTTTTTCACGGACGCAACGTAAATCCTACTACAAAGTAAGCCTTTTCTGTGCTTGGATTGGCATATATGCCTGCAAACAAAGGCACGCTGAAGCTCTTTGTAATGTTGATGTCGAGGGTGGCCTTGAGTGATACGTTGGTTACTGCAAAGCCGTTGGCGTCGGCGTAAAAACTTGTGGCGTAGGGCACTACTCCTGCTGCTGCGGTCCAGTCGCATCCGGCAAGACGGAACGGAACGCTAAGCTCTGCGTAAGACGAATATGCACGTTTGCCTTTGTCGGTTACACCGTCGTTGCCGCCGAAGTTGGTGTACCACTGCAACGCGCACAGACCGAAATCGTAGCCGATGTTGGCCTCAAATACGTGTGATGTCTCGTGTGCGGCATAGCTGAAGTAGCGCTCATTGGGCGAATTGAACCAATAGTCGGTTACACCGATGTTGAATCCGCCAGTCTTATAGCTTAAGGTAAGGTCGAACTCCTTAGTGTCGGTGTTGTCTGAAAGTCCTACATTTCCCCATGCCGACAGCGACAGACCCTTGTATGATACGCCCAGCGAAGGCTGCAGGCTGACGTCGCCTAAATCCTGTCCACGCCATATATACTGGCTGACTACGTCGGCTGAAACGTTGGCTTCTACTTTGTCTTGTGCCATAGCAACTGTGCTTATGCTCAACAATCCTAATGCCATGAGGCTTCTTACCTTAAACTTTACCATAGTTGTTACCCTTTCTTTAATTTTGTAGATGAATATTAAGCACCGGAGACTTTCTCCGGCCATTGAAGGCAATGCTTATTTCAACATCCACGCGCTGATACGCTTCATCGCTTCCTGGCAGTCCTCGCGTTCGCCGAAGGCAGTCAGACGGATGAATCCTTCACCGCTCGGGCCGAATCCCACACCCGGCGTGCAGACTACTTGTGCTCCGTAGAGCATCTGCTCAAAGAATTTCCAGCTGCTCGTGTTGTTTGGTGTCTTAACCCAAAGATAAGGAGCGTTGACACCGCCATAGACTTTGAGGCCTAATGACGTAAGTGTCTCGCGCATTATCTTGGCGTTTTCCATATAGTATTTAATTGTTTCCTTTATCTGTTCTTTGCCTTCCGGGGTGTATGTTGCCTCGGCTGCGCGCTGGCTGATGTAGCTCGTGCCGTTGAACTTGGTGCATTGGCGGCGGTTCCACATCGGGTTGAGCGGATAGCGCTCCTTACCGTCCATGCTGGCAGCCGTAAGCTCCTTGGGCACAACGGTGTAGCCGCATCTTACTCCGGTGAATCCTGCTGTCTTAGAGAAACTTCTGAACTCTATGGCAACCTTGCGGGCTCCCTTTATCTCGTAGATAGAGTGGGGGATGTCGTCGTCCTGGATGTAAGCCTCGTAGGCTGCATCGTAGAATATCAGAGTGTCGTTCTTAAGCGCGTAGTTTACCCATTTTCTCAGTTCGTCCTTTGTGATGACGGTTCCTGTAGGGTTGTTGGGGTAGCAAAGATATATAATGTCCACGCGGTGATCGGGAATCTGAGGAACGAAGTTGTTAGCCTCGATGCACGGAATATAGGTAACGTTGCTCCATTTTCCGTCAACCAGAGAGCCTGCTCTTCCGCACATAACGTTAGAGTCGACATAAACGGGATATACAGGGTCGGTCACGCCGATGTTGTTGTCCCAGCGTACAAGCTCGCCGATGTTTCCTGTGTCGCTCTTGGCTCCGTCGTTTACGAACACTTCGCTCGGGTCGATGTGTATGCCGCGCGGCAGATAGTCGTTCTTTACAATGGCCTCTCTAAGGAACAGATAGCCCTGCTCCGGACCATAGCCGTGAAAGCCTTCCTTGGTAGCCATCTCGTCAACAGCCTTGTGCATGGCCTCGATGACGGCCGGACACAGCGGACGGGTTACGTCGCCTATGCCGAGGCTAATCACGTCTGCTTTCTGATGCGACACCTTGAAAGCATTTACCTTCTTTGCGATGTCTGCAAACAGATAATTCTTCGTCAGTTTTAAATAATGTTCATTTATTAATGCCATAGTTCTCTTGTTATTGATGTTTAAGTTATTTTCTCTTTTTGCGCAGCGTATTTGATTTCATTTTATACAGCCACGTGTTAAATACAATTTTTTAATTTAATCTTTTTACCTTAAAAAACTTACCTCTTATGTCATTTTCAGATTCCTGCACCATTGAATAAATCATGGAAGTGCAACTTCTCCTTCAAATACGAATTCGGCTCCTCCTGTAAGATAAACATGATTGTCTTTTTCGTCCCATTCAATTTCGAGCGTTCCGCCGTCCATCACAACTTTACTGCTGCGGCTTGCCACTCCTGCTTTGGCTGCTGCCACGGCTGTGGCACATGCGCCTGTTCCGCACGCCATGGTTATTCCGCTTCCGCGTTCCCATACTCTTGTACGCAGAGTGTCTTTGTCGCTTGCGTAGGCAAATTCGATGTTGCAGCGTGCCGGGAAGGCTTCGTGATGCTCAAGCAGCTTGCCGTAAGTTTCAACGTCGGCCAGGCCTTCTTCGTCAGTGAATATGACAAAGTGGGGATTACCCATCGAAACGAATGTTCCTTTAAATAGTTTTCCGCCGGCTTCAAGCTTGCCTTCTGCCTCGGCTTCAGTCCTTGGCGCAAACTGTCCGGCCACTTCAAATTTAGGTTCAAGCATGTCAACAGTAACGCTGTCTACCGTCTGTCCTGTTACATGCAACTGTAGTATTTTGATTCCTGACAGCGTTTCAAGACGTATTGTCTTACTTGATGTCAGACCTTTTTCATAGAGATATTTTCCGATGCATCTTGACGCGTTGCCGCACATCATGGCTTCAGAGCCGTCGGCATTGAATATGCGCATAGAAAAGTCGGCGTCGGCCGTTGATGGGCGGCCAATCATCACCAGTCCGTCGCTGCCAATGCCTTTATGGCGCGAACTCCATTTGATGGCTGCGTCGGCCGGAGAAGGAATATTATATAATAAGGTATTAACGTAAATATAATCATTACCGGCTCCGTGCATCTTCGTAAATCTAATAATCTCTGGTGTCATTATGATTATCTTTTTTCGTTATTAATTTCTTTTTGTATTATCTTTTATGCAAAATTACAACAATTTGTACGATATCTTTTATTTTCTGCCTTTTTATTATATAAATTTAAACATTACGTTTCATTTAATTTGCAAAAGTAATAAGTATAATTATAATTTGACATATAAACAGCTAAAAATATTATTAATTGTTATTTTGTCACATATTAATGTTTAATTACTGAATAAATTTCTTGCTTTCGCTTTTCTACTTACAATTTGTTTTATTGACAGATATTTTACTTTTAAATTGAAATAAATATATTAAAATAACATTACACTTTAAAAATATAAGTAGATTTTATGTTGCGTAATGATATGTTTTTCTTGCAAATATTAACATATTGTTATAATTTTGCAGTCAGATATTACATAATGAGTATGTAATTAATCTATTGATAACAAAAAGAAAGTTAGTTATGAAGAAAATTGAGGCAATTATCCGTAAGACAAAATTTGATGAAGTAAAGGAAGCTTTGCTTGCGGCGGACATTGAGTGGTTTTCTTACTATGACGTAAGAGGCGAGGGCAAGACACGCCAGGCGCGCATCTATCGTGGTGTAATGTACGACACAAGCTGCATTGAGCGTATCCTGGTAAGTATTGTAGTCAGAGACAAAAATGTGGAGAAAACCATCGCCGCTGTGCAGCAGGCTGCGCATACAGGCGAGATAGGTGACGGACGAATTTTCGTCATACCTGTTGAAGATGCGGTGCGTATACGTACTGGAGAACGTGGCGATATAGCTCTGTATAATGCTGAGCAGGAAGAGTAAGCAAAATACCTGAGCAGCCGACTGTCTTAAAGTTATTGCGGTTAATGGTTTACTTTTCGTATATAGAAAGAGAGTAAGATAAGAAATTCATAATATTAAAGTATCCAGGGCTGCATAATTTCGGACAGCGGAACAATCTCAGATAACATATACATAGGTATTGGCCATGCTGGATAAAGGCTGTGGCAGGTAAAGTAAAAGATGTTTTCAGGTAATATAGGGTTATTAGTTTACGCAGACAGGGCTTCGGAACCTTCGGGACGTCATGAATGCCTTTATGCGGATACGGTTTTATCACATTAAAAATTTTACGATTATGACTGATTTATCAATAGGTTTAAACACGGTATGGATGTTGTTGGCTGCTATGCTTGTGTTCTTTATGCAGCCGGGATTTGCCTTCTGCGAGGCAGGTTTTACCAGGAGTAAGAACACCGTGAACATTTTGTTCAAGAACTTCGTCGACTTTATGGTCGGCTCAGTGCTTTTCTGGTTTGTGGGTTTCGGCTTTATGTTCGGAAGCAACGGAGAAGGATTTATAGGTGCTCCTAACTTTTGCGATCTTTCGTTCTACACACATCCGGCAGGACTGCCGACAGAGGGCTTCCTGATGTTCCAGACAGTGTTCTGTGCAACTTCTGCAACTATCGTTTCAGGAGCAATGGCTGAACGTACTAAGTTTAGCATGTATGTAGTTTATTCAATCCTGATTTCACTTATCATATATCCTGTTGAAGGTCACTGGACATGGGGCGGCGGATGGCTTATGAACGGTGCTGAAGACTCTTTCATGATGAAGACATTTGGATGCACATTCCATGATTTCGCAGGTTCTGCAGTGGTTCACTCTGTAGGTGGTGTGTTGGCATTCATCGGAGCGATAGCTCTTGGTCCCCGTATCGGCAAATATGATAAGAACAAGAAGAGCAAAGCTATTCCTGGACACAGCCTTACTTTGGCTGCACTTGGAGTGTTTATCCTTTGGTTCGGATGGTTCGGATTCAACCCGGGTTCACAGCTCGCAGCAGCAACGGTGGCCGACCGTGAGGCTATTTCGCACGTGTTCCTCACAACCAACCTTGCAGCAGTTGCCGGCGGTATAGCTACAATGTGTGTTACTTGGATTAAATATGGCAAACCGTCATTCTCACTTACACTTAACGGTATTCTTGCCGGACTTGTTGGTATAACAGCCGGATGCGACGCAGTTTCACCGCTCGGCTCACTGATCATCGGTCTTATCTGTGGTGTGGTTCTTGTATTTGCCATTGAATTCATTGATACAAAACTTCATATTGACGATCCCGTTGGTGCAAGTTCTGTACATGGTGTATGCGGAATCCTTGGTACATTGCTCACCGGACTGTTTGCCGTTGACGGCGGACTGTTCTACGGCGGTGGCTGGAATTTCTTCGGTGCACAGCTCCTCGGTATTGTCTGCATAGACCTTTGGGCAGCCGTAACAGGAATAATAATGTTCTATACGATAAAGAAAGTAGCCGGACTTCGTGTTGACAGACGTGTCGAGGAAGAAGGACTTGACATATATGAGCATGGCGAGTCAGCCTACAACTAAAAGATTGTGTGTTAGTTTTCAGGGTAACATGATGGACGGAAATTATGATATATCCTGTAAAAAATGCTGGGTTATCATAATTTCCTTACTTTAAACCACGCAGGGCTTTATGGTGTTAGAGCCTTAAAATAGCCTGCGTGGATTATATTTTTAGACGTTTTGGATGTAGATGTGGCGTGTGATTATAAAATAAATATTTAAGACAATCAGTAAAAAACGAAAATATATGTGTGGAATAGTTTCTATATTTAACATAAAGGAGCAGGCCGACAGCCTTAGGCAGAAGGCACTGCGAATGAGTCAGAAAATACGTCACCGCGGTCCTGACTGGAGCGGAATATATTGTGGTGGTTCAGCTATATTGGCCCACGAGCGTCTTTCTATCGTTGATCCTGAATCCGGACGTCAGCCGTTGTATAGTCCGGACAAGAAGCAGGTGCTTGCCGTCAATGGTGAGATATACAATCACCAGGAAATACGTAGGCGTTATGCAGGTAAATACGATTTTCAGACGGGCAGCGACTGCGAGGTGATTTTGGCACTTTATCGTGACAAGGGTACGGATTTTCTTGAAGACCTGAGCGGAATATTTGCTTTTGCGCTTTATGATATTGAGAAAGACGAGTTTCTTATTGCCCGTGACCCGATAGGTGTCATTCCTCTTTATATAGGATACGACAACGATGGAAAAGTGTATGTTGCCAGTGAACTGAAGGCGCTTGAGGGTAATTGCGACCACTATGAGCTGTTTCCTCCAGGGCATTATTATTCAAGCTGTGACAGCAAACCGGTGCGCTATTACACTCGCGACTGGTTCAGTTATGATGCCGTGAAGGATAATGGCGGCAGTGCTGCCGACATACGTTCTGCGCTTGAGTCGGCCGTTAAGCGTCAGCTTATGAGTGACGTGCCTTACGGAGTGCTCCTCAGCGGCGGACTCGATTCGTCAATAGTAAGTGCCATTGCGCGCAAATACGCTTCAAGGCGTGTTGAAGCCGGTGGACGTGAGGATGCCTGGTGGCCGCGCCTGCACTCTTTTGCCGTTGGACTCAAGGGTGCGCCCGACCTTGAGAAGGCCCGTATCGTGGCAAATCATATAGGAACTGTACATCATGAAATAAACTATACCATACAGGAAGGTCTCGACGCAATAAGTGATGTGATATATTTTACCGAGACTTATGATGTTACAACCGTGCGCGCATCTACGCCGATGTATCTGTTGGCGCGTGTGATTAAGAGCATGGGTATAAAGATGGTGCTTTCGGGAGAAGGTGCCGATGAGATATTTGGTGGCTACTTATATTTCCATAAGGCTCCGGATGCCAAGGCTTTTCATGAGGAAACTGTCCGTAAGATTGCTAAACTGAATCTTTACGACTGTCTCCGGGCAAACAAGAGTCTGGCTGCATGGGGTGTTGAAGGACGAGTGCCGTTCCTTGATAAGGAATTTCTTGATGTGGCAATGCGCATTAATCCAAAATTAAAGATGTGTCCGGAAAACACAATAGAAAAGAAAATACTGCGTGAAGCCTTTGCCGACATGCTTCCTGAAAGTATTGTATGGAGACAGAAAGAGCAATTCTCCGACGGCGTAGGATATTCATGGATAGACACATTGAAAAAAATAACCTCCGACCTTGTTAGTGATGAACAAATGGCGCATGCCGCAGAGCGGTTCCCGATAAACCCGCCGCAGAATAAAGAAGAGTATTACTACCGCTCTGTCTTTGCCTCGCATTTTCCGAGTGACAGCGCGGCGCGTACTGTGCCCAGTGTACCTAGTGTTGCATGCAGCACAGCCGAGGCACTCGCCTGGGACAAGTCTTTTCTAAAACTTAACGATCCGAGTGGACGTGCCGTACAAGGTATACATGAACAGGCATATAAATAATGAAGAAAGTGAAGTGAGAAAATTTTTATTGCCGTTTTATGGATATGCTGTTCATAGAGATTAGTGTATCTCATATACCTTGACAACACAAATTGACTTGTGTAATATCTTTTTGTTGACGTGGAGAGCCTTTGCAGGTAGATGCAGGTAGGCTCTCCTTTTTTATGTCGTTGTCTTTTTATTATAGATTATACTTGTTTTAGCAATTGTGGTATATTTCGGTTGCTTTTGTCTTTCTTTAAATGTCTTAGGTGTTTTTCTGTTGTTTTATTGATATAGTCAATTTTATTCAATCGTCTTCCAGTCGCCAATAGTTCCCGTCTCTGACGAGAAACTTGCGCCAATCTTGAACACTTGTCGCTTGTCAGAGTCGTATTCGCGTGCGTAACCTTTTTCCTCTATCTGCTGTAATGCCTCGTCAGCCGTGCCGTCTAGCTTGAACTCAAAGATGTAGACATACTGCGGAGTCTCCACGATGCAGTCGACACGCCCCTGGCTCTGCACTTTTTCTGTGTAGACCGTGTACACGCTGATTAGGCGCATGATTAGATAAAACGTGTATTGGAAATATCTTTCGCGCTCCTTCTCGTCCTCTTTGCGGCGCATTGTATATGGAATGCTCGACAGAAAGGACGTGAACAGAGCTTTAATATTGTCCGTCTCACCTTTACGCATAGCCATTACCACATCGCGAATCCATCCTCCTGTCTCTTCCTTAGGCTTAAGATAAGACGATGCAACCATAGTGAGAAATCCGTTCTTCACTTCGTCATTCGGGAAGTCAAGCAGGAAAGTGTTGAAGTCGATGTTATAGTCTTTAATTGTCAGATATCCGCTTTGGTAAATCATTGGCAACGGCTTCTCTACGTCAGCCTTGTAATCGACAAACTCTTCCATGCCGTAATATTTGCCTGTAAGTTCGTTCATGTTTTCGTTAAAATGGCTGAGCAGTCGGATGAGGTATGTGGGAGTGCCGGAGCGGAACCAGAAATCCATAATTCTTCTTTTACTGAAAGCATTGAGCAGACTGAACGGATTGTATATGTCTGTCATCAGGTCGCTGAAGTGATAACCGTCGTATTGCTTTTTCAATCGCAGTTTCATTTCGTCTGTGTCGCATTTGTAATCCTGTGCCATTTCAGCGATAGGCTCTGCAAAATAGCTTTCAAGTTCTTCCTGCGTTATTCCGCACAGCGTTTCGTACCTAATGTCCATGCTTATATCCTCAGGCTGATTGAAACCGCTGAACACGCTTACCTGTGAGAACTTTGTAACGCCTGTAAGCAGAACAAACTGCAGATGCTCGTCTGCGCCCTTGAACACGGAATAGAAAGCTTTAAGCACATTGCGGTGTCTGTTCTCGAGTTGCTGATTCAGGTCGAGCACATCCAGTATCGGCTTGTCGTATTCGTCTATAAGTACCACGGCGCGCCGGCCTGTCTGTAAATGTGCCGTTTTGATTATTTCGGCAAACCGGTCACCATAGCCCAGTTCTCCGTAACGTACAGGCAATCCGTATTGCTTCTCCCATTCAGAAATACAGAAGTTAAGTTTCTGTTCAAGTTCGTCAGGATTGGAGAAGTTTCCTCCGTTGAAATCAACATGAAACACCGGATAAACATTCCAATCCTTTTCAAGCTTGTCAATTGCAAGCCCTTGGAAAAGTTCCTTTCGGCCCAGAAAATAATTCTTTAATGTTGATACGAGCAGACTTTTTCCGAAACGTCTTGGACGGCTGAGAAAATATATACTGCCTTTACTGACAAGCGAATAAATCATGTCAGTCTTGTCGACATAAACATATCCGTCTTCAATAATTCTGTCGAAGCTCTGTATTCCTATAGGGTATTTCATCAGAATGTTCTCCTTTCGTTCCTTTTTTGCCTTTTTGTGCAAAATAGTAGTTTACTATGCAAAGATAGCGAAAGGCGATTGCAATACAAAATAAAACTTGTTTTATTTTTATGGCCGAGCCGCATCCTGTTTTATTTAATAAAGTATGTTGTACCGAATTTTGTTTTAATCCGACAGAGAAATTATATTTAAGAATGTCTTTATATTGGCAATCCTATTTTTGCGTAAAAATATAGCGTATATGATGTATTGCCAAGGAGGTGGAAATGATATATTATCAAAGCAATGAAAATGTAAATATAATTTGTTATATCCTGTCGTTTGATGCCTTTAAAACAGCTATGCTGTCCGCAAATCGTTGTTTGATAGAGAAAACCGCGTAAAATTAAGCATTTGAGATAAATGCTTGTTATATAGACTTTTACGCGTTTTGGGATGTTGGGCACATAGCCATTTATATGTGTTTTTCGGTCATTTGTTATGTAAAAGATATGCTTTTGCGTCTCAAAAGCAGTGCTTTTACGTTGTAAAACATGCCGTTTTGTACTTCAAAAGAGATGCTTTTATTGTGCTTTTGGCCTTCAAAAGTAAATCAATGTTAATTTAATGGCAATTCTATTACCTGTATTTTAACATCCATTATACTTAAGCTTCCTAGATTGAAAATATTTTTTGTCCTAAAGTTTTACTGTTAAATGTATTGCGCATAAACCTACTTTAGGTAAAATAATATTACATATCCGTCGATTGTACTTTGTGCTTTGTCATACATTTAATTTTACGTTAATGAATTATTTGCAGTGATATGCGTTGCCAATGATTACAAATAAAAACTCCCGTTCGTATGGTTGTGTCCATCTTCCGCCATGCATCAACAGCATGACTGATTAAATTCTAAGGACACCACCATTCGGACGGGAGCGTAATTAGCGTCAATAAATAACGTTGTGGGTTATCGTCTTGACATATTTTGGATGTTAAAACAGTAAATATTATTTATTCTTTGCAGGAATTACAGGCACATACAGATAGCTGTCGTATTTGCCGCCGGTGTATATGCAGTGTCTTCCCGAGTTGTGTGTTGCAGGCGATTTAACCACTTCGTTCTTGTCGGCACACTCTGTTGCATTGCCTCCAATGGTCATCATCTCCACTTTCTGTCCTGGCATATAGGTATATCCCTCCTTCGGAATAGTTATATGGGCCGAGCCGAATGGTATGTCTGCCTTTGCGGGCTGATATGCTCCAACGGTGAGTTGCAGTATCTCGCCCTTGTCAAACAGCAGTCCCATAGGCCATATCTCAATCTCCACAGGTACTATCTCGCCCGGTTTCAGCTTCTGTTCGGTTGTAAACGGATAGTAAGGCTCCGCCTCGGTGCTCTTCGACGGGTCTGTCTGGCGCATTGACACGCGCATCATTCCCGTTGTGGCTATTACGTTGCCGGTCATGTCGGGCAGCGGCTTGCCGTCTTTAGACAGCTTCTCCACGCGTACAGCCAGGTCCATGTCGTCGTTGTCCGGGGCTGAAACCCACAGGTGCAGCTTCATGTATCCTGTTATTTCCGTAGGCTTGTCCATGCGGTATCTGTATGTTATCTGATTGTCGGCAGAAGTAGACACGTAGGTGTTGCACGCCGTATTCTTTGGCAGAACATCGTTCAGCGTACTGTCTGTTGCTGACAGATATAGTTTGTGATATTCGGTGCGGGCAAGCGGAAATTCGTTTTCAGGACGGCCGACAATGTCCTTGCCTCCGGGATTGAGCACCGACAGACGCACCTTAGGAGTCTTTTCCCATCCGTTGTCGATGCCTTTCAGATAGTGGTCAAAGAATTTTCTAAGGTCCTCTACGTTCTCCGGGGTGTAATAGTCAAACCATTCCTGAGTGTCGTGTACGCGCAGCCATTTTTCTTTAGACGCCATCCGGCGGTATCCGGCAAATGTTCCGTGCGTGTGAACAGAGTTGGTGTAGCTTGCCACAACGTATGCCGGAATGTCTATGTTCTCAACTCGTGCGGCTTTGTCCTCCCAATAGTCGCACATAAACGGCTTCTCTACAATCATTCTCGGCTGGTCTTCAAGCATGCCGTGAGCCGACGAGAACGTTTCGGCTATCATCTCAGGAAACTCAGGCATAGGTATTCCGCCGCGTGTGCCCGACTCGCGATAGTGGTCGCAGAAGCCTTCCCACGGCGCTATCGCTGTCAGATGTTTTGGCTTTTCGGCGGCAATGAACCATTGCGATACGGTTAGCCATGAGTTGCCCGACATTCCTACCTTGCCCGTACACCAGTCGCGCGAGGCTATCCATTCAATCACGTCGCATCCGTCAAGAGCGTCCTCGTGTCCCCAGTACAGCAGGTTGCCTTCCGACATATAGGCTCCGCGCTTGTCGACATTCACTATTGCATATCCGTGAGCCACCCAATAGGCAGGGTCGGGGCCTTCAAATTTCTCCAGACCTGACGTCGCGTTCATCGGCACTCCGGCTCTCATCGGCACGTCGTCGAGCATCTGTCCGCCCACTTCTTTTCCGTAGGGGCTCCATGCCAGTATAGCCGGACACGGCTTTCCGTCGGTTGGACGGAACACGTCGGCGTATATCGTGACTCCGTCGCGCAGCTTTATCGGCACGTCACGTTCGAGCATTATGTCGCATGTCAGCGGTTTTGCGCCTTCGCGCCGTATGCTTCCGGCTTTAAGTATGAGCGTTTCCTGTTTGAATCCGGTATAGCGCACACGGTCGGCGCTCACAGGCAGAGCCTTGCGCAGCGCCACCTTCATGGCCTTGCCTTCGGCATTGTGAAGCGTCAATTCCTGTTGTGCCGCCACGCGTTGGGTGCAGACGGCAAGGAGCATCATCACTCCGGTGTAAATCAGTTGTCTTGTCATGTTTTCTTGTTTCTTTCTTAATAAAGTTCTTTTCTGTGTGCAAAGTTCGTAAATCATCACCATTGATTGCTGTTAAAAAGATGATGAGAATTGGTTAAAAACGAAACAATGATTATCTTTGCATACATCTGCGTGGTTAGTGCCGCGTACATTCCAAACAGAATGTGGGCATACTTGCTGGATTAATATGATTGATAAAGGGAAATATGTATGGGTGAACGTATAATCAGACTTAGCGAACTGATGGCCTATCATGAGGTGAAGGAGGTGTATAAGGACAGCGTTGCCTGCTTCAGGATGGATAACAGTTTGGTGAATATCGACACCATTCCGCCTGTGTTTGCCGATATGTTTTCTTTTCTTCTGGTTGAGTCGGGAACTGCAATGTTCTCTATTAATTGCCGTGAGTGCAGCTTCCGGCGTGGCGACATGCTGCTGCTTTCTCCCAGTTCGCTGGTGGCAATCACGGGCCAGAGCGACGATTTTGTGGCTATGCATCTGCTGTGTGAGCGCAGTCTTTTCGAGCACATGCTGTCGTCTTTTGATGCCTATCAGTCTTATTCGCTCTTTTTTTGTCGCACAGAGACGCCCGTACTTCATCTGACCGATGTTCAGGCCGACGGCGTTTTGGCTTCAATGCGCCAGATTTCGGATACCATCAAGAAGTCTTATGTCTATCAGGAGAATATCATTAACCATCAGATGCACGCCCTGTTCTTGCAGGTTCTTGAGTTTGTCGACGCTCGTGTGGCAGTTCTTCCGCCGGCAGTCAATCACAATGAGGCATTGTTCCACCGTTTCATACTTCTGCTCATACAGCATTATCGTGAGGAGCATTATCTTGATTTCTATGCGCGCCGGCTTTCTATTTCTACCACTTATCTGTCGCGCGTGATACGTAAGGTAACTCAAAAGACAGCCGGCTATTTTATTTCGGGCATGCTCTATGCCGAGGCTTGCCGCCTGCTTGTATATACAGACATGACCATACAGGCCATTGCCTACGACCTGCATTTCTCTGATCAGTCGGCGTTCGGCAAGTTTTTCAAGAGCAATGCCGGAATGTCGCCGCAGCGTTATCGCGCAGAGCGTCCGTTGCGCACACGGCATACATTGCCTCTTTAGTTGGCGTATACATGTCCTCAGATTGTCATCCGGCAGACTTCCTGCCGCAGGTCGCGCTCTTCTTTCGTCATGCTTTTATCGTGCTCTTTGCGCTTGTGATGTCCGTCAGTTCTGTCTTGTTGCTGCTTTATGCAACATTGTGCAGTT
Source organism: Prevotella sp. CAG:1185 (assembly GCA_000436695.1). Taxonomy (GTDB): domain Bacteria; phylum Bacteroidota; class Bacteroidia; order Bacteroidales; family Bacteroidaceae; genus Prevotella. Next base: position 17,662 of record HF992568.1, on the reverse strand, counting down.
ATATCTGTTCGCAGTCAAGGCATTCTTTTATTATGTCCATGTCGAAACCACGGCCCATGGCAAACCTTATCAGTTTGGCGTTAAGTTCATATTCGCTTGCCGCCTTTATCGTCTTGCGCTTGCTCTGCAGCAGGGGGCGCAGCACGGCGATGTATTCTTCGGCGTCAACCTCACCGAGCGCGCCTGATATTATGTCGCGTGGTATGCGCTTCATCATCAGCACCTGTTCCACCTTTCGGCGTCCCCATTTGTTATATCGTATCTTGTCGCGCACGAAGAAGCGGCAGTAGCGCTCCTCGTCGATATACTTTTCGTCAACAAGCCGCTGCATTATTCGTCCCTGCACGTCGTCGGGCAGCTGCCAGCGCGCCATCTTCTCACTCATCTCGTGGCGGCAGTGCTCGGCTGCGGCGCACATTGCCGACAGCTTGAAGAATGCCTCCTGTTCTGTTATCTGTTTCATCTTTTTGTCATGTTGTGCCGGCACTGCCGGTTCTGTGTATGTTGCCGTGTTGTCTGTTTGCGCTATTTTGCCTTTACGCCTTTACGCCCTTTGCCATGCGTTGCTTGCCGTACATGTCGCTGCGCAGTTCTACTGCCGTCATGCCTTCGGCCCGCATCATGCGGCAGGTGTCGTCGGCATATATCGGGTTAATCTCAAAATACAGCCGTCCGCCCTTGCTAAGCGTCTGCACCGCAAGGCGCGTTATGGCGCGATAGAACAGCAGCGGGTCGGCGTCGGGCACGAAGAGAGCCGTTTGAGGCTCATGTTCCAGCACGTTGACGGCCATGTCCGTCTTCTCTTTTTCGCAGATATATGGCGGATTGCTCACTATCACGTCCCATTCGCCTTCAGGCTTTGCGTTGAGCGCATCCTGCTTTACGAAGTTTACGTTGGCGCCAAGTTGTTGTGCGTTCTCGCGTGCCACGTCGAGCGCATCGGCAGAAATGTCCCACGCCGTAACCTTACTTTCCGGCATGTCGAGTTGCAGCGTTATGGCTATGCAGCCGCTTCCCGTGCCGATGTCGAGCACCTTCGGACAGCCCGAAACCTTGCTGTCGGCTGTTATCCATGCGCAAAGCTCCTCGGTCTCGGGGCGGGGTATGAGCACGCCGGGGCGCACATTAAACCACCGGCCGCTGAATTCGGCACGCCCGAGCACATACTGCACAGGCTCGCCCTCAGTCAGACGACCGAATATCTTGTTCAGTTCTGCCGTCTTTTCTGCCGTCATCTCATCAACGGCTCCGCACAGGATGTCAGCCTTCGACAGTCCGAAGCAGACATCTAGCACATAGTCGGTAATGGCACGCGCCTCTCCGTTGCCATACAGCGGTTCGAGCGTGCGCCACAGTTCACGGTATGTCATTCTTCATTCTCCTTTCCTTCATCTTTGCGTGCGCGCTTTTTCTTCGGCAGTCGTCCGCTCTTGCGCAGCGCCTCCGATATTATCCATTGCAGCTGTCCGTTGGTGGAACGAAACTCATCGGCAGCCCATTTCTCAATGGCAGCCATCGTCTCTGAGTCCACACGCAGGACAAAGCTCTTGGTGTTATTTTCTTTCTTCATCTTCTTTTTTACGGTGTTATGCCCAATGCCCTTTCGGTTCAATGGCTTATTCCCGTATATTGTCTTTATCGTTGTTCAGCACAGTCCTGTATTCGGGCGAGCGGTAATATTCGTAGAAGTCGATGTATGACTTCAGAACTTTATACAAAACCAGGATATACATCCAGCCGAATGTTGTCAGGTCGTCTGAATATGTCTGAATGCTAAATTCCTCAATGCCATAGCTTATGAGTGAGATTAGCGTCGTGAAGACAAATATCAGCAGAAAACCTGCCGCAATGCCAACCGGCATATACTGTCGTCTGTAGCGCAGGTACATGCGGTTGCTGAAGCTTCCAAGCGTAACCGTGTCGCTTATGGCACCCTTGCGGAATGCCCAGCGGTAGATGCCCGTGCTCAGCATCAGTAGGAGTATGATGTATGAAAATATCGTTGTGCCGTTATACCAGCAGTCAATCTTCCAGCAGCGCAGCAGCCAGAGGGCTGTCAGCGGCAGACCGACACACACGTTGACCTTGCCCGACAGCTTTGGCGAACGGCTGAATTCCATTTGTTGTTTCTTGCTTTTCTTCTTTAGCATGGGATGGGTGTTGTGGGAGATATTTGACTTATGGGAGCTATGCCGTCGGCATGACAGCGCGCTCCCAATTATGAATTCTTAATTGTGAATTATGAATTGTATCAGTGGTTCAGCGTTCCGGTGTTGATGACGGGCTGTGCCGTATCGTCGCCGCAGAGCACAACGAGCAGATTGCTCACCATGGCTGCCTTCTTCTCCTCGTCGAGTTCCACTATCTCTTCGTCCGAAAGCTTGTTGAGAGCCATCTTCACCATCGACACGGCACCCTCCACAATCTTCTCGCGTGCGGCTATAACTGCCGTGGCCTGCTGGCGGCGCAGCATCACAGCCGCAATCTCGGGGGCATAGGCCAGATAGTTGATGCGGGCCTCAATTACCTCAATACCTGCCATTGCCAGGCGCTCGTCAATCTTGGCTTCAAGTTCCTTGTTTATCTCGTCGCTGCCGTCGCGCAGAGTCAGTTCGCCGTTGTCCTGCTCGCCGTCGTCGTAGGCATACTGCCCGGCCACCTGTCGCAGGGCGGCGTCAGCCTGTATGCGCACAAACTTTTCGAAGGCGTTCATTATGTTGGCAGTCTTTGCGCTTGCAGCAGCGGCGTCGCCGGCAGCCTTCGACTCAGCCATGGTCTGCGCGTCAATCTCGAACATTGCCTTGTATGTATCTTTCAGTTTCCATACCAATACCATACCAATCATCACCGGGTTGCCCGTCTTGTCGTTCACCTTTATTGGTTCGGCGTCGAGGTTGCGTGCGCGCATCGACAGCTTCTTGGTGGTGATAAACGGATTAATCCAATGGTAACCGGGCGTGTTGAACGTGCCGCGGTACTTGCCGAAGAACATCATCACGCGCGCCTCGCCCGGCTCAACCTTCACAAAACCGCAACTGCCGATGATGTTAATAATGAGCAGTATGCCGCCTGCCACGCCTGAAACGATTGACATTCCGCCACTGAATATCGTGGGCGAAAGAACAATCAGACCTACCGACGCAATGTAGAGAAAAAGGTTGAGAACGAGCATGCCGATGCCGTTGAGTGTCATACCCTTGAAAATGAATTCCTTGTTTTCCATAAATAAGGTGTTTTTAAAGATTTAATATAAAAAGAATATGATATCAAATTGATATTACAAAGATATGCATTTTTTCTCTAATCTTGTATCGGTTGAGCATTGTTTTTAAGATTTTTTCAGTAAAAATGAATAGTAACGGTTCTGATTCAAAAGAACATTCTTACGCCCGTAAATTTCTGTTTCTCGTTCACTTGAAGTATATTTGCAGCATGGAACAGATTGAAACAGACAAAATGTATATGCGCCGGTGCCTTCAACTGGCACGCTGCGGACGGCTTACAACGATGCCAAACCCTATGGTGGGTGCTGTTATTGTGAGCGAAGACGGCCGCATAATAGGCGAGGGATATCATATAAGATGCGGCGAAGGCCACGCCGAAGTGAACGCCTTTGCGTCGGTAAAGCCGCAGGATGGGGCATTGCTCAGTAAGTCGACCATGTATGTGAGCCTTGAACCATGCTCTCATTACGGCCGCACGCCGCCGTGTGCCGACCTCATTGTGAGCAAGGGCGTAAGGCGCGTGGTGGTAGGATGCGTAGACCCCTTTGCCAAGGTGAAGGGCCGCGGCATACAGAAGTTGCGCGACGCAGGCATAGAGGTTACTGTGGGCGTGCTTGAGAAAGAATGTCTTGAGCTGAACAGCCGTTTCATGACGTTCAACACTCACAGCCGTCCTTATGTGACACTGAAATGGTGTCAGACGGCAAACGGGTTTATCGACGACAACTTCAAGCCTGTGGCATTGTCCACACCGTTCACCCAGATGCTCGTGCATAAGCTCAGGGCGGAGAACGACGCCATACTCGTGGGCCGTGTTACGGCGGAGCGCGACAAGCCGCAGCTTAACGTAAGGCTGTGGGCCGGACGTGACCCGATGCGCATAGTCATCGACCGCAACAGACCGTTTGTGCCCGAAGCCGACTTCAGCAAGCCCATTGTGCCGCAGCTGATGAAATGGCTTTACGGCAAGGGAATTCAGTCGCTGCTGGTTGAAGGCGGAGCAGAAACCCACCGGAGTTTCCTCGCCGAGGACGGATGCTGGGACGAACTGCGCGTAGAAATATCGCCGCGCACCGTAGGCGGAGGCACTGCCGCACCGCAAATTCCAGCCTCGGCAGAGCTGTGCGACCGCAAGGAATACGACGGAAATATAATCCTTACATACAGGCATGTTTAGAGCCTGTTTCCAATATGTGGCCTTTTAGCTTGTAAAAGGCCACATATTGGCTTGTAAAAGGTGCCCTTTTGCAGCCTAAAAGGCCACCTTTTAGAAACGCGCCGCGCAAAGGCTGTAATCACGGAAACAAAAAAGCAACTCGCCATTTCGTATCTCTCTGAATATCAGTGTGATATGCAGAGATGTTACGGTTGGCGAGTTGCACAGAAAACTTTTTGTGTTTTACTCTATTTATTTGAAGCTTTCTTTCATTGATTGTTCTGCCCGCATTAGTGCTGCGTCATGTTGAGGCTGCATGCGGCAGGGTTAGTTTAGACCTGTTGCAGGTTGTGTACAAAGGCCTTTCGCGTCAGAATGTCATTCTCAGGGCTGCATATACGTTGCGTCCCGGAGCGTTGATGCCCGATGAGAACACGCGGTACTGGGTGTCGAGAATGTTCTCGACGCCGGCCTGCAGCGTCAGACTCTTGTTAAGGTTGTAGCTGCCCTTGACGTTGATGGTGAACCATGCCGGCATGCCTTCGCCGTCGGCACCTTTAACGGTGGCGTAGTCGATGTTGTCCTCGCCGTCCATGTTATAGCTGTCAACCGACTTCTTGCCGTTGTACAGGGCATACATGTCGAAGCGTCCCTTGCCGTCAGCAGTAAGCCATGCGGCTCCCACGCGTCCGTAGATTGGCGGAATGTGGTCGAGCGGCTGCTTCTTCTCACCGCTCAGAATGCGGCCGTAAGTATAGTTGAACGAAGCATAAAGCTCGGTCTGTCTTGTCGGTGTGGCGGTCAGGCTCGACGAAAAGCCCCACAATACGGCCGTCTTGGCGTTGGTATATGTGTAGACGTCGCACATCTCGCCCTGATATTCCATCTGACTTTCGCCCATGAATGTGCCGCGTGCCGTGGTTATGGCGTCGAAGTAATAAGTTCCGTATACAACGTTCTCCCATGTCAGCACATTGTCGATATGCTTTGTTATGTTGAGGTCAACAGACACGGTCTTCTCCGGTCTGATGTCCTTGTTGGGTATTGTAACGGTGCTTACCTTAGAGTCGAACACCTTAGATGTGTTGTCGATGTTCGGCACGCGGTAAGCTGTCGATGCAGAGAGGGCGATTTTCCATGTCTTTGTGGGCAGGTAGTTCATGCCTATCGCCGCACTGTATGTAAAGTTGTTCTTGCGCTGGCTGTCGCCGCCGAAGAAGGGAAACTCGTCAACGTTGAGCACGCTCGAATAAGTGGTGGCATAGCCGAGGCGCACACCGTCGTGCATGCTCCACTTCTTATTGATGTTCCATACGTGTGTGGCAAATGCCTCAATGGTGTGCATGCTGTTGCTTCCGTCGGGATAGCGTGTGGCGTTGTATGATGTTTCGCCTGTCAGCACGTTCTCGGTGTTGGCGGTAGACTTGAGGAAGCTCAGCGTTCCGTCTATTCCGAGGTGCAACTTGTGGTTGTCCATAAACTTTATCCAGTCGGTGTTGAGCGACACGATGTTAACGTTCTCCCAGTTGTTGTAAAGCTCCTCCTTCTGGAACTTGCGGTCGTGGCGGCTCTCCTTAACGTTCTGGTATGCCACGGCCATGTGCACTCTGTCGGCTCCGAGCTGGTCGCGTCCGTCATAATGGTAAGCAGCGAGGAGTCGGAACTGAGGTCCGTAGTACCACTCTGCAAACTTAGGGCGCAGCTCGCCGTCTTTCACCTCCGTTACGCTAAGACGGTCGTAGCGGTTGAAGTTGTTTGTGTTAGACAGCTGAAAATTGATCATGTGCTGACTGTTGGCGTTGGGCTTGTAGAGCAGCTTCTGCATGAAGTCATACTGAAGGTAGCCCGAGCGCTTCTGCAGCTGCGGCTTGTCGTTATACAGCATTATATCGTTCTTGCCGTCCTGCGGCTGCACGTATATGTTGCTTTCAATGTAGTTGTCGTCGTCTGGCAGGAAAGGGTTGCGCGTTGTTCCGGCGCGCAGGTCGCCGAAGTTGCTGAACGTGAACGACGTGAGCGACGCAAACTTCTCCGTTCCGTAGTTGAAGTCAACGTGTGCCGTGCCTTCCTGGTTGGCGCTGCCGTATCTCAGCACGGTGTGTCCCTCGCTTGTGTGAGTCTGTCCGTCGGCGGCAAGGGTGGGCGAGAGCGTGTTGAAAGTGATTGTTCCACCAAGTGCGTCAGAGCCGTAGTTGAGCGACGACGGACCGAAAAGCACCTCCATGTTCTTCAGCGCAAACTGGTCAACGGTGATGCAGTTCTGCAGGTGTCCGCTTCTGTATATAAGGTTGTTCATCCTTATGCCGTCGACAACGAGCAGTATTCTCGATGCCTCAAATCCTCTCAGGATAGGGCTTCCGCCGCCCTGCTGGCTCTTCTGCACGAGCACCTGTCCCGTTTCACTGAGCAGGTCGGCAGTAGACTGCTTGTTGGCATAGTCGATAAAGCTCTTCGGCACGCTCACAACGTGCTGCGGAGTGTTGATTTTGCGTGTCTGCTCTCTGTTTACAGACACAACAACCTCCTGCAGGTTGACAGAGCGGAATGTGTTGACGCTGTCGGCCGTGTTTGCCTTAGCCTTTGTCGTGCAGCCTGCAATGATGCACGCAACCGCAATAATAGTCTTCTTCATGTCGGTGATTAATTTCTTAAATTGCTGTTATCCTGTAATATTATACTTGTAAACGCTGTTGCTGTTTTCGCTACTAATGGATTTTATCTTTATGGAGCAATGTTTCAGACAAAATAAAACCGTTATCTGATGTAACGGTCCTATCTGATTAAATAATAATGCTCATTTGTATTGTTAATATTCTTCCTCGTAATCATAATAGCCTGGGTCAGACGGTAGTCCGTCCATTCCCGGTATTCCATCACTTACGCTTCCGCTAAGGATGTTCTCCGACTCTATCTGTAACACTTGAATTGAGGGTGAAACGTATTCTTTTTTCATCTTCATAATTTAAATGTATTTTTGATTCGGGTGCAAAGATACACAATATGTATGTAATAATACAAATGGAACATAATTTTTTTAATGTTTATTATTTAATTTGGCCGGTAATCGTCAATATTTTATGATTTTTATAGTAAAAATATGGGTGAAATGCCTATTAAGCATAATGAAATAATGTTATAAAATCAAGAATCCGTCTTTCCTGTATGCTGCCTTCTTGATATAAGTCAATTCTTTCTATATGCTACGAATGTGTTGTTTTATTTATCAAAATAATAGTTCTATTTTTCAGATACGGCAAAATATTGGTTGATATAATTTACAAATTGTAAGAATTGATGTTAGTCAATTATTTTGTATTTGTTGACATGATTGTTTAAAAGTTTTTAAAATAGAATAAAAAACGGGAAATTTATTAATTTATGCCAAATATAATCCGAATTATTTTTTAAATTGGCTACAAATGTATAATTTTGCACACACATCAGAGAAACAGATAATAGATTATTTGATGCAAAAACTTATATAAACAGAAATAAAGGTATTATGGTTAGAAAAAGATTGACAGGATTAGTGGCGCTTCTGCTGCCGTTCGTGTTCATGCAGGCACATCTGGGCCGCGAGAAGAACGTTGACGACAAGAAGCGTTCGAAGATGGAACGTGCTGTTTCCACATTACCCGATTCTGCTTATGAACAGGTGAAAAAGGAGGATTTGTTGAATGATGAGGTCTACATCAAGCTTGCGCGCGACGGATGGTTCCCGCAGGAAATAACAAGGATTATGGACCGATACATAAAAACGAATCGTGGAAAGGTGCGCGGTTCGCGCGAGTATGGTATGTATGCCAAGCAGTGGCTTCCTACTTTTGGCCACACGCCGGGCAGCGACTCTATCTATCAGTTTGTGGATACAGCTTACTATGGCGAAACGATGAAGTCGGTAAGAAGACTTTATTCCAAGCAGCTTGAAACATATTATCCTGAAATACCTTATACTCCTGAAGACAGGATGAGGGGTATACGTAATCCCGGCTACTTCCGCCCCGTGCAGCAGAAGCCTTATACAGGCCGTATTCACTGGATTGTAGTTCATCCTACCAATCCTGATGCTCTTATGGTTGTTCCCGACGGTGGCGGAATATTCCGTACTGACAATCTTGGCAAGACATGGGACTGTGTTACCGACAGAATACCCGACCGCGAGTTCCGCAAGATATGCTCTCATTCGGCAATCCCTGTTGATCCGGACGACTGGAACCATTTCTTCGCCTTCATGAAGAACGGTAACAGCACTGCCGTTTATGAGACGACAGACGGCGGACAGAGCTGGACAAGAGTGCCGGGCGCTACGCATAAGTCGTTCAAGCGCGGATATGCGTTCAGAGATGCGTCAGGCAAACTGAAATTTATAGGAGCAATACAGTCGGGAGCCAATTATCTCGGCAGCCAGTTGTGGTACAGTGAGGACAAGGGCGTTACATGGAAACAGATTGTACTGCCCGACGAACTGAAGGAAACTCATCCGGAAACAGGAATGAAAGGCTCGTTCTTCCAGAATTTTGCCTTCAATCCTGAAAACCGTAACATTATATATATACCTACTTCGCGAAGCATCTATTACTCTGACGACGGACTGACACCGCAGAGCGACGGCAGCTTCAATATTAAGCGCATGACGTTCGACGTATATAATCAGGACGGAACGCAGCTGCGCTACAAGCAGGTTAACGAGTTTCCGTTTAAGGCTACAACTCAGGGATTCCTTGAGGTTAATCCTAACAACCCTCTGCAGATGTGGTTCGCAACGGCTTCGCGTAACGTAAGTTATGGCGTATATTCAGCCGTTTACCGCTCAGACGACGGCGGCAAGACATGGCGCACGCTGCAAGAGCCTATAAACGGCATAGGCAGTGGACTTGCTTTCGGAAACGAGTCGCCATGGGGATGGCTCGGAGGATTCGGTGTAAACTTCCAAGACCCGCAGTGGCTCTACGGATGCTCTATGAGTTCTGCCATAAGCAGCGACGGCGGACATACTTTCAAGGAATTTGCATGGGGCAACCGTCTGAAAGCTTTGGCTGACGACGGAAAGTATTATTCTACAACAAGTGCGCGTCACAATGCAGATAATCACTGTATCGTGTCTCACCGCAGCGGACGAGTGTTCCGCGGATCTGACGCCGGACTGCTTGTCAAGGACAAGGATATAAACAATTACGAATGGACTAACATAAACAGCTCGATGGGCAATCAGCTGCACTATTCTATTAAGGTGAACGAGTTTGGCGACCAGACAATGCTCGGCAACACTCAGGACGTTGACGCACAGACTTACCGCTACGGACGCTGGGGACACTGGCGCGGATACGAGGGAACAGAGGCGTTTATCAATCCTTATGCCGGCACATGCTATTTCTCAGGTGGCGGAGGCGGTGGCCTTGAGGGCATTTCTATCAGTTCTTGGTATGAAGGATACACCATGGCCGACGTTTGTACCGGCAGCTGGTATCTGATTCACAATCAGGGCGGTAATGCCCAGTCGTTGTTCCGCATTGATGACTTTGGACGCAAGACAGTAAATATTTCAGCCAATACTGTTGACGTTAATGGAACCGGTATCGGTGCCCGCGACTTTGCGATAACTCGCGACGGCGGCAAGCCTACATTGTTTGTGATAAACACAAACCATACCATTGTACGCTCTACCGATAACGGCAATACGTTTGAAACAGTTATGGTGAACGGCTCTAACGGTTCTAAGGTTCCTGCTAAGTTCACTGGTGCCTTGATTGCCGCTGATCCGAACAACAGCAATGTCATATATATCGGACAGACGGGCAAGGTGCTTAAGTATGACCTGACGACAGGTAACAGTGAGAATCTGTCGGAGGGACTGCCGTCAATATCATGTGATGACATATTGTTCCATGAAGGAACGGGCGACCTGTATTTCTTCAGTTCGTCGTCAGGCATTTATCTCCGTGACCACACCACAGGGCAATGGAGCCTGTGGCTCAAGGGCTATAATCCTCTTGCTGCAAAGCGTGTGGCATTGAATTATACTACACAGGAAATGGTTATCGGCGACTACGGACGCGGAGTGTGGGTGGCCGACCTCGAACATCCTGCCGACCGTTATTTCAGTAACGGATTCGCGTTGAAAGAACTTTCTAACGTAAACGGACGCCGTACATTCGGCATAGACACCAAATGGACCATCCCCCTGTATTACGACTATACATGGTATGTCAATGGTCAGGACGTAAACAATCCTTACCAGTATCTGACATATAATTTGAAAGACGGCGACAAGGTTAAGCTGAAGCTCACATTGCGTGAGTCGCCCGATGTAACCACAGAATCGGCTGAATATACAGTCAAGTCAGTTTCTTCAAAGACCACGGCAGTAGAGTATGCACCTAAACCTGGTCAGGCTCTTTACAGCGACGGCAGCGGACGCATCGACCTTGGAAATGTTGATTACTTCTTTAATGACTTTACGATAGACTTCTGGGTTAAACCCGAGAAAGATGGCGTTATACTGTGCAATCGCCCCGTAGAACTTCAGCGTGACACCCGCGGATGGGCTTTGTTGCTCGACCAGGGCATATTGAAGTTCCGTTACGCTCCGGCACAGCTCTTCGACCGCGCGACTTACGATGCAAACGACGCACAGCAGACTGATCTTGTTGGCAGTGCGCTTACAAAGGGACAGTGGTCGCACGTAGCGTTGAGCGAGGACCGCGACGGCAACGTAACGTTGTATGTCAACGGCAGCGAGGTGGCTTCGGCTCCGCGCATCGTACAGTGGGCTCCGCTCAATAGCGCAGTAAACCTCTCGCTCTTTGCCGACGGATTTGAAAGCATGGCTATGAAGGGTGCTGTTGACGAACTTAAGATATGGAACCGTGCGCTCAATGCCAACGATGTTAAGCGTGCCATGTTCTCGCACGACACATCAGAGTCTGACGCTTTGGTATATTATAATGACTTCAATGCCGGAGAACTCAGCAAGGAGCATGAGCTGTTCTCTCGTACAGGTATGGCTCCGCGTACACAGGCAGTCACTTCTTACGTGAAGATGCCAGTGGCTGTAGGTGCGGTGAAGTCGGAGGTAAAGACTCCGGAGGGACGCACTGCATACGATACAGGCAACGGCACGGCTATATATCTCACACCGTCGGGCGACAAGTCGCCTGAAATCGGCATCTATCGTTATGCTAACCTGCATCCTGACAGCATGGGCGTCAACTCCCAGTATTATGTGTCTGCGTCAGAAGTGTTCCAGATTCGTCCGTTCTCTGATGCCGGCAACCAGACTCTCAACATAGAGTTGCCTTTGTCATGGCAGAGCGGCAAGCAGTATCAGCTTTATGCAAGCGGACTTTATGATGAAAACAAGTCATGGCAGAAAGTGGCTGACCTTGAGGCCGGAAATAACGGAGCGTCAATGGTTGCCAAGGGAGTAAAGACTGCAGACCTTGCCGACAAGATGCTTGCCGTGCTTCAGAACAAGGCCGCAGTGGAGCCTTCTCTCGACGGCGGTATGGAAGGCAACGAGATAGATGTCTATGACCAAAGTCAGGTGTCATATAGTATAAGTGCCCGTCTTGTCGGCGGAAAGGCCGAGCCTGAAGGACTCTATGAGATAACTTCTAAGACAGGACTGTTTAAGATAGCCGACAACATGAAGTTTGTCAACGGCAAGGCTGTGGCTAAGCTTCAGCTCGACATTGACAAGCTGAGCGGAGCAAAGACTCTTACCGACACCATTGTCAGCAAAGACAACAGCATGGTGCCTCTGGTGATTACAGTCAACAACAAGATGCTTCCCGTGGATCCGGGCAAGGCTCTCACGTTCCAGAACGGTGGCGCTGCTGTTTCGTCGACACAGATTATTTCTAATCTTAACGGACAGAACAATGTTACTATTATGGGATGGGTGCGCATAGACAACGAGAATATGCTTACAGGTGTCAAGCCTCTGATATTCTTCCGTAGTGGCGGAGGTGCCGTATGCGGTATACACCTTGCCGACAAGAACCTGCGCTTCCACTGGAACGACGGATATTACGGATGGGCGACCACTCACTATTTCAAGCCTACTGACGTGGGACGCTGGATGCATGTGGCTCTTGTGGCTGCTTCAGACGGATTCCATGTCTATCTAAATGGTGCTGAATACTCACGTGCGACAACTGTGCCTGCCGCAAAGATAAATTCGGCACTGATGTTCGGACAGAACTATCTTGGCGACAAATGGTTCAATGGTGCGGTTGACCAGGTTATGCTCTGGAACCGTGCGCTGTCGTCAGACGAGATACGCAAGTATATGATGGACAATCCGCGTCTTGACGCTCCTGGTCTGGTATCGTTCGTAGACATGGATCATAAGGGCAACGACGGAAAGATTTATGATGTAGTTACAGGTGCACCGGTTACGCTTTACGGCACAACGTCTAATGAGGATTTCTCTCACATGCCGTTCCATCCGTCAAGCTCGTTCACACAGAACAGTCAGGACACCGAGGCCGGACAGGCAGTGCATGTGGCCGCTCCGCAGGGCGTAAATGCCAACTTCCGCATAAGCATGATGAACGGAACACCTTATAATTATGCTAATGCCGACCATGCAGAGCTTGTGCCGTTGAGCAATTCGTTCTATACAATCACTATGGACAAGGCTTCTGTGTTCAGCGCAGGACAGAATGCCACAATAAGCTTCAGCGTGCCGCAGATGACTTCAGGTCCGGCAATCAAGCTGGCGCTGCGTCCGATAGGTTCAACAGAGCCGTTTGCAACTTATGTTCCTCTGCTCAGTCAGGGTAATGACCGGATTAACTTCAGCGTTGACGGAACAACGCTCAACGGCGGATGCGAGATGATGCTGATGTATGACGGCACTACGGGCGAGATGCCTGTCAACGTGAAACTTTCGGTTGACAACTATGCCGAGGGCGACACAATAATACTTGACGAGGCTACTGACAAGATTATTGTAAAAAGCCGCGTGATAAGTGCCAATCCTAACAGCAAGGTGCTTGTTTCGGCTGTAGAGTCGGAGTATGCTTCAACTAACATATCGGAGCTCGATATGAACAGTTCGGCAGAGCAGGATATTGTAGTAAACATCAACAAGAATAATCTTAACAAGCTGGCCGTTAATCCTGTAACGATAAGCCTTTCGGGTGTGAGCGGCAACGGTGAGCTTAAACTCAATGTGGCTCTTGAGCCTATAGTTGAACTCTCGCTGGCCGACAATGGCGACGGCGGAAACGTGATAGAGGCAACATCGCCTTACGCATCGTTCGGAGTGAAGGCCAAACTGCTGCAGGGAGTAGTTAACGGTGGCATAAAGATAAAGGTTGAGACTGACGACAACGTAACCAGTCTGGTGAACACATCGCTCGGAAGCATGCTGAGCAGCGGAAACGTGGCTTATGCCGACATGCTGGAATATTATCCAAGTGAGAGCGAGCTTGACGCAGGATGGAACCTTATTGGCAATCCATATCTGTCGAACATAAACCTCACAAAGGAGTATAATGTTATTCTTAATGAGGAAGAGGTGGTGAAATATCTCTATCAGTATAATCCCGAGAGCGACACTTACACGGCGTGGGATATGATTGAGAATTATGACGAAACTCAGAAGCTGATGCCTTTCCAGCCGTTCTTCGTGCAGACACGTCAGCCGGGCGCAAGTCTTGTGATAACGCCGGAGGCTAAGAACACAAGCATAAGCCGTAAGGTGTTCGACCACTATATGCTGCATGAGAACAAGATGCTGCGTCTGGGACTCTATGTTGGCGACTCTGAGAAACTTGCCGACCGCACCGAGGTGAAACTCCAGGACGAAACTTCTGCCGACTTTGTTCTCGGCGAGGATGCCATCAAGATGTGGGGCGGACTCAACTCTAAGACCAACGAGATGGCCACAGCATGCGGCAACCGCAGCCTGTCGGTTAACGTTATGCCGGGCAATAAGGTGGAGATTCCTATCAATCTTAAGCTCTCGTCTACAGGAAAGTTCCGTATAGGTGTGATAAAGTCGTATGGCTATGGACTCGAAGACAAGGCTGAGCTGTTAGACAAACAGACCGGTCAGCGCTGGAATCTGCTCGACGGTAACGGATACGAGTTTGATGTCAATACTGTAGCTGATGCCAAGTCGCGTTTCGTGCTTGTGTTTAACGTTTACGAAGAGACAACAGGCATAGATCAGGCTGTTGAGAGCGAAAAGCCTTCAGTGAGCGTCAACGGCAACACATGCCGCATAGACGGACTGACAGACAAGTCGGTCATCGAGATATTCGACACAGCCGGCCGTCGCCGCGTCTACACTACGATAAGCGCGTCAAGCTCTGTTCATCAGCTCACATCGGGCACATACATCGTGCGTGTGCGCACAGCTAACAAGGATTATACAAACAAAATAAACGTAAGATAATGAAAGCAAGATATATATTTGTTTTATTGTTCTCTTTGCTCGGCCTGCATTCGCAGGCGCAGAGCATAGAGCTGATAGGACTTGTGCCAAGTGCCGACGGCAGTCTGGCCGGACGTAAGATATTGGCAAAAGTAGATGACGGCGGAGCCGGAATAAGTACCGTGCAGCTTGTCAGCTTCAGTCTGCGTGACGGCAGCAGCACCGTTACTTCAGACAATATACCTCTGTCCGGCGGATATTATCTGTTGCCGATACCTGAGACTCTCGACCGTGATTTCACCGTACCTCTTCTTGATACAAAAGACAGATATGCATATCGCGCTAAGTTTACGTCAAAAGCCGGTAACAATTACATCTCAGAGATGATTGAGGACAACGGCGTTGAGCGCTTTAGATGGATCGGCGCAGACGTAAAGTGGAATGCCGCCACCAGCGGATACGATAATAGGATAAAGTATGACCAAGGCATAGACGGCGGTAATCCTTTCCCTGTGGACGGAATAAACTTCTACAAGAGTTTCAGCACACACGCCACAGGCAGCTTTACGTTTAACTTTGCTGAGGATACCCCTTACTCGCGTCTGTTCACCTATTACGGAATACAGGATAACAAGAGTGCCGGCGACATAAAGTTCACCCTCACTGTTAACGGTGAGCTGAAGGATACGCACACCATGTATGCCAAGAATAATCCTGTGAAGCCTTCTGACGGAATATATCTGCGCAAGTATGATGTGGCAATCGACGGACAGACCGACATTGTGATCAAAGGCGATATGATAGACGACATTAATCAGGACCACATGAATTTTCCTCTGGGACGCCTTTATCTTAAAAAGGATGTCAGAAAGGAGCAGGAAGCCACATGGCCTGCAACCGAGATTCTCGCTTACGGCAAGTCTTTCAAGCACACCCTTGACGCCGGATTCACATCAGGAGGAACAGGGCTTTACTATATAACGTCAGGCAGCGAGTATGCCACTATCGAAGGCAACGTGCTTAATGTGCACACAATACCTACAGACGATTCGGCCTATATTGAGGTGGCAGCCGTGCAGCCCGGTACCGACGAATATCTGACATCGCCCTTGTCAACATGCCGTTTCTATGTCGTTAATGACAAGACCGTGCCTGCCGACGGCAAACTTGTGCTTAACAATGGTGATGAAGTTGATGAACTAACCGTTTATGCCAATCCTTCTTCGCGCGGACAGGTGGTTGTCAACAACGGCTTTGCAAGCGTTAATAAGCTTATACTGAAATATACTTTCAATCCTGGCGAATGGAACTTCATCTCGTTCCCTGCCAATGCGAGCCTTTCTCAGATAAGCAATCTCAACTCGCTCGGCTATACTCTCAACGGCTCTCAGAAGGCGTTCTATCTGTGCGAGTATAACACACGTTCGCGTGCAGAGCAGCCGTCTAAGACGGCATGGACAAAGCTTGCTTCGGACAATGTGATAAAGAACAAAGGCTACATAATGGGCGTGTCGCGTTCGGCCGACAACCCCGATAACAAGCCTGTTGAGGTTACCTTTGTGTTTGAGAACACCACTCTCGGTTTCGACACTTCAAACAGCGGCTCGCTCAACGTTGAGCTTAACATGATGCAGATTGAGCCGGGGACAGAGATTCCTGTCTATGTAATGCCCGACGGACTTAATGGCGCGCCTTTAAAGGTGATGGTTAAGTTCTCGCCTAAAGACATATCGGAACTGCCGTTGAACTATGCCAAGGCTCTCGATGACGCCCGCGTTACGTTCAATCCCAACAATTCGGGCATACGTCTCACTCTGCCTACACAGGAACAGGCCAAGGTGGTAATCTTCGACAGCAAGGAACGTGTGATTAAAGCCGTTAAATACATTGCGCCTTACCTCATAGACATCACCGACCTGAAGCCGGGCAAATATCAGCTCTACATCCAGTATGGCAACGCCACGGCAACAAAGCCGTTTGAGATTGGCGAGAAGAAATAATTATGGCAGCATAATTTTATACTATTATTAAACATAATCTAATAAAAGGAGCGATTAAATAATAAGAATCGCTCCTTTTTTTGTACATTTGCTCTGTAATTTAAGGTGTTATTGACAAGCCACAACCTGTCATTAGAAATTTTAAGGCAAAAAACTGAAAGGAAAATGTGCGCTTATTATTAAAGGACGGTTGAAATGTCGGCTGATACGGCATGGACTGTAAGCAAAATCATGTCTGTGGGTTTCAAATCATTAACCTATTGTTTACGTGTCGTAAGTGGCCCACTTTTGATGCGAAAGTGGCCGGTTTTTTGTCATAAATGGGCGGCTTTTTATGGTCAAATCAGTGTCTTGCCGGCAAAAGGATAAAAGAAGAAATAATTAAACTCTTGAATTGATGAGGAAACAATGATAGCGGTTCTCTATTTCGTATTACGTCTGAAACAGCTTTGGCGGATTTTAAGGCGACTGGGCGTTGCCGTAAGTCTGCTTTTGGCGGCATTTATGTTTTTGGCCCTTTATGTGCTGATAAAGACAAGTTACAGTTGGATTATGCCCGCTGCCGTCATTTTGTGCCTGCTATGCTATCATACTTTCGTTTTCCTTTAGCTGTGATAATCTGCTGTTTGCTGTTTCCGTAATATCGGGAAACTTATTATATTTGTGCAACATGGGCATGGTGCGCTATATGTCTTTTTCATCAGCATCATTGGCCGTCTATCAGCTGATAGTGCTTATACCCTTGTTTTTCTTTACTTGTTTTATTCCGCTTCTGCTCGTTCCGTTTATTCTGATAAACGTATTATGCTGTATATTCCTTAAAGACAACTTAAAAAAATTATTACTGTCCGATAAATAATTCGATAACCCATAAAAATTAAGGGTTGGCATCTAC
>HF992567.1:13557-17135 GCA_000436695.1 Prevotella sp. CAG:1185 | reverse complement strand
TGTCTGAGCCTCAACGGCACTATCATCGTTGCACGCGACATTGCACACGCCAAACTGAAAGCACGTCTTGACGCAGGCGAAGATCTGCCGCAGTACTTCAAGGATCACCCCGTACTCTATGCCGGTCCGGCAAAGACTCCTGCAGGAATGCCTTGCGGCTCAATGGGCCCGACAACAGCCAACCGTATGGATCCGTATGTAGACGAGTTCCAGGATCACGGAGGTTCAATGGTGATGATAGCTAAGGGTAACCGCACACAGGTTGTTACCGACGCATGCAAGAAGCACGGCGGTTTCTATCTGGGAAGCATCGGCGGTCCTGCTGCAGTTCTGTCAATGAACAGCATCAAGAGCATCGAGTGCGTTGAATATCCTGAGCTTGGCATGGAGGCTATATGGAAGATTCAGGTTGAAAACTTCCCTGCATTCATCCTCGTTGACGACAAAGGCAACGACTTCTTCAAACAGCTGAAGCCGTGGACTCCTTCATGTAAATAAACAATAAATTAAATATTTGCACTCATTGGGCAGATTGGACATTCAGTCCGGTCTGCCCTTTTTGTATGCCCATTGTTCATGCACAGCCATAAGAATGGACGACCTTTAAACGATATAAAGAAGGAGGAAACAGAGGAAAAAGAAAAGATGAAATTAAGAATGCGAAAAGTAATATCGGAAAAGGCAAGACAGATATGACAAGAAGCAAAGAAAAGAGGCTGCCGGAACGAATCCGAGACAGCCTCAAAATTAAATATTGTAAGTAAAGAAAAGTTTACCATGCAACGCTCATACCGACTGACAGACTCGCGTTAGAGCTGAGCGGAATGTACTCCTTGCTGGTCTTTCCGAGAATGTGGTCCATACCGATATAGAAGTTATATCCTTTAGGATGGATGTTAAGCACCCAACCCATGCTTGTAGTGAAGCTGTTAACAGCAAAGTTTACACCGCCGTCGAGCCAGCTCAGCGGAGTCCAGTTGGCGCTTATGCGTCCTTCTGTCCAAGAATAGGCACCGTTGATGCGTGTGCTGCTCAATGCTCCGAAGGTTATCTTGCGGTAAACAGGCAGATTATATTCAGCACCAACGTTGATTGTTGCGCCTATACCCGTTGTGCGGCTGCCCTGATCGCCGTTGTCTTTAAGGTTGATAAAGTCGGCTATCTGGTCGCCATAGCTGTCAATCTGGTCGTCAATTGTTGTTCCGTGATCGCTTGAAACAGACAAGTCACGGAATCCGTTAAACTCAAACTTGTCGGCTCTGTTTATAGCCTGCATATCGTTTTTCCAACTGATAAAACCGAGGTCTAACACAGCAGCGTTAACGCTCCAGTCGTCATTTATCTTGTATACGGCACCAAGATCTATGGCCATACCAAATCCGCCAAGGCCAGCCCCGTCAACCTTTGCACTATTTATTCTTTCGTATTCGCCTTTTGACGGGTCGTTATATTCTTTTTTCTCTGTCTTATAGGCAAAGCCCTGCATAGAAACATCGGCAGTTGCAGTTCCCGAAACAATCCATGTTTCGTTAGACGACAGGTCGGCCTTTACATCCTTGAACAGGAAGTCGGCACTTGCAACACCAAACAGGAATTTAAGTTTGGCACCGACACGCAGTTTGTCGTTAATCTGACGAGAATGACCAAAGCCCAACTCAACATACGACTTTGCGCCGACATTGATGTCACCTATATTATAGGTCTTGTTGCCGGTGTTCTTGGCAAACTCAAACAATGTGTAAGGCAGCGACATGCCGAACGATGTCTTAGACGACAGCGTGATGGTGTTGTATCCGCCCAATGCCTTAAATCCGGCTGAAAGCAGAGTTATGCCGACGTCGCCAACTATACGGTTGTTGCCTGTGTTGAATCCTTTCAGTGCGTCGGAAGTAGAGATATAAGGGTTCATGAAGGTTGTCATCTTCTTTCCGCCCTCAACACCATACATAGGATTAGACATCACAACATCCTGATAACCGAAGTTTCCATGTGTGCTGACATTGATGTTTCCCAACACAGGTATCGACACATAATCCTGCTCGTTGCCGAATGCAGGGTTCATCTCGTGGCGAAAAGTATAGTCCTCAGTATAATAAGCCGAGTTAAGGTCTTGCGCCATGGCTCCGCCACAGACCGCAAGCATTGAAGCCGCAACAAATATTCTGTTATATATTGATTTCATTTCTGTCTGTTTTTATGTGATTAATTAAAGTTGCCAATCAGTTTGCCCACGAGCTTTATTTTCAGCTGCTCCACCTTGAGCGTGTGTCTGTTTGCGTTGAGCGTTATGCCCGTAACGGCATTATTGCCGTCTGAAGCCTTGCCTGCAACTACAAACACGATGCCGTCGAGCTTCTTCATGGCACCCTTCTTCATCTGGCTTACCTTTATGTTAACCGGTGATGTAGTTTCGCTTACACCATCCTTTGAAGCCTCAACAGAACCTGTAACCTCGACAGAAAGCTCATCAGCGCTTATGGCGTTGCCGTTGACGTCAACCGGCACTGCACTTACGGTCATATAAGCGGGCACACAGCTTTTTATGCTTGCGTCCATGTTGACATAAGCACCTTCGGCAAGTTCAAAGTCTTTAATGTTGTCGTTCCATCCGTCGAGCGTGTCGCGATACTCAATGCTTGCATTCTCGCCAAACGCGATAGGTGCGTCTACGCTGTAAGCAGGCTGCACGGTATAGTTGTGTCCCAGTTCAAAGCGGTAGCTGTTTGTCTGGTCGGCAGAAGCGTTGGCCGAGAATGTTATGTTGTCAGGTATAGTTTCTATCAGCTTTGAAAGGTTCGGATTAGTCAACACATGGTCGAATCCGCTGACACCTTCACATCTGCGGCAGATGCATATTGTTGAAGTCTTGTTCGCATCGATAGGAATATTGTCAACATTTACGGTTGCCAGCAGCTGTCCGTTCTTGAACGACTTGATAACACCATTGAGTGTTCCGGGCACGTCCATGTCGCTTGTAACGGTGAGTTTTATCTGCGGATTGTAAAGGTCTACAACAACGTTGCCTCCCTGAAGGAAGTCAGGAATGCCGCTTACCTTGATGTTTCCGAGGTCAGAGAGCGCAATCTCAGGGTTAAACTTACCCGTAGCGGCGTTTACAACAAACTTGCTCATATTCATCACGCTGCTTATCTTTCGGCCTGTAGTGCCGGCTCCGGAGTTGAAACTTGAAGCAACGGCAGTTACATGCACCTTGCCTTCCATCTTAACCTTTCCGCCCGAAATTGACAATGAGCCGTAAGACGTGTCTTTCTCCTTAAAGTTTAGAGAAGTTATGTCAGCCGTAATAGTCATATTTGACGAAGTGTAGACATTCTTTAGAGTGAGTTTTGAACCAGACTGCTCAAAGGCATATCCGCCGCATTTGACATTATTTATTGTCATAAATGCAGGCATGTCAACCTCAATCTGGTCAAACTTGCTTACTACAGACTTTACATCGCTGAAATCAATGTCCAAGGTCACTTTTGAAGAAACCTCTGCTTCATACAAGTCAACTACTTCCTCAGGCTTGTTGCCCTCATAGGTGAACGCCTGAATCCAGCCATCTGCCACGACGC
>HF992567.1:0-13526 GCA_000436695.1 Prevotella sp. CAG:1185 | reverse complement strand
GACGCTCTGGCCTCCAGCACGTGTTGCACTGCGACGACGTGAGCCTGATGCCGAAGAGAACGTAAGTTCAAGGTCGTTTGATACAGAATTCTGCTCTGCAACAGTTATCTTGTCTATAAAGGGATGAACAGGAGCAACATCTGCACCTGACTGGCGGAACACATAGTCGCCGCTGACTTCGTCTTCAACAACGCTGCCGTTGGCTTCAAGTTCCAAAACATCCTTCAAGGGAATAATCTCTGTCGACAATGAGGGAATCTCAAGTCCGTCACCTCCAATACCAATCGTTGAGTCAATCTCGCTCAGATCGTAGTCATTGTCCGTACAGCCGGAAAAGCCTACGACTGCAGCTGTCCCCAGAATAAGGAACAGCTTTGATGAAAAAGTTCTTTTTTTCATTAGTGCTTCTAACTGTTTAATTTGTCTTTATTTTGGTTGTATATATTCTACAATTTATTATACTTCCAAGAAAATTGTTATACCATCGTTATCCTAAAACAATATATATTTACTAATACGTTGCTGCAAATTTAGCAAAAATTATTTAATCAGAAGAAACTTTTCTATAGGTTTATTATACTGAGTCACCACAACTAAAATACGATAGTAAAGATTTCGAGTTATTTAAAAGTCAAAACATAAATAAACATTTAAAATTCATGTCGAGTAACGACAGCTAAAAACGACATTTGGAACATTATGTCAACTTGCAATCTTTGTGCAATATCATTACCCGTCAACTAATTTTTATTGGTATTTCGCTAAAAATTAGCCACATTATGAACAGTCTATATCATTATGAATTAGCCTGATTACCGTTTATATTGAGCGAAAATAAATAGCCCACTTTTATTAAGCAAATAAGAAAAATATTAATTCATACATGAAACAGTCATACATGGCAGACATAAATTTCAAGCGTAAGCCTGGGAACATTGAATATGGACTATAGAATAATTTTATCGTGAAAATAAAAACACGACCGACAATATTGCTGTTAACCTAAGCAGCAATATTGATTACAGAAAAGGGGGTTGTCATTTATGATAATTGATTTCCGGCGGGCCGAAAGGTATCGGACCGGGCATTGGCGTGGTCTCCGGCATAATAATCGGACCCTGATTCTTGTTGTTCTTAAACACGTAGTCATCGAACAGCTCTTTTACAAGGCCTCCGACAGGCAACGCAAGCGTAAACTTTTCGCTGAATTTTATCTTAGGCGTAATTATTGGCGACGTAACCCATCGTCCGGCAAACGAGTCGTAATAGCGTTCAACACCGACATCCATGCCGAACGTATTGCCCATAAAACTAAAGAAACCGCCATATCCGCTCGACCCCATATAAGGCATGGCTCCCATTGTGTAATACGACTGGCCTGTGTAATAACGGCCGAACACCGTTGCCGAAACATTGTCGCTGAAGTTGTATTTAACCGAACCGTTAAAGCCGAACATCGTTCTTGTGTTGCGCCACATAAAATAGCGGTCGGCCGAAACGCCTCCTGTAAATGTAAAATTGCCTACATTCTGCACGGCACTGAACGAAACATTCTGATTAGACATCATGACAGGCATCGTTGTACGTGAGCCGTAGCCCATAAGAAAACCATTCTTCCACGATGTCACCACGCCGCTGCGGTTGAAATCGTAGGCGTAAGGCGAAGCAGTGAACTTCGGTTCGGGCGTGCCGTAAAGCATCAGTCTGTCGATGCTGTCAACATGAAACTTTGGTTTGGGAGGCTGAACCGACAACATCATCCTGCTGAATGTGCTGCGTGTAAAACGGCTTTCTGGCATTGGAACCGAAAATTCCGGAGTATATGCCTCATTCATCAGCTTATCCTGAAACGCTGACGGCACGGAATCAGTATGGCTGTCGTCGTCATTTATATGCGAACTTCCGAAAGGTTCCTGGGCAGACGCTGCAACGGCTAAAAGCGACAGAGAGACAACAGCCATTGCTCTTCTGCGAATAAACAGACTAAAACTAAACAACATACCGCAAAATATTTTAATAACAGAAAGATTGTTTTAACTCCGTAACAACTGCCGCAACCATAAACGTGCGCCACACAAAACCGACGTAAAGGCTTGTGGATAAGCCTGACAAACAATGAATTATAAGCTATCGCATAAGCCAGCGGCCCTTGTGCTCAACCATCGGAACAACGACCTCCTCGTTAAGACTGTCGCCGAAACAGAACACGAGAAAAGCATTGGCGGCATGAACACGCTGACCGGTCTTGCCCACATGTATAGTATCGTTCACGCAGTTCAGGATTCTGATTTCGCGTATTCCGTGATGCTCCTCATTCTGACGGGCAACAAACATCTTGGCGTTTGCCTCCAGTTCCTCGCGGTATCCGTCGGGTATGGTATCAGAAAGGTACATTCCGCGCACAAAGAAAGCACTGTTGCCGGCCAAAAGCGAGTCATAATATTCCTTGGCGGCCTTGGCTGCGGCAATATCGTTTTTATGTTCCTCGCTACTGCAAGCAAGGAACATAAAAACGCTGAAAGTGAATATGATGAAAAATATTTTTCTCATTGATTATAGCATCTATAAAACATGGCTGAAGCGCCATAGGTTATTTTTGCCTGATAAAGATGTTTATCGGCGAGCCTGTGAGCGTCCAGTTCTCGCGAATCTTGTTCTCGAGGAAACGTCTGTAAGGCTCCTTGATGTATTGTGGCAGGTTGGCGTAGAACACGAACGAAGGTATCTGCGTGTTGGGCAACTGCGAGCAATACTTAATCTTGATATACTTACCCTTTATCGATGGTGGCGGATATGCCTCTATAAGCGGCAGCATAACCTCGTTGAGCTTGGTGGTTCCTATCTTTGCCTTGCGGTTGAGATAAACCTGCTTGGCTGTTTCGAGCACCTTGAATATGCGCTGCTTCGTGAGTGCCGACGCAAAGATTATAGGGAAGTCGGTGAACGGAGCCATGCGGTTGCGTATGGCAGTAACGAAGGTGTCGATAACCTTCTGGTCTTTGTTCTCTACCAAATCCCACTTGTTTACAACAACCACCAGCGACTTGTTGTTCTTCTGTATGAGCTGGAAGATATTCATGTCCTGCGACTCTATGCCTCGCGTTGCGTCAAGCATAAGTATGCACACGTCGGAGTTTTCGATGGCGCGGATAGAACGCATCACGCTGTAGAACTCAAGGTCTTCGGTTACTTTGTTCTTACGGCGTATTCCGGCGGTGTCAACAAGATAGAAATCAAAGCCGAACTTGTCGTAGCGCGTATAGATACTGTCGCGCGTAGTACCTGCAATCTCAGTTACTATGTTGCGGTCTTCACCGATAAAGGCATTGATGATGCTGCTTTTTCCGGCATTAGGACGGCCAACCACTGCAAAGCGCGGGATGCCATCCTCAAGCAGTTCGCCGCCGTCGTTCTTAAACTTGGTGAGCATAAGGTCGAGCAAGTCGCCTGTACCGCTGCCCGTAGCGCTGCTTATACACTGCGGATCGCCAAGTCCGAGTTTATAGAACTCGGCTGCGCCATACTGCTGGTCGTTATTGTCAACCTTGTTGACTACCACGATAACCGGCAACTTTGTGCGCCTCAGGATGGCAGCCACGTCCTCGTCCCAGTCGGTCAGACCGGTAGTAACGTCAACAAGGAAGAGCACCAGGTCGGCCTCTTCGGTGGCTATAATCACCTGCTTGCGTATTTCTTCTTCAAAGATGTCATCCGACTTTACCACCCATCCTCCGGTGTCGACAACGGAAAACTCCTTTCCGTTCCACTCGCACTTACCGTACTGACGGTCGCGTGTGGTGCCGGCGGTGTCGCTGACGATAGCACGACGCGACTTTGTGAGTCGGTTAAAAAGCGTAGACTTACCTACATTAGGGCGTCCTACTATTGCTACTAAATTTGCCATTTGTCATTTGTTTTAGAGAGATTAAGCCTGCCGGATTTCATTCTTTACACGACGGCACGGACGCTGGGTCCTGCTGCACGACGGCCGAAACGGAAGCCTATGTATCTCCCTCTGGTTTATATTTATTATAGCTTCACTCTGTATCTGTTTATTCAAAGCATCAGGAATGCCATATTGGAGCATGTCAAGAAGCCGAAAACAACAATACGTGATTACTCCGGATTGTAGCCAAAGTTGTCGAGTTCTTTCTTGGAACTGCGCCAGTCTTTGTCAACCTTGACGAACATCTCGAGGTAGATGCTCTTGCCGAAGAACTTCTCAAGAGTCTTGCGTGCCTCGGTGCTCATCTTCTTCAGGGCCACGCCCTGATGTCCGATGATAATGCCTTTCTGCGAGTCGCGCTCAACATATATTACCGCACGTATGTGTATGTGGCGCTCGTCTTCCTTGAACGACTGCACGCTGACTTCAACAGAGTAAGGTATCTCCTTGTCGTAATAGAGCAGAATCTTCTCGCGTATTATCTCACTCACAAAGAAACGGGCCGGCTTGTCGGTGAGCTGGTCTTTGTCGAAATAAGGCGGAGAGTCGGGCAACAGCTCCTTAATGCGCTTCAACAGCATGTCGATGCCAAACTTATTCTTGGCCGATATGGGCAAAATCTCAGCATCGGGCAGCAGCTTATGCCACAGCTCAACCAGGTCGCCGAGCTTCTGCTGGTCGCTCTCGTCAATCTTGTTGATAAGCAGGAGCACCGGAATGGTCATCTTGCGCACTTTCTCGAGGAAGTCCATGTTCTTTTCGGGATTCTCTACCACGTCGGTTACATAGAGCAGCACATCAGCGTCTTTAAGTGCCGACTCAGAGAAAGCCAGCATCGACTCCTGCAGCTTATAGTTAGGCTTGAGCACTCCCGGGGTGTCGGAGAACACTATCTGCATGTCGTCCGTGTTGACAATGCCCATTATACGGTGGCGCGTGGTCTGCGCCTTGAATGTGGCAATGCTTATGCGCTCGCCCACGAGCTGGTTCATAAGCGTCGACTTGCCCACGTTAGGATTACCTACAATGTTTACAAATCCTGCCTTGTGCATCTGTATTTTTGTTTTGCTTGAATAAAAGATTATAATCTAATTCTGCAAATATACGAAATTTTTTCAGCACAACCAACTAAGCAGGTTGCATGTGGCAAGAAATCAAGATAAAAGATGTTAAACTGACACAGAATGCCTACTGACTGCAACGGATACGAACAATGCCAAGAGCAAATGTTAAATTCCAATTTATCTAGATATTATACGAATAGTACATCTACAGGAACCAACACAAAATAAAACTGTTGCAGACGAAGGTTCGGACATTTCTATTTTGCCGATGCTAACGAGCTTCATGCAGACGTGTTCTATTTTGACAAGATGAAACGCGGAAAAGCCGAGCCGAGTTTCTGACGAAATAAAAAAGACTTCACAGAATATTGTTCTGCGAAGTCTTTTTCTTTTTTAACCAACTCAATTATTTAGGCTGCAATAGCCTAAATTCCATTTATCTTTCTAACCCATTTATCGTCATCATTCACGCCGGAGAATATTCGTCATGACAAATAAAACCAAACGGTAAATAACGACAAATAAGGCAAAGAATTGACAATAAACAATTATCACTAATCCTTCAGCGAATACGTAACCGTGGTAACCACACGCACCTTCTTTATGTAAGGCGTGTTGCTGTCGCGGTCGTCTATCGAGAACTGTCCCTGGTCGGCAGTCATAATTTTGTCGAGTTTGCTGTTGCTGTTTTCGGCAAACTGTGCCGCCGTAAGCTCGGCATTCTTTATTGCCTCCTGCATCATCTTGGGCTTCATCTGCTGGAACGACACATACTCATACGACACTCCGTTGCCGTATCCTCCGTCAACAACGGCCACACCCTGTTTGAGCAATTCGCCCTGACGCGCAATGATGCTTCTTATCAGCTTGACGTTGCGCGACGTTACGGTAACGGTCGACGTTATGTTATAGCGGTAGTTGCGCTTTGCCATGCTATACTGGTCGGCATTAAGGTCAATCACTACGGGAGCGTTTACGCTGATTTCGCTGTCCTTCACACCGTTCTGTTTCAGAAAGTTTTTCACCTTGGCCGTTGTGGCATTTATGCGTGTATAGAGTTCAGGCAGGTTATCACCAAGTTCCTTAGTCTGTATCGGCCATGTAACCTTGTCGGCAGCCACTTCTTTCTCGGCCAGTCCCTTCACCGTAACCTTGCGGTCTTTGTTGGTAAAATTGTCGAAACCCGACTTTATACATAAGCCGAGTATGGCTATGCCTGCCGCAATTATCACTGATTCCCATATTCTGCTCATAACCTACAAATATTAAGATTGACGCCATAAATGTACGAAGTTTTTCGACAAGTTGTTCTGTCTGCGACATATTTTACCTTATGTTAACCTTTAAAGTGCGTATGCCAACAATATTTACAAAATAAGAACAACGGGATGCACAACAATAAAACAGATATAATAAAAAAGGAAAGCAAAACCGGGGAAGAAATAATACGGGATAAATACATGCAAAACACATCAGCAAGAACATAACCCAATGAAAAAAGAAACGCATCTGCCTTTTCGGCAGATGCGTCATCTTTATTATCTGATGTTGTCTATTTGTCTATTTTCCGGCAAAGTCAGATCCGTCATAAGCCCACTTGTAATAAGAAGCTCCGTGAACAAATCCGGCACCGAATGCCGTCATGATGAGGTTGTCGCCCTTCTTGAGCAGATGCTCGTTCTCCCAGATTGCAAGCGGAATAGTAGCCGCACTGGTGTTACCGAAGTGCTCAATGTTGACCATAACCTGCTCCATAGGCAGTTCAAGACGCTTGGCCACAGCCTCTATGATACGGATGTTGGCCTGGTGAGGAACTACAAAGCGGATGTTGTCCTTGTTCAGGTTGTTACGCTCTGCAATAAGCGCGCAGTCGTCGCTCATGCTTGTAACGGCATAGCGGAACACTGTGCGTCCCTCCTGATAGAGGTAATGCAGACGGTGGTCAACCGTGAAGTGTGACGGAGGACATACAGAACCGCCGGCCTTGAGGTGAAGGAACGGAAGTCCCTTGCCGTCGGCACGGAAGTAAGAGTCCATTACACCGATATTCTCTTCAGTTGTGCCTTCTACTAGAACGGCAGCTGCACCATCACCAAAGAGGGCACATGTGCTGCGGTCTGTATAGTCAACAACTGACGACATCTTGTCGGCTCCGATAACGATTATCTTCTTGTAGCGTCCGCTCTGTATCATAGACGAAGCTACATCGAATGAATAGAGGAAACCGCAACAAGCTGCCCAGAAGTCGAAAGCAAACGCGTTTTTCAGTCCAAGCTTACCGATTACGATTGAAGCTGTAGACGGAAACGCATAATCGGCTGTCGAGGTGGAAACGATGACAGCGTCGATGGTATCGGGGTCGACACCTGTTTTCTTAAGGAGCTGCTTGGCAGCCTTGCGCGCCATGTATGACGTGCCGAGGCCTTCCTCGGTAAGGATGCGGCGCTCCTTGATGCCGACACGCGTCATAATCCACTCATCGTTGGTGTCTACCATTCTTGACAGTTCCTCGTTATTGAGGACGTAGTCAGGAACGTAACCGCCGATTCCTGTGATTATTGCGTTGATTTTCTCCATTATTCAGCTGTTTCCTTTACGATAGCGATTTTACCTCTGTAGTAACCGCATGTCGGGCAAACTGTGTGATAAATATGATAAGCGCCGCAGTTAGGGCATACTGCCAGTGTAGGAGCTACAGCCTTGTCATGAGTTCTTCTTTTAAGTGTACGTGTCTTTGACTGTCTTCTTTTAGGATGTGCCATTTTCTTTTAATCTTTAATTATTGTTTTTAATTTTTCTAATTCACTCCAACGAGGGTCCATGGGTCTCTCTTCATCACCA
Organism: Prevotella sp. CAG:1185; assembly: GCA_000436695.1. GTDB lineage: Bacteria > Bacteroidota > Bacteroidia > Bacteroidales > Bacteroidaceae > Prevotella. The sequence goes on along the minus strand of HF992567.1, from coordinate 5,675 downwards.
TCACTGCTTCGGGCAGCTGAATGCTCTTCAAGAGCTTTTATCATCGCAGGGTTGCATTTTCCAGGTGCATGCACATGCTTAATGGGTATGCTGAGAGCTATGAACTCGTATATAAACCATGAAACGTCGAGCACGCCTTCGTCGCGCTCAACCGTTATGAGGTCGTCGTCTTCTGAATATTCTTCTCCAAACTTAACCGTAAGCCTGTTGTCAGAACTTACAGGCTGCTCCATGTCGTCGAGACAGATGTCGCACGGAACATTTACTGTGCCTTCTGAGTGGAAGTTGAGCTCAAAATACTCTGACGTGCGCTGAACACTAAGTTCAACATTAACCGCTCCGCTCCTTACCTCAGGACCGTCTACAGCCTCAAAATAAGCATTGTCGAGGTCGTACTTAAAGATGGTTTCACCTTCCTTAAGACCTTTCAAATCAATTTTCAAAGACTCTAAACTGCACATTTTTTGATGAATAAAATAAATGACTTCATGCGCACGGAATTACAGCGGCACCCCTGGTGCCTCTTCCACACGCATCGCCTTTGGGCTGCAAAGTTACAAATTATTTTTTATTCTTGTATTACAAATGCCGAAAATTTAATTTATTTATAGACTAAAGTGGCACTGTTTCACCATGTTGCAACATTTATAAGCCGTTTAGACGCATGTTAAAAGTATTGACAAAAGGCTCACGCGGTAAAATCATTCTCCACAAAAACCGATAACAGAGGCCAGTATCTGCAATAAAACATGCCAGTAAATGGCGCAACTGATATATATTAACACCAAAAGAACACGCAGGTGGCACTGCTCAGCAAACAACATCTGGCATATAAGAAAAACATTTAATTCAATGCCGGCATTTATAAATTTCATGTCGGCTATGCGTCTGTTTATGCCGTATCAGTCATCATCAGGCATATAGTTTCAGCCGGTCTTGTAACATTCTGTATATCAATACGTTGCAAAAGGCCGTCTTTTAGGCTCTAAAACATGGCCTTTTACACGCTAAAAGGTGGCCTTTCGCAATCCGAAAGGCCACCTTTTGAAAAAACAGCAGACTCGTTATGTTCTGTCTGTTAAGCCTTCACGCCGCATAAGCCTGTGGCATGAGACAACAAAAGTATATCTGCATGACGCCTGCCGCATCATCTCTTAGCAAGCAATATGGCATCTATTTATTTCTTAGTGGTTATAACTAAAGCACCGTTCTTGGCCTGTTCACCAAATTTTTCAACGGCAGCTTTATCTTTAAACACCTGTATGCTCTTTATTTCATCCGTGCTTATATTTTTCAGTTCGGCGGCACTGACGTGCACACCGTCTACGACATAATATACATCATCGCTAAAAGCAATATTGCTGCCGGCCGCTTTCTGGCTTTCGCTGCCAGGTCCTCCGTCCATGCGGAAATCCACGGGCAAGGTGTAACGCACGTTTACTGCCTCGCCGCTCTGATAGCCCGGCACCCATTTAGGCATGGCGGCAACCACTCTGACAGCCTCGGCGTCGAGCTCCGGACTGATGTTTCTTATGGACTTGACATCTCTAACGGTGCCGTCCTTGCCTACAACGAACTGCACTATCACCTTGCCTTGTATGCCGGCCTTGACGGCTTCGGCAGGGTATTTTATGTTATCACGCAGGTATGCCATAAGGGCATTAGTTCCGCCGGGATAGCGCGGCTGCTCCTCGACAACGTTGAACACACGGCCGTCATCTTTTGAGGCGCCGACAGTAATGCCGGCTACACGCCCCCTGAGGCTGTCGGCAGCAGCAGTCTCCGTCGCAGCGGCTTCAGCCGGCATGTCTGTGTCGCCGGCCTCGCCAGCGCTTATGGCCAGATGCTCGGCCGTGTCCGGCATACTTCTAACAACCGAACTTACAAGAGCATTGCTTTCGTGCTCAACTTCCTTACTCAGGCTTTCGGCCTTCGGAGTGGCAAAGGCCACAACGGCAACAGCCGCTATAGGAACGGTCATCAATACCTTAATGCGGTTCCATGGATTAGATTTTTTCACGATCATCATAGTTATTCGTTTCTTTAGTGAGTTATGATTTAGATTGTTAGCCATACTGAACAGCTGTTCGCCAACAGCCTTGCGTATCAGAAGGAGCTGATATTCGGCAGCATCGGCACCGCTCAATATAACAGCCTCGTCAGCCTGATATTCGTGTATGTTCTGCAACTCACGGCGCAACAGCCATGCCGCGGGATTAAACCACTGGAATATCAGCAGCAGATTACACAGCATAATGTCGTATGAATGTCCGTGGGCTATATGCGCCTTTTCGTGTATAATTATTTCGCGCCGGCCGCTTTCATAGTCGCTTCTGCTTATCACAATGTTGTTAAACCAGCTGAACGGTGCTATGTCGCCGTCGATAACTATTATGTTCACGCCGTCATCAGTCCTCACGCGGTCTTTTCCTGTAATCAGTCTATACAGTCTCACCAAAGAGCATATCTCGTTAACAAAGAACACTGCCACACCTATTATATATATAAGGAACAGCACCTGAATAAGCGTCATGCCCGACTGTTCTTCATCACTTGACACCAGTCCGACAGCCACAAGATGTCCAAGCTGCACTATTCCGTCGTAAACCGGTGTTGAATTGTTTACAGGTATGCTGACAAACGGCAACAAGAGCGACATCAGCATTAGCGTCAACAGCACTACACGGTTGAACGAATGAAATGTGTCGCGGCTCAACAGCAGCTTATAAAACAGGTAAAACACAGCCAGGCATATAGCCACCTTTATCGAGTAAATGAAAAACATTCCCATGGCATTATCTTAATTTGTCGTTATTTATTTATGCATTTTGTATCAGCGTGCAGCCGAAACTTCCTTAATAGCCTTAAGCATCTCTTTGAGTTTATAGTCATTTGTGCCTATCGTCACCTTGCGCACCACTCCGTCTTTATCTATAAGTATCGTTGTCGGCGTCTGAAAAACGTTGAACATCTCCCATAATGTTTTGTTGTCAGCTATCTGGGTAAAACTGAAATTCTGCCGTTTTACGATATTCTTTATTTCGTCAAATGAATTATAGGTAACGGCAAGGAAGTTCACATCAGGACATTCATCTTTCCATTTGCTTATCTCCGACATCTCCTTTATACACGGTCCGCAACCAATATACCAGAAGTTGAGCACCAGCGCATGGCCCTTGGTTGATGCGTTGTCCCACACATGTCCGTCAACATCCTTTACGCTGAATTGTCCTATAGTGTCGCCCTCAGCAATATTATGCTTCTTCGACATGCTGTTAGCCTTATTCATGTCAATGAGCCATTCCCTGTCCTTTGCCAGTTTAATCCAGAAGTCGGCATTGGGCACATCTGCCTTCTTTACGGCTTTACGCTTCTGTTCGTCAGTGAGTTTTACGCCCTTTATAGCCCAGATGTGATTTCCGTCCTGGTCAAACAGAGTTATCGTCATTCGATATTCATTAGACATACCTGACGGAAGTTCATTAAAGAAACAGCCGTCTATGAGATATCTAGGCAATTTTCCATCGGCAAAAGTATTTACAGAAACACAAAATACAAAGAATACAGCAAGCAGTATTTTTCTCATTTTTTGTTCTCCTCAACCTTCTTTATAAGCTCTTTCAGTTCGTCGAGCGATATTTTCTCATCGCTTACGAGTGTTGACACCACTCCAAGATACGACTTTCCGAAGAACTTATTGACAACGTTGTTAAGCGAACCGCGCTTGTAGCCTTCACGAGATATCTTCGGGAAATAGGCGTATGTGCGTGTCTTCAGGTTGCGGTGCGACAAGAAGCCTTTGTCCTCAAGTATATGCACAAGCGTTGAGAGTGTGTTTACATGGGGCTTAGGATCGTCATAAAGAGCCTGCAACTGGCGTATCTGCATTTCACCATTGTCCCAATAATGATTCATGATTTCTTCTTCTTTGTTTGTCAATGATTTCATAGTTGTAAGTTTTTTAATTACTGCAAATAAACCAAATATTTTAGTTATACACATCAGCAACCATGTTAATTAAATTAAAACAGGCATACTTTTAACTAAAATATTTAGTCTATTAACATAAAACGGCATCTTATTAACTAAGAGATGCCGTTAATACAAGACTTTAACCGCATCGTAAACACCCACAGAAAACATATTTGTGAATTAATCTTCATGAAGCAGTTACAGCAGTATTTTAATGCTTGCGCAAACAATATTATTATTTTTAAAGCGTTATAAAACTGTATGCAGTGGACAGACAGAATAAGACAGGTGAAAATAATCCTTGTGCTTGCGGCCATCATTATTGCCGTGGCATCGCTTATTGTGTCGAATAATCTTGTGAAAAAGCTTGCTGATGAGGAGCACAACAAAATGGAAGTGTGGGCAGAAGCCATGAGATCGCTCAATAAGGCCGACGAGAACACCGACCTTAATCTTGTGCTGAAGGTTATCAACGAAAACAATACGATACCTGTAATCGTCACCGACTCTAAACGTAACGTGCAGATTTACCGCAACGTGGACTTGAAAGGAGTAAATTTCGAAGACAGCATGAAAAATGCTGAAGCCATAAGTTCTAAGCTGCTTGATGAAGGAAAATACATCAGAATTTATCTTGACGACAGTCTGAAGACAGATTATATCAACGTATGCTATGACGATTCGGTCATTCTTAAACGTCTTTCAACATATCCTTACATTCAGTTGGGAGTCGTAATGCTGTTTGTCGTAGTGGCCATATTTGCATTGCTTACATCCAAAAAAGCTGAGCAAAACAAAGTTTGGGTTGGCCTTTCAAAAGAAACGGCTCATCAGCTCGGAACGCCAATATCAAGCCTGATGGCATGGACAGAAATACTAAAGGAGAATTATCCTGAAGACGAGCTGATACCAGAAATGGATAAGGACGTAAAGCGTCTTGAACTCATTGCCGAACGCTTCTCCAAGATTGGTTCGCTGCCTGAGCCTGTTCCGTCAAGTCTTATGGATGTTATGACGCACGTTATCGACTACATGGACAGGCGCACATCATCAAAAGTGAAATTCATAAAGGACTTTCCTGATAACGACATTATAGTAAAGATAAACAGCTCGCTGTTCGAATGGGTTATAGAAAACCTTTGCAAAAATGCCGTTGACGCAATGGAAGGCTGCGGAACGATAACTCTGCACGTGGAAGAAACTGCAAGTAAGGTAATCATTGAAGTTACTGACACAGGCAAAGGAATAAAAAAGAAAAACATAAGAAACGTTTTCAAGCCCGGTTTCACGACAAAGAAGCGTGGATGGGGTTTAGGCCTGTCATTAGCAAAGAGAATTGTAGAAGAATATCACAAAGGCCGTATATTCGTCAAGAATTCAGAGATAGGTAAAGGCACGACATTCAGAATAGAGCTTACAAAACGTGCATAAGACAGTTTTTGTGCAATATCTGTATGGAACTACATTTCCTGCCTGTACACAGGCCAGTTTCGAGGCACAATTAACCGACATAATAAAAACCTTTTGACATTATATTCAGGATTGTTTTTCTTCAGATTTATTCTGTCTTTTCAGGCGTTCATTCAACAGTTGGCAAATATCCCCTCCCTTCATGCTAAGATTAGAGACATAAATAGTTGCAATGGCTCTCGTGACTTTAAAATTAAATGAATGTCCGCATGTTCCCAAATTAGCAAAGTTTA